>DFDY01000112.1 GCA_002368955.1 Bacteroidales bacterium UBA3816
GTAATAAAGTAAAACTAAAAACTATAATCACTTTAATGATTATCCGCAATTGGCACATAGGCGAGGCCGTTTCATTCTCCGTGGCACATTGTGCCACTATCGAAAGTCCACAGGACTTTCTTCACTCCGAGACGCACCCGATGTGTTGGCTATCAGTCACCGCACTGCGCTCCGCTTGTACGGTGTTATTAATATTCGCTCTAGTACAAAGTATGACTGATTCTTGCTCGTATTTCTCAATGTGGCGTGTCTTCGACACGCTGAGTAGTAGGGGTTTCGCTATCCCCACACTGCGCTCCCGTTGGTCGCTTAGTATGGGGTTATTGAGATTCAGCCTCTTCGAGGCTGCTAAAAAATCAGTCTTTTATCAAACTAGAGCCTTGTTTTTTTGAACGCCCAATGGCCTCTCGACAGCTATGAGACAAGGTGAAATGCAACATTCAAAGAATTCTAAATTCTGAGCGTCTGCTGCCATACTCATAATTCAGAATGACAAAAAATGAACTTTTGAAGCATTTCAGGACAATAACCAAGGCATTGATGCGTTATATAAAAAGTTATTTATTGAAAAAAATATGTCGTCTCTGCCACCTATATTCCTAGACTTGGCCATCATCTTAATTACGGCCGGCGTAATTACGGTTATTTTCAAATGGCTGAAGCAGCCTTTGGTGCTTGGCTACATTGTGGCCGGTTTCTTTATTGGCCCTTATTTCCCTTGGTTCCCTGCCATCAGCGACGATAGCAATATTCATGTGTGGAGCGACATCGGCATAGTGTTTCTGATGTTTGCTTTGGGTTTGGAATTCAGCATCAAGAAACTACGGAAGGTGGGAGCCACCGGCGCGGTGACGGCCCTGACGGAGTTGGCCGTGATGTTCGTGATGGGCAACACGGTGGGGCATCTGCTGGGCATGGGCGACATGGACTGCATCTTCTTGGGATGTATGCTCTCAATTTCGTCTACGACCATCATCATCAAGTCGTTCGAAGACTTGAAGTTGAAACAGCAGAAATTCACCAGCACGGTGACGGCCGTACTGGTGGTAGAAGATTTGGTGGCAGTATTGCTGCTGGTGATTCTTTCCACCCTGAGCGTGAGCAAGAGTTTCAACGGTGCCCAGCTGGGCATGAGCATGGTGAAACTGGTATTTTTCCTAATAGTGTGGTTTGCCTTCGGCATTTTCTTGATACCTTCTTTCCTGCGCTGGATGCGGCGCTGGATGTCGGCGGAGACGCTGTGCATCGTGGCCGTGGGGCTTTGCTTCGGCATGGTGGTGTTTGCCGACTTTGCCGGATTTTCCACCGCTTTGGGAGCCTTCGTGATGGGGGCAATCCTGGCTGAGACCATTGAGGCCGACGTAATCCACCGCATCATCACCCCCATCAAAGACTTGTTTGGGGCAGTGTTCTTTGTGTCGGTTGGCATGTTGGTAAATCCGCAGGTGCTGGTGCATCAGTGGTACTACATACTGGCCATAGCCCTGACAGTATTAGTCTTTAAGTCATTGAGTGCCACACTAGGCATATTATTGAGCGGCAAGCCACTGAAAGGAGCCATGCAAGGCGGTTTCTGTTTTTGCAACATTGGTGAGTTCAGCTTTATCATAGCGGGACTGGGCATGAGTTTTGGGGTCATCAACGAGAAACTCTACCCCATCATCGTGTCGGTCTCTATCATCACCACCTTTGTTACCCCCTACATGATTAAGGCTGGCACGCCAGCCTACGAGTGGCTTAACCCCAAGATTCCCGACAAGATAAAACGATTGCTGGACAAATACAGCAGCTCATCACGCACCACCGGCCACCAGAACAAACTGACCCACTTTATCAAGCAGCAGGCGCTGACCATCCTCTTCTATGGGGCCATCATCGTAGCCCTGTCGCTCCTGAGCATCTTATTGCTGAAGCCCTTCATAAACAACCTTTTCGAAGACTTGGGCATACCCGAAATATGGGGCAACCTGTTGGGCATGACGGCCACGCTGCTGGTGCTGGCCCCGTTCCTGTGGGCCCTGGCAGTGAAGGGGGTGAACAAGAAGCTGGAAGCCCAGATGCTGGAGATTGGCAGCAACAGCCAGGCCATTGTTCTGCCTCTGTTGCTGTTGCGCTACTTCATAGTCCTTACTGCTGTGGGATGGGTTGTTTCGCGCTACGTGCACATTGCTGTGGGCTTGTTGCTGGTGATAGCCATCGTAGTGGTGATTATCGTGCTGGCCTCAAAGCCCGTCATTGATTTCTACCACCGCATCGAGGACCGTTTTGTGACCAACCTTAACTCACGTCAGGCCCAAAATTCGTTTGCCGTACCGGAGGAACTGGAGAACAGCTTCTATATGGACCGCACGACAGTGACCCCCTATTCGCCATGGTCGGGAAAGACACTACGCGAATGTGGCATACGCAAAGTGTATGGGGTGAATGTGGTGAGTATGGAACGTGCGGGCAAAGTGTACGACCTGCCTGACAAGAAAACACAGCTGTTGCCTGGCGACCGCGTGACCCTGATAGGCAGCGAGGACCAAGTGTCGAAGGTGCGAGACCAGCTGAATGTGGAGCCCGACATGCTGATTCACGACCACAGCGACCACAACATCAACAACTATACCATGGTGATTCCCAAAGGGCATGCGCTGGTGGGACGCGCCATCAAGGATGCAAAGCTGATGATGATGTACAACGCACTGGTGATAGGCATCAAGCGGGGCGACCAGACTCTGTTCAACCCCTCGGGAAACGAGAAATTCGAAGAGGACGACCTGGTGATGTTCATCTCGCCACAAAACATAGATGTGGACGAACTGCTCGGACACTACGAAGAGACACTCCAACAGTATGAATACAAACAAGAGGCCTATGCAAGTGCGTGAGCCAGAACAAATAATTATCCCACCAACAAGTAATAGAATTAACATTAAGAAATCTATATGAAGCAAAAAATCCTGCTATTGCTACTGGTCGCTGCCGGCCTAACCGCCGCGGCACAGAACGACCCAAACGACAAAGGCTTTGAAATCACAAAGAACTTAGAAATCTTTGCCAATGTATATAAAAACCTCCACATCAACTATGTGGACGACGTTGACCCCGGAAAGACCATGAAGGTGGCCATCGATGCCATGCTGGCCTCCATGGACCCCTACACCAACTATTTTGCCGAGAGCGACATGGAGGATGTGAAAATGCAGGTACTGGGACAGTATGGCGGCATTGGGGCCATCATTCAGCAGCAAGGCGACAGCGTGTACATTGCCGAGCCCTACGAGGGGCTGCCTGCCGACAAGGCCGGCATTAAGATTGGCGACCGCATTGTGGCCGTAGGCGGCGAAAGCACCAAAGGTAAGACCACCAGCGATGTGAGCAGCGCCATGCGCGGACAGGCCGGCACAGATGTTGTCTTGCGACTGGAACGGAACGGCAAAGAGTTCGACGTGAAGATTACCCGTGGCGAAATCCGTCTGCCCAACGTGCCATACAGCGGCATGGTAGAGGGCAACATAGGCTACGTGCGGCTGGACGAGTTCACCCAAGATGCTGCCAAGAACGTGCGCGAGGCTTTCCACCAATTGAAACATGACCATCCCGACATGAAAGGCTTTATCCTAGACTTGCGCAACAATGGTGGCGGCCTAATGAACGAGGCTGTGGACATCGTGAACATCTGGGTGAAGTCGGGCGAGTTGGTGGTCGAAACCAAAGGAAAGGTGGCCTCCAAAAATGTCAAGAGCCGTACACGCCTCAATCCCGAAGACTTAGACATTCCCCTTGCAGTGCTTATCAACGACAACAGTGCCTCGGCCAGCGAGATTGTCAGTGGAAGCCTGCAAGACCTAGACCGAGCAGTCATCATTGGCGAGCGGTCCTACGGCAAAGGCCTGGTGCAGAACATCCTGCCCATGCCCTACAACAGCCAGATGAAAGTGACCGTGTCGAAGTATTTCATCCCCAGCGGCCGCTGCATCCAAGCCATCGACTATAAGAACCGCGATGCCAATGGACGTGCCATGAAGGTGCCCGACTCGCTCAAGACGGCCTTCCACACACGCAACGGCCGCACCGTCTATGACGGTTTCGGCATCGAGCCCGACATAGAGGTGGAACACGAAGCCAGTTCGCTCCTTTCGGTGGCCCTCTACAACAGGTTCCATTTTTTCAACTATGCGCTGAAATTCCATCAGGAACATCCCACCATTGCCCCCGCCGGCCAATTTAAGATTACCGACGAGATTTGGAACGACTTTGTGAATTACCTCTCCGACAAAACCTACGACTACAAGACCTACACCGAGAACATCATTGCCGACCTGCGCAAAGTGGCTGAAGAGGAGAACTATATGGACAATCTGAAGCAACAGATAGACCAACTGGAGAAAACCTACAAGGATGCCAAGAAAGAGGACCTCAACCGCAACCGCCAGGAGATAAGCGAGTTGCTGGCCGATGCCATCGTGCTGCACTACTACTACCGCAAAGGCTGCATCGAAGCCGCCCTTAGGCATGACCCCGACATCAAAAAAGCAGTGGAAATACTGGGCAACACCACTGAATACAACAAGATATTAGGCCGATAGACAAAAAATCTAAGAGGGGAGACCTCTCTAAGTGATGCGCAACCAGATTCATCGTAAGATATACATCCTGCTGCTGTGCCTGCTGGTCATTTTCATGACCACGTCGGTCTTTATGACCAACCTTGTGTGGGTGCTGCTGCTGGCCAACTGGGTGTTGGAATGGAACTGGCGCGAGAAGTTTTCCGACTTCAGGCAAAACCATCTCTTGCACGCTTTCCTGGTGTTGTTGGCCGTCCACCTGCTGTGGCTTTTGGGTACGGACAACCTCTCCTATGCCCTCTACGACATGCAGAAAAAACTGCCGCTCTTTCTCCTGCCCCTGGTCATCCTAACCACACCCAGGCCCAACGCCAAAGAGGCGATGAACATAGGCATATGCTACGTAGGCACCGTGCTGGTAGTGACAGGCATGGGCTTGGTGCGATACCTGACCATTGCCGACCTCCCCTACCGCGACATAGTGCCGCACATATCTCATATCCGTTTCAGTCTCAACCTCTGCCTATCCCTGTTCATGCTAGCCTGGGCAGCACTGAAATACCCGAGGCCTTGGCTCTACGGCCTCAACCTGTTGCTGTCGCTGTGGTTTCTGACTTTCCTGCTGCTGATACACTCATACACGGCATTCATCATCCTATTAGTAACAGCCGTAGTGCTGCTCCTCGCCTATCGCCGCCGCATGGAAAGACCCCTGCGCACGGTGGCCTTCTTCCTCGTAGGGGGCGTGCTACTGCTCTCTGTGGGGCTCTGCGGCTATTACTGCTACGACTACTACCACCTGCGGCCACTCTCGACCCAGGAACTGCCCAAAACCACTGCCAATGGAAGACTTTACATACACGGACAGGACGGCCTGATTGAAAACGGCAATTACGTCCACTACTACGTCTGCGACAAAGAGATGCGGCAGGAATGGGCCAAGCGCAGCCGTTTCCCCTACGACTCTGTTTCCAACTCGGGTTGGTCGGTCTATCCTACCCTTCTGCGCTACCTGAACGCCTTGGGTCTGACCAAAGACAGTGCCGGCGTGGCCCAGCTTACCCCTGACGACATTGCCGCCATCGAAAAAGGCATAGCCAACCCCGTTTACCAGCAGCCCGGGCCACGCAAGATGGTATACGTGTTGTGCTACGAATTGGAAAACTACCGTTGCTACCACAGCGTTAAAGATTTCAGCATGTTGCAGCGCCTAGAGCTGTGGGGCAATGGGTGGAAAGTCTTCAAGCAGCACCCCTGGCTGGGGGTAGGCACAGGCGACGTGGTGGACGTCTGCCAGGCAGGGCTCAACCAATCCCATTCCGCCCTGGCCCACAAGGACATGCACACCCACAACCAGTACCTCAACTTCCTGTTGGCCTTTGGTCTTGTAGGATTTGTGACCATAGTCTTTTTCTTCGTCCGCGCCATCGTGCGCACCGCCAGTTGCCGCCGCATCCTTTTCGCTGCCTTCCTCTGCATCCTGCTAATCTCATTTGTCAGCGAGGACACGTTGGAAACCCTTGCCGGCATTGTCTTCACCTCACTCTTCCTATCTCTCCTTTCCATCCCCCACCCAAAAAATCGGAAACCCCAGAATTGACATCATGTATCACTACCATACCCTCCCCAACGGCATCCGCATTATCTTCCGTCAGAACAACTCACCAGTGGTCTATGCCGGTGTATACATCAACGTGGGCTCGCGCAACGAGACCACCCCTGCCCAAGAGGGCATAGCCCATTTCATTGAGCATTCCATCTTCAAAGGCACCGAACACCGCCGTTCCTACCATATCCGCAACCGTATCGACGGCGTGGGCGGCGAGCTGGACGCCTTCACCACCAAGGAGGAAACCTGCGTCTATGCCTCCGCCCTTTCGCAGCACTTGGAACGCTGCCTAGAACTCTTCAGCGACATACTCTTCCACTCCATCTTTCCGCAGCACGAGATAGAGAAAGAAAAAGACGTGGTCATCGAAGAAATCAACCTCTACAAAGACTCGCCCGCCGAACTCATCTATGACGACTTCGAGGAAATGATTTTCGGCACCCACCCCCTTGCCCACAACATCCTAGGCAACAAAAAGAACGTCAAGCACTTCACCTCGGCCCAACTCTCCGACTTCCTCCACCAGAACTACACCCCCGACCGCATGGTCGTCTCCGTTGTGGGCAACGTGGAGTTCAGCCGACTGGTGAAACTCTGCGAAAAACACTTCCAGGCTCCCGCTCCTTCCGGCAACCCCTCCTCTCTATTGCCAAATCCACCCGTCCCTAACACGGTGCAGTATCGCCACTTCAACACCACCGTCGGCAAACGCACCCACCAGGTGCACCTGCTCATCGGGTGTCCCGCCCCCACCCTCTTCGACGAGCGCAAGACAGCCTTCACCCTCCTGAGCAACATCCTAGGCGGGCCCGCCATGAACTCACGCCTCAACGTGTCGGTGCGCGAAAACGAAGGATTCTGCTACACCATTGAGTCCCAATACGTACCTTTCACCGATGCCGGTCTCTTCTACATATATGCTGGAGTGGACACTGGGGCTGCCGACCGCAGCACCCAACTGATACTGAACGAACTGCGCCGTCTGCGCGAAACCAAGCTCACCCCCCAGCAGCTACGCGCTGCCCAAACACAGTTCATCGGACAGATGGCCATCACCAACGACAGCGGCCTCAACGAAATGCAAAGCATCGGCAAGGCCTACCTCAACTTCGACCATGTGGATACCCTCGAAGAGATGAACCGCGACATCCTTTCCGTCACACCTGAGCAACTGCAAACCGTGGCGCAAGACCTCCTGTCCGAGGCCAACTTCAGCCTCCTCTACTACAAATAGTTCCCCGAAGGAGTGATGCTTTCCTTATGAAATCCTTACCACCGCCCAAACCAACGCACACTATACCAACATACTGAACACTATCCACCCGCTAGAGCAGCGAGTCGGAAACGAGAGGGGTTCGTGTGTAAAACGCTCCTTATGCGTCGCTGGCTAAAACTCAACCACCACGGCGTGTTCCATTGGGGTGGCAGCGGAAAGGGTGAGAGAAGTGCTACTCTTGCCCGCCTTGGTGCCGGCCTTGATGCTTTTGCCAGCCAGTGACTTTACGCCCTTCACCACAAAAGGCAGCTCAAAAGTGGCCTTCTTGGTGGGTTCGGCAATCAGACAAATGGCATAGCGGTGCTTGCCGTCCTTGCTTTGGGTGTAGCGGATGCCTCCCTTGCTGTAGGGATAGAGTGGACGGGTGCCATAGATGGCCCGGCCGTTGACCTCCATCCAGGAGCCTATCTCCTTCATGCGGGTAAGGGCCTCTTGCGGCAGACGGCCTTCGGCATCGGGACCCACATTGAGCAGCAGATTGCCACCCTTGGCCACCACATCGCAGAGAATGTGAATCAACTGCGTGGTGCTCTTATAGTGGTCGTTGGGCACGTATGACCAACTGTCGCCCATGGTCATGCAGGTCTCCCACGGATAGGAGAGCAGGCTGTCGGGCACCTCCTTCTCGGGCGTGCGGTAGTTCTCATAGCGGCCACCCACACTGCGGTCCACCACAATCAGGTCGGGATTGCCCGAGCGGGCAATGCTGACCAACTTGTCCATGTCCACATCCTGCACACGCTGGTAGCAGCCCAGCCAGGGACGGGTTTCGTCGTTGATGCTCCATTCGGGACGGACCCAGCCGCCGTCAAGCCAGAGGATGTCTATGTCGCCATAGTTATGGGTGAGTTCGTACACCTGCTTGTGGGTGAACGTCTTGTAGCGGTCCCAGCGGTCGGGGTGCTCGTTGATGTCGTAGTTGACATTGCGGTCGGGGGTGGCCCACTCGTGTGCCCAATAGTCGTCATTGTGCCAGTCGGGCTTGGAAAAGTATAGACCCGTCCAGAAACCTTGGGCGCGGAAAGCATCCACTATGCCCTTGGTTATGTCGGGCTGAGCCGTGCGGCTGTAGGGGCAGTCGGCACCCGCACAGCTATAGTCGGTCTCATTGCTGTTGAACATGCAGAAACCATCGTGGTGCTTGGTGGTGAAGACCACATATTTCATGCCGGCCTCCTTGGCAGCGGCAGCCATCTGGTCGGGGTGAAACTGCGTAGGGTTGAACGTGCGGTTAAGATTGAAATAGTCGTGCTTATACTGGTCGTAGGCAGCACCCTTACGGTCAATCCACGGCTCGTTGCAAATGCTCCACGACTCCACCACGCCCCATTGCGAATAGATGCCCCAATGCATCATAAAGCCGAACTTGAGGTCCTGCCACTGGTCAATGCGGTTGAGAATAACAGGGTCGGTCTCGGGCTCTTTGGCCGATTGTGCCATGGCGGAACTTACAAAAAACAAAACCATTAAAATAGTAAAAAAGGCATTTTTTCTCATATAGGAAAGCATTTATTTCGTTTTGCAAAGATACAACAATTATTTGGAATACCAAATTCCTATTCTTTATCCATAGCCTCATGCGGGCCAAGGTTAATTGCCAAAAGTTCGGTATCGACTATATTCCAAGTTACAAGTGCAATACTGAGTAGAAAAAGCACAAAAGAATTGGTATTCTCAGGTAAAATGGTTATTTTGTGTTGTAAAAGATTGAGTAATAGAATTTGAAGTCTGGTCAGCTCCCAATAGAATAGAAATTGCGCAGAGTGTAGAGCCTGAGGATACCCGATGTAGCGGATGTCCGAAGTCTCAGAGCCGAACTAGTGGTTTTGCCACTGTTTATGCGGTTGAGAATAATACCTATTTTAACTATATGAAGAAAAAATCGTATCTTTGCACAATTATTATGCAACATGGTCTATGAACAATATACTAAAACCCAATAATTTGCCAAACAGATGGAAATCTAGCAAATGGCTGCGCACCTATATCCGTGACAATTATTTTCATTCATAGTCACAAACACAACAAAAAACATTCTTTCGTTGTTGATAACAGCATCCACAAAACTTCATCATCCATGAGAAACAACAAAACCTTGCCAGTAATTGTCGGAACTGCCATCTTTTGTGTCGTAATCATACTAGGGCTGTTTTTACCAAGCAATGATGAAACGCTGACATTCAGCGTAAGGACAGGGAGTGAAGTACTCAATATCGAACCATGGTATGACGAGACTCAGGAATGCCACTACCTTTTTCTCCCTTCGTACACCACTCTCAAGAATGTAAGGTTAAACACACCCAATCTTAAATTATCTTTTGGCGACACCGTCATTAACCCCGGTGGAAGCTTGGCAGTGCTTGACACTGGAAGAATATACAAGACCACAATATTGGGCAGGCACAGGAAACATGACATCTCGCTACGCATCATCCAATCGGCCAACATTCCCACTCTGTTTATCAACACAGCGTCCATAAGCATAACCAAAATAAACACCAACAGGAACGCCAAAGAATATGGGGTGATGACGTTGATGTCACCCACAGGGGATAGTCTATATCTGGAACACAAAGGTCCTATCAAACTAAAAAGCAGAGGTGTAAGTTCTTGGTTATTCCCCAAAAAGCCATATCAAATAGAACTGGAACGGCCCGACAGTCTATTGGGGATGGCACCTGCAACTAACTGGGTACTGATTGCCAATAATTACGATGAATCCAATTTGAAAACAAAGATAGTCCTTGACTACGCAAAAACACTTGACTATTGCTGGATACCAAGTAGTAAATTTGTAGATGTATACATAAACGGAATTTACAACGGGCTGTACCTTCTTACCGAAAAAATAGAGGTATCACCAACCAGACTCTATCATGACGATAATAAGATAGTCCTCTTCAGAGGTGTCAACATATATGCTTTACGTGAAGAGTACTACTTTTCTAACTCCAGAGAGTCAGAGCAATATTTCGTGCTAGAATCAGAAAGCCCAAGTAGAATCATTAAATATCAAGATGAGTTACAGAAACTAACTGATGCCATATATGGCGCGGACACCATCCCTACCTCACAGTTAGAATCGATATTAGATATTCACTCATGGTCGTGCAAATATCTTATTGACGAAGTATTCAGCAACTTCGATATGTGGCAATCAAGCAATTATTTTTACTGTTATGACCAACCCCCTTACATTTTTTACGGAGGGCCTGTCTGGGACTACGATTTAGGTTTCTACTATCCCGCCACCCATTTCATTAGATACCATAGTCCTCAAATTATACCATTCTACATTCTTATGAAGAACGATGAGTTCAGAAAGCACACTATTGAACTATACCGAACCCACAGCAGACCATATATTGATTGGCTGGTTTCAGAAGGCATCGACTCTTTGGCAGATGTTATCCAATCAGCAGCTCACGCCAACTCTATACGGTGGATGAATATGTTCCATCGGGACCGTCCTCAATATGGATGGCTTCAGCCGTCCATGCCCTCTCCAGACTCTTTGAAAACATACCTTTTCCAACACAAGGATTTTTTAGACAGGCATTGGATTCAGGGAATGCCTTACCAGGAAATCTATATCGACATGCAATTGTCAGACGGAGACATTTGGACAGAATTTAGGAGCGGCCAAACTGTAAGTCAATACATTGAGCAAGCCCATCCTCATGGAAAATATCAATCATACGTATGGCAAGACACCATAAGCGGTATGACTTATTATCCCAACTCAGTCATTAAAGATCCTCATGCCCAACTCATACTTTGTAATGATTCAACAGATTCCTCATTGCCTTCAGCAGAAACAAACAACTCCAAGAGATTGTTATCAAAACAAACTCGAAATAAAATAATACGCTATGGGTCGTCAGCACTCCTTGCCTTCTTTGGGCTCTCAATGTTCGGCTACATCATAATTGAAAGGAGAAAGGAAGGCCCTAAAGGAAAAAAGAAATGAAAACACACAGCCCTCACTATAGACACGAATTTAAATATATCATATCCGAAGAGATGATGGCCGTCATTCAGAATCAAATTAAGGCCGTTATTCCTTTAGACCCTCATGTAGGACATGCAGGGATGTATTCTATCCGGAGCGTGTACTTTGACGACTACCAAGACTCATGCTATTACGATAATGAGAACGGAGTTGACCCGCGTGAGAAATATAGGATAAGGATATACAACTGCTCTGATGCACAGATAAAGCTAGAATGCAAGCGGAAGCAACAAGAAAAAACATTAAAAAAGTCTTGTAGCCTCACAAGAGAGGAGACGATTCAACTTATTACTTGCAATCCACTGCCGATTGGTCAGAATCAGCCGCCCATGTTGCAAAAGTTCCTGTCAAACATGGTCCTACGACTGATGAGACCCACTACCATCGTGGAATACCAACGCATCCCGTACATCTATCCGACAGGCAATGTGCGGGTGACTTTCGACACACATATTGTTTCTTCAAAGGATTACGACCATTTCTTTGACAGCCATATAGTCAGCCGCCCTATCATGCCCAAGGGATTCCACCTGATGGAGGTGAAGTACGACGACTTTCTTCCAGAATTCATATACAACAGCCTTTATATTGACGGACTGGAACGCACGGCCTTCTCCAAATACTATCTCTGTAGGAAATATAATTTTTAACGCAAAAAAGATAAATAGTCATGAATCATTTAGTTATCACCTTTTCCGACATTTTCAAAAAATCATTTCTAAACAGTTGGAGTACTCAGCAACTCACCCTGAGTTCAGTGGTTATTTGTTTATTTGTAACTATGCTGATCGCCCTCTATATCTTTCTTCTCTATCGCATAGTCACGCGCAAAACATTCTACTCTAAGAACTTCAACATTTCTTTGGTCGGCGTGGCCCTCATCACCGCTGCCATCATAGTTACGATACAGTCTAATATAGTGATTTCTTTGGGTATGGTGGGTGCTCTCTCCATCGTCCGTTTTAGGACGGCAGTGAAAAATCCGCTGGATTTGATGTTTCTTTTCTGGGCTATCAGCATCGGAATCATCTGCGGCGCAGGACACTCCCTGTATGCTGTCATTCTTTCCGTCGTATTGACAATCGCAGTATTGCTTTTAGACAGAATACCGACCATCAAGTCCCCAATGATACTGATCGTCAATGCCTCCAATTTGGACATCGAACAACAAATCATGCCCCTGGTGAAGCAGTCCAGCAAACACGCCCAGGTGAAAGCTCGGAACATGACTGCAGATTCGGTCTCTTTGACTATCGAGCTTAATGCAACCGACGGCCAGTTGGTTCGCCAATTGCAAGGGATAGACGGGGTCACCTCGGTCTCGTTGATTGCCCACAACGGCGAAACGTCTCTTTAATTATCATCCTCTCTTATTTCTGGCACTGCACAAAACAATATTCAAAAAAAGTTGTATCTTTGCATCATGATTAAAGATCAATGGATATGCGCAAGATATTAATACTCACGATTATGATGACTGCCACGCTCACCGTGGCGGCGCAGGGCAAATGGCATTACACCTTCAGCCTTGGGGGCGAATACAAGTCGGGCAACGTCAATACGTTCACCTTTAACAACAAGGGCGGCGTGGAACGCAACGACAGCATTGTGGCCCTCGACGCCAACTATGCCATCGTCTACGGGCAGAAAGACCGTGTAGAGTATGACAAGAGCTTCACCGGCAACCTGACTTTCGACATCTGGCAGTACAACCGTGTCTCGCCCTTCGTGGCCGGCACCTATTACAACAACAAATACAAGGGTTACGAATATAAACTGAGTTTTCTTGCCGGTGCCAAATACCGCATCTTCTTCAACAAGAGATGTGACTACTCCATCAGCGCCGCCTACGTATATGAATATGTGGACTACTTCACCACCAACACCACAGTGCTGGAGCCACAGGTGAGCCGTGTCTCGCTTCGTTTCAAGATGCGCCACAAAATCACCGATGCCGTCTCCCTCAAGCACACCACCTTCTACATGCCCTCGCTGACCGACCTGCAGAACGACTATATCGTCACCTCTGTCACCTCCCTCTCTACCCAACTGGGCAAACACCTCTTCCTGGATCTGAACTTCAACTATGAGTACCACAATCTGGTGCCCGAAAACGTCAAGCAACAAGACATCATCACCTCCGTCACCCTACGGATGAAATTCTAGCCCCGCCCATCATGAGAAAGATTTCGCTTTTGCTGCTATTTGCCAGCCTCCTCTATACAGCCGAGGCCCAAGACTTTCATCTTCGGTTCAGCCAAGCCATCGAGAGCGGTGACTCTGCCTCCCAGCGGACAGTGCTAGAGGAGTGGTCCAAGTTCAACCCCACTGGAGCCGAGTACTACATCGATTGGTTCAACTACTACGTCAACCAGGCCCTCTCACAAAGCATGACCCTGACCGCCGATGAGAGGGAAGAGTCTTCCCAGCGGGTCTCATTCACCGACAGCACTGGCGACATTTCAGACTTCTTGGTCATGGGAGTCCCCTCCGTGAACCCCCTCAAGGCCGACAGTGCCTTGATGTGGATTGACAAAGGCCTTGCGCAGTACCCCTACAGGATGGACATGTGGATGGGACGCACTCATTTTTTGAGCATGGCGATGCGCTGGGACGACTTCGAGCAGGGACTCGAAGAACTCATCGACCGCTATGCTGCCTCCAAACCCAAGCAATGGGTATACCCGGGCGTGGGGCTCTGCGACCTCGAGATGTTCTCCGAGGCAGTGCTAGAATACCAGAAGACTCTTATTGAGGAAACCGATATGTCCGCCATGGAGCGAAGCGACTCGCTGATGCTGCAGCGGATGGCGGGCATAGCGCAACGAATGCTTAAACACTACCCCAGAGACATCTACCAGTTGAACATGATGGCCGTCTATCACAACGCCCTCGGCAACGACCAAGAGTGCCTGCGCTACCTGCTGAAGGCCGAAAAACAGGACCGCCGCGACTGCACCGTGCTCACCAACATTGCCAACATCTACCACAAAATGGGCAACTACAAAGAAGAACGCAAATACCTCAATAAGGTGATTAAATACGGTGACGAAGAGGAGCAAGAATACGCCCGCTATTTCCTCCAATCCTTGGACAAAGAGGGACTGTAATCCAGAAAAAAAAATGAGCAAAAGAAAGAAAAATTTTGCCATGTTGAAAAAAGTGTGTATCTTTGCAAACTCAAAACGAAGCCCCAAAGGCCCTTTTTGAAGAGAAATAATTGAAGTAAAACAAATAATAACAATCGTTTAAGAGCCACTGCTTAAAACGGCTAAACAACCCGAAAAAATGAAAAAAGGAATCCATCCCGAGAACTACAGACTGGTAGTCTTCAAAGACATGTCCAACGACAACATGATCCTCACCAAGAGCTGCGCTGCCACCAAAGAGACCGTCACCTACACCGACGGCAACGAATATCCCGTGGTGAAATTGGAAATTTCCAACACCAGCCACCCCTTCTTCACTGGCAAGCTGAAACTCGTTGACACCGCTGGACGTGTTGATAAGTTCATGAACAAGTACAAGAAATACTCCAAGAAGTAATTTGTTTTAGGTTTTAGGTTAGAGCCCCTGTCACCAACGACGGGGGCTTCTTTTTTTTATTTGGTCCTCACCTCGCTGCAGCCAACCTTAAGAGATAGTTTTTCTCCACCATATGTACGTTTCTAGATCAGCCATATAAAGGGGGCGAAGACAAGGAAAAACGTTTTTTATACGGCTAATAGGCAAAGTTGTCAAGCCATTACGTCAATGCATCTTAACCACATTTTCGCCTTGACTATTTTTTGTTCACAAAGGAAAACCCCACTTATAGTTGGTAAGGTTTCAGATAATACAAAAAAACATCATCCGATTAGAAAACGTCCAAAGCGGGTTTTGAGCAGGAGCCAGGTGCATAGAACGCTGAGGGCAAGTGTTGCAATCAGTACCGCCCACGGCATCAACCACACACCCACTCCGCTGCTACAGCACCACTGGGGGAAACGGGTGTTGTAGTAGAAGGGTTTCATGAAAAACATATGGAAGACATAGACCCCATAGCACAGCCGCGAGCACTGGCGCAGAAAGGAACCGGGCTGCGACTGAGGCTGGCGGTGACGGCCAAGCCAATAGGTCACCGTGGCATACAAGGCCAGGATGCCTAGCGTGGTGTGGGCAAAGATGAGCAGATGCATCGCTAAGAGGCTGAAACCGAGGAGCCAATGAGGACACTGGAAATCGCATCCAGGCAAAGTGAGATGGGTTGCCTGCAAATGGACCAGCAGAGAGAGGAGATAAAACACCCACAGGAGGATTACCAGAAGCAAAGCCCCTCTGCCATTGCCGAAAGGACGGCACTTAGCCTCTCGCCGACCCACCATCATGCGGAGCCAATAGCCCAAGTAGAAATAGAAGAGAAAATAGGGAGCCCTCGAAAGGCCCATCTTCAACCCCGTCACACGCAGCAGCGACACACCCGCCAGGGCTATCAAAAGCAGCCATCCCACAGGCTGAAACCATGCACGATGATGGTCATAGAGCCAGCCGAGCAATCGGTCTATCAGCCAGCACGACAAAAAACACCAAAAGAGCATCGGCAGGAACCACAGGTGCTCTATCCCATTGGCCACCCTCCAGAAGGCCACCTGCCAATTGAACCGATGGGGATTGAAACGGAAAAGCAGAAAATAGACCGTGCCAAAGACAAAGCAGGGGATGATGAGCCGCTTGAACTTTTTCCATAGGAAGGCAAAGAAATGCTGTCGCCTGCCAAGTTCGAAACACTGATAACAAAAGACATAGCCACCCACAAAGGCAATGGTCTCGATGCGGAAACCGCTGATGAGATGGCCCAGCCACCAATAGGCAGCATTGGACGGCACTCCTTCAGGCGGCACCCAGCCTCCGGTGAAGACACACAGCGAATGGTAGACCACCAAAAGGAAGATAATCAGCGGCCTAATGATAGAAATCTCATAGAGAAGCTTCTTTTCCACCCTGCAAAAGTACGAAAAAAAAACAATAACGGAGGAATATAATGCCATTCGTCGCATTACTGACAAAATGTCACTCGGCCGCATTGGCACTGAAATTGCAGCAACAGAGGGTAGCTAAAACAATATGAATACAAAATAATAATGGATTAACAATATGAACGGTAATTTGAACGTACAGACCGAAAACATATTTCCGGTCATTAAGAAATTCCTTTACTCCGACCACGAAATCTTTCTGCGTGAACTTGTTTCCAATGCCGTCGATGCCACCCAGAAGCTGAAAGCCGTCTCCTCGCGAGGCGAACTGAAGGGCGACCTAGGCGACCTGACCGTGGAGCTGGTCCTCGACAGCAAGAAGAAGACCCTCACCTTTAAGGACCGCGGCATAGGCATGACCGCCGAAGAGGTGGAAAAATATATCAACCAGATAGCCTTCAGCGGTGCCACCGACTTCTTGGACAAATATAAAGATGTCCAAGAGAACCTTATCGGCCACTTCGGCCTCGGTTTCTACTCTGCCTTCATGGTGGCCGACAAGGTGGAGATTTTCACCAAGTCCTATAAGGATGCGCCAGCAGTCCACTGGACCTGCGACGGCAGCCCCACCTTCGAGATGGTGGAAGACCCCAAGCACACCGACCGTGGCACCGACATCGTGCTGCACATAGCCGACGACTGCAAGGAATTTCTCCAAGAGCAGGAAATACTCCAGCTGCTGCGCAAATACTGCCGCTTTATGCCCATAGCCATCCGTTTTGGCGAAGAGAGCGTGTGGGTGGACAGCGAGACCGAGTTTGACGAAGTGGACGACGGCAACGGCGGTAAGAAGAAGCAGCCCAAACGGGTGGAGAAGAAGCAGCCCCGCATCATCAACAACACCGAACCTGCCTGGCGCAAAAGCCCCAGCAGCTTGACCGACGAGGACTACAAGAAGTTCTACCACGAGCTGTATCCGATGAACTTCGAAGACCCGCTGTTCCAGATTCACCTCAATGTTGACTACCCCTTCAACCTCACCGGCATTCTCTACTTCCCCAAGGTGCGCAAAACCATCGACCCCACCCGCAACAAGATTCAGCTCTATTGCAACCAAGTCTTTGTCACCGACAGCGTCGAAGGCATCGTGCCCGACTACCTCATGCTGCTGCACGGTGTGCTCGATTCGCCCGACATTCCTCTGAACGTAAGCCGCAGCTACCTCCAGAGCGACAGCAACGTGAAAAAGATTTCCAGCCACATAAGCAAGAAAGTGGCCGACAAACTGGAAGAGATGTTCAAGAACGACCGCAAGGACTTTGAGAACAAATGGGACGACATCAAGATTTTTATCGAATACGGCATGCTCACCGAAGAGAAATTCTGCGAACGCGCCATGAAGTTCTCCCTGTTCAAGAACACCCAAGGAGAGTTCTTCAGCCTCAAAGACTACCGTGACAAGATTGCCCCGCTGCAGACCGACAAGGACAAAAATGTCTGCTACCTCTATGCCAACGACATGGAAGAGCAGCACGCCTATATTGCCAAGGCCAAGGAAAAGGGCTACGACGTATTGCTGATGGACAGCGTTTTGACACCCCACTACGTCAATCTGCTGGAACAGAAGATAGAGAAGACCCGCTTTGTGCGTGTGGATGCCGACACGGTGGAGAAACTAATCCCCCACGACGACAACATTCCCGAAAAGCTGACTCAGGAGCAGAAAGATAAACTGAAACCCATTATCGAGGGCGAAGTGGACACCAAGAAATTCACTGTCCAGATGGAAAGTCTCGAAAGCGACGACCAACCCATGCTCATTACGCAGAGCGAGTTCATGCGCCGCTACAAAGAGATGCAGGCCACCAGTGGCGGCGGCATGGGTTACTTCGGCGAGATGCCCGAAAGCTACAACCTTGTGGTCAACGTCAACCACCCGCTGATAGAAGAGGTGCTGAACGAGACCGACAGCGAGAAGCAGAAACAGTTGGTGCACCAGTTGACCGACCTGGCCCTGCTGGCCAACGGACTGCTCAAAGGCGAAGCCCTCACCGAATTTGTCAAACGCAGCGTGAGCATGATTAAATAATTGACGGCAAGAGATTCACGCCTACAAAAAAGCCCCTACCTTTTGGCAAGGGCTTTTTTGTTTATAGCACAAGTGCAACGAATAGGTTAATATAAAAAAAAGTTGTATCTTTGCAAAAAGATTGTATCATCCATTAGCACTATAATATTTTTACTATCAGCTATCTATGAAGAAAAACATCATTATCACAGGCGGGGCTGGATTTATCGGCAGCCATGTTGTGCGTTTGTTTGTGAACAAATACCCAGATTATAAGATTATCAACCTGGACAAGCTGACCTATGCGGGCAATTTGGCCAATCTGAAAGACATTGAGGGCAAACCCAACTATAAGTTCGTCAAGATGGACATCTGCG
>DFDY01000068.1:0-28919 GCA_002368955.1 Bacteroidales bacterium UBA3816
AGGAGAACTGCCCCGATGTGCGCAACACCCGCGTTATCGACATCTATCGTGCCCTCTTGGAGTACAACGCCAACATCACCGTATACGATCCCTGGGCCTCCCCCGAAAAGGTCAAGCACGAATACGGCATCGACATCGTCAACCAACTTCCCAACGCCAAATTTAGTGCCGCCATCTTTGCTGTCGCCCATCGCCAATTCCGCGAAATGGAAATCGACTTCGACCAACTGCTGGAACCAACGCACGTTATTTTTGACGTTAAAGCAATCCTTCCTCGCCAACTTGTCGATGGCCGCCTCTAAAACTCAAAAAAAACAATTATCATGGCAAATTTTGCTTTAATCGGAGCCGCCGGCTATATTGCTCCCCGCCATCTCAAGGCCATCGCTGATACTCACAACGACCTCATTGCCGCATACGACAAGTTTGACAGCGTTGGCCGTCTAGACAGTTTCTTCCCCGACTGCTCCTTTTTCACCGAGCAGGAGCAGTTCGACCGTTTCTGTTCCAAACAGCAGCACACCCCCAATCCTCTTCAGTGGCTTTCCATCTGCACCCCCAACTACACCCACGATGCCTTCATCCGCTATGGTCTCCGTCTCGGGTGCAACGTCATCTGCGAGAAACCCCTCGTGCTCAACCCCTATAATATTGACAACCTTGTTGACATGGAGCGTGCCACCGGCCATCAAGCCTACACGATTCTTCAGCTTCGCCTCCACGACTCCATTGTGGCTCTCAAGAAGAAGGTCGAGCAAGGGCCCAAAGACCACAAATATGATGTCGACCTCACCTACATCACCTCACGCGGCAAATGGTACTACTCCTCGTGGAAAGGCGACGTGCACAAAAGTGGCGGCATAGCCACCAATATTGGCGTTCACTTCTACGACATGCTTCAGTGGATTTTTGGTCCTGTCCAGCAGAACATTGTGCACGTCATGTCTCATGACCGTGTGGCTGGTTTTCTTGAATTTGAGCAGGCCCGTGTACGCTATTTTCTCAGCATCAACGCCGACTGCCTCCCCGACAATGCCGTACAAGGCGAAAAGCGCACCTACCGAACCATCATGATTGACGGCGACGAGTTCGAATTCAGTCAGGGGTTCACCGAGCTGCACACCCGCAGCTATCAGGAGATTTTGGCAGGTCGGGGCTTCCGCATCAGCGAAGCACGCAACTGCATCCAAATTGTCAGTGACATACGCCACTCCACTCCTATCGGACTGCAAGGCGACTACCATCCGCTGGCCCGCCTTCCGCTGGCCCCCCATCCCTTTGGCTGGTCCGACATGAGATATTAACTTTCCAAATCAACTCATACCCATGGAATTCCGAGACCTCAAGAAGCAATACCAAACCCTCAAAGCCGACATTGACCGTGCCATGACCGACGTGGCCACCTCTGCCCACTTTATCATGGGTGCACCTGTCAAAGAACTCGAACAACAACTGGCCGAATATGTGGGCGTCAAGCACTGCCTTTCCTGTGCCAACGGGACCGATGCCCTCACCCTTGCCCTCAAAGCCCTTGGCATCGGCAAGGGGGATGCCGTCTTCGTGCCCGACTTCACCTTTTTCTCCACCGCCGAAGTGGTCTCACTCGAAGGGGCCACACCCGTCTTTGTCGACGTAGACCCCCGCACCTTCAACATGGATCCCAAAAGCCTAGAAGAGGCCGTGCGGTGCGTATTGGACCAAATGACCCTCCGACCCAAGGCAGTCATTGCAGTCGACCTCTTTGGCCTCCCCGCCAACTATCCCGCCATCCGCGAGATTGCCAAGAAAGAGGGGCTCTACATCATCGAGGACGGGGCCCAGGGTTTTGGTGGCTACGTCCGCCGACCCAAAGCCGACACCGGAGGCTTCGAAATACAGCGGGCCTGCAGTTTTGGCGACATTTCCACCACCTCCTTCTTCCCCGCCAAACCCCTCGGGTGCTATGGCGACGGCGGTGCCGTCTTCACCAACAACGACCAGTGGGCCGAACTCATCGAATCCTATCGTGTCCATGGCAAAGGCAGTTTCAAGTATGACAACGTCCGCATCGGACTCAACTCCCGCCTCGACACCCTCCAGGCCGCCATCCTTCAGGTGAAATTCAAAGCCTTCAAAGAATACGAACTCACCGAGGTCAACAAGGCCGCTGACTATTACAGCCAACTCATCAACGGCATGACCAAATTCATCAAGAAGGAAATCCAGATAACCACTCCCTATATCCCCAACAACTACACTAGCAGTTGGGCACAGTACACCATCCAGCTGAGCGTTCCCTCCGGCAACGGCACCTTCAACCGCCAAGCCCTTCAGGCCAAACTCAAAGCCAAGGGTGTCCCCAGCATGGTCTACTACCCCACCCCCATGAGCAAGCAGACAGCCTTCAAAGAGGTCCACGGATACGTCCTCACACCCAATGCGCAACGCCTGTCCGACTGTGTCCTCTCACTCCCCATGCACCCCTACATCACCCGCGAAGAAATCCGCTTTGTGGCCGAAAGCCTTATCAGCAGCCTCTAACAGAAAAACGCACTTGCCATGCTCCGCCTCCTCACCGTCATTGGGGCTCGACCCCAAATCATCAAGGCTGCAGCCATCAGCCGCGCTGTCCAGAACTTATATGCCAACCAGATTGAGGAGAGAATACTCCACACCGGACAGCACTACGATGCCAACATGTCGCAAGTCTTTTTCGATGAGTTGGGCATTCCCCAACCCCACTATAACCTAGGGGTTGGTTCCGGCCCCCACGGCGCACAGACTGCCAAGATGATTGCAGGCATAGAGGAAGTGCTACTCCGCGAACCCTTTGACGGCATCATCCTCTATGGCGACACCAACTCCACCCTGGCCGGAGCCGTGGCCGCCTCCAAAATCCACATCCCTGTATTCCATGTCGAAGCAGGCCTGCGCTCCTTCAACATGTCCATGCCCGAAGAGATCAACCGCATCGTCTGCGACCAGCTCTCCAGCATCTGCTTTGCACCCACCCAGACGGCTGTGGACAACCTCCGTCGCGAAGGCTTTATGGAAAGCCCCGCCACATTCCGAGGTGGGCTGCACCGACGGGTGTGCAACTGCGGCGACGTGATGTACGACAACAGCATCTACTTTGCCGCCCTGGCTCGCCAACACACCAACATACTCCAAGACCTTGGTCTCACGCCCAACAACTATGTCCTGGCCACCATCCATCGCGACAACAACACCGACAACCCCGAGCGGCTCAGTGCCATCTTCAAGGCCCTGACCAACATCTCTCAGCAGGACCATATCCCCATTGTGCTACCCCTCCATCCCCGCACTCGCAAGATATTGGAGAGCACCCCCACCGCCGACGTCAATACCTCCTCCATCCATATCGTCCCGCCCGCCTCATTCTTCGAGATCAACATGCTCGAACAGAATGCCCGCATCGTCATGACCGACAGCGGCGGTGTGCAGAAAGAGGCCTTCTTTTTTGAAAAGCCATGTGTCATCCTGCGCCCCGAAACCGAGTGGGTAGAGATTGTCAACCACGGCGCAGGCATCATAGCCGATGCCGACTACGACCGCATCGTCTCGGCCTACCGGCAACTGGTCGCCCATCCCGTCCGTTTCCCCCATCTCTTTGGCGATGCCCACGCGGCCGAAAAGATACTTCAAACCATCCTGGACTACCTTCAGAACTAACCCTTCTCCCTTATGGAAATCCTCACCGACTCCCTCCATCGGATTGCCTATGCCACCGATGCCTCTGCCTATCGCGAAATGCCCCTCGGCGTGGCCTACCCCAAGACCGAAGCCGACATCATAGAACTAATCAACGAGGCCCGTCGCCGCCACACCTGCCTTATCCCCCGCGCGGGCGGCACCAGCATAGCCGGTCAGGTGGTGGGCAACGGCATTGTAGTAGACATTAGTCGGCACTTCAACCACATACTCAAGTTCAACCAACAGCAGCGCTGGGTATGGGTCGAGCCCGGCGTGGTACGCGACGAACTCAACCTCTTCCTCAAACCCTATGGGCTTTTCTTCAGTCCCGAAACCTCCACCAGCAACCGCTGCTGCATAGGGGGCATGGTGGGCAACAACTCCTGCGGCACACACTCCCTTGTCTATGGCAGCACCCGCCACCACGTTCTCGAAGTGCAGGGCCTGCTTAGCGACGGCACCCACTTCAGCACCGCCTGCCGCGACGGTAGCCCACTCCTCGACAAAATATACACCCAGCTTGAAAGCTGGGCCAACGACCCCGACACCCGCCAACTCATCCAAGACAACTTCCCCGACAAAAGCCTTCGTCGCCGCAGCTGTGGCTATGCCATCGACGAAGCCATCGAGGACCCCCTGCATATCGACCTCAACAAACTCATTTGCGGCAGCGAAGGAACCCTTTGTTTCATCACCGCCATCAAACTATCGCTCGACCCGCTGCCGCCCCAAGAGCAGATGGTCCTGTGTGCCCACTGTCCCTCCCTGCCCCAAAGCTATCAGGCCAACCTCGTTGCCCTGCGCCACCACCCGGTGGCCATCGAACTCATGGATGGGCAGATACTCGAACTCTGTCGCAACAACCGTACCCAAGACCGCAACCGTTTCTTCATCCAAGGCGAACCAGCAGCCCTCATCATTGCCGAATTCAACGGTCCCGACATGGACAGCCGTGCCGACGCCCTAGAAAAGGAACTGCTTCAGCAAGGCCTTGCCTATCACTGTAGCCGTGTCTATGGCAACGACATCAGCCGCGTGTGGGCCCTGCGCAAGGCAGGCCTCGGCGTGCTCACAGGAGTCAAAGGCGACCGCAAGCCCATCGGTGTCGTAGAAGATACGGCAGTGGCTCCCGAAAGGCTGCCAGCCTATCTGGAAGACTTCCAGCAGATGATGGACCGCCTAGGTATGAGTTGTGTCTATTACGGCCACATCAGCACCGGCGAACTCCATCTGCGCCCCATCCTCAATATCAAAGAGAAGGCCGACCGCGAACGATTCCATCAGGTGGCCCTCGAATCTGCCCTCCTGGTCAAGAAACACCACGGCAGCCTCAGCGGCGAACATGGCGACGGTCGCCTTCGCGGCGAGTTCATACCCCTCATGTATGGCGACGAAGTCTACCAACTCATGCGCCAACTCAAACAATGCTGGGACCCCGACGGCATCTTCAACATGAACAAGATAGTCGACGCGCCCCCCATGGACCAGTCCCTGCGCTACGACGTCGACCAGCAATACCTCTGCGACGACAAAGACCTTATGTGCCTCATAGAGCAGTGCAACGGCGCAGGCGACTGCCGCAAGAGCAACGCCATCGGTGGCACCATGTGTCCGGCCTTCAAGGTCTCCCGCGACGAACTCATGACCACCCGCGCCCGTGCCAACGTTCTGCGCGAAGTGCTCACCCGTGGCACCGGCAGCGACAAGGCCGACACCGAAGCCCTCAAGCAAATGCTCTATAGCTGCCTGGCCTGCAAAGGCTGCAAAGGCGAGTGTCCCTCCAATGTGGACATGACCCACATCCGCGCCCAAGTGCTGCAACGGCTCTACGACCAGCACGGCACCCCCTTCCGCAGCTGGATGGTGGCACGCATGGCCGCCATTGAGCACCTCGGCCACCTTGTCCGGCCCCTCTACAACCTCTTTGCCACCTGGCAGCCCTCGGCCCTCATCATCAAAAAAATCGTCTCCTTCGCCCCCGAGCGCAGCATCCCCACCCTCTCCCGCAAGACCATGCGGCAACAAGTCCTCGCTGCCCGGCTCAAGCCCCAACACAAGAAAGGCCGAGTATATCTCTTTGCCGACGAATTCACCAACCTGCAAGAAGCCCAGCTCGGCCTCACCTTTGCCCAGTTGCTGACCAACCTAGGCTATGAAGTAGTCGTACCCAAGACCGCCGAAAGCGGGCGCGCCGCCATCTCCAAAGGATGCCTGCACCTTGCAGCCCAATACGCCACGCAAAACGTCCGTCAACTCAGCCCCCTCGTCACCGAGGAAACCCCGCTGGTGGGCATAGAACCCAGCTGCATCCTCTCCTTCCGCGACGAATACCCCGACCTGGTGCCCAGCCATATGCGGTCCCAGGCAGAAAGCCTAGGTCGCAACTGCCTCCTCTACGACGAATTCATCATGCGCGAAGTAGCCCGCGGAAACATCACCCCCGACCAATTCCGCAGCGACCCCGTGGAGATTTGGCTCCACGGCCACTGCCACCAAAAGGCCCTCGTGGGCATTGAAAAAACCGCCGCCATGCTGCGCCTGCTGCGTGGCTGCACTCTCCACGTCATTCCCAGCAGTTGCTGTGGCATGGCAGGCTCCTTTGGCTACGAAAAGGAACACTACCGGACATCCTTGGCCATCGGCGAAATGGTGCTCTTTCCCGCCGTGCGCAAAGCCATGCAGCAGTCCGACCCATCGCCCACCGCCACCCCCACCCTCGTGGCCGCCCCCGGCACCTCCTGTCGCCAGCAAATCCTCGACGGCACAGGCATCCATGCCGTCCACCCCATCGAAATCCTCCACCGCTACATTGCTGAATTCTAAATAATAAATTCTGAGTCTATAGTTGCTGCCAACTCACTATTCACTGTACAATATATAATGTACAACGTACAGTGATAGTTGTCGCCCATTGTAAACTGTACACTACTTACATTACTCCAGCCCACCGTCGCTTCTCCAACACTACAGGCCCAAAACCAACACATTACAGACTCCCTATTTTATCGGGGATGAAACACTTGCGATGTCCATCGATATACTTATTCTAAGTTCTGAATGCAAAATTATGAGTGTTGGCCGCTCCAGATAGAGTTCAGTACAAAAAAATACAAACGGCGGGCAAATTTTTCTTTCAACATTTGTAAGATTCTGACCTCTTTTTTCGAATACTATATGTAAAACTACAAAAAACAAACACCTATGCAAAGAACAAAACTGACTATCATGATGCTGGCCACGATGCTGCTGTTCGGCAGTTGCGGACTGGTGAAGGTCTGCAATGAGAAGCCCAGCGACATCGAAAACGCACACAAGTACACCGACCAGCGGCCACTGACCGCCGACGGTCTTAAACACTTGATGATGGACGACACCACACACTACAAGGTGGTAATCATCTACAGCCACTGCTGCGGCCCCTGCCAAGAGCAGATGAAACTCGTCTTCAACCAACTCTACAACGCCGACACAGCACACGTGCGTTGGTATTTTGTACTAGCGGACTGCTCATCGCTGAAATACAACAATACCAAATACCTCAAGCAGTACGGCATAGAAACGCCCTACATGTACTACCTCCGCGACGACGACCCTCGTTTCTGCACTGGTGCCGAAGACAGATATCTCAATATCGCCCAGTATGTATTTGACAGCCAATTTGAATTGGAGGATGTCATCGACGGCATACCCTGCATGTTTGTGGTTAACCCGCAGGACAAGTTGAAACTAGAGTATCGCCAGTATGCCAACAAAATGGTTGTTGCCAACTACGAAGACCTGTACAAACTGATATACAAAGAACTCTACCCCGAACCTGTACTGCGGGAGAAGCCCCTTCGCGTACAGGACCTCGACTTCGACCACCGCGACACCGCCGACTGGTCAAACTTCGGCATCTACACCCGCAAGCCCCGCATATGCACCCCGGAGGGCTGTTTTTGATTACCTTACTGCTCGCGGAAACGGCGGGGCGAAATACCTTTCTGCCGCGAGAAGAATTTACAGAAAGAGGAAGCATCGGCAAAATGAAGGCGGTCGGCCACCTGGGCTACGCTGAGACTGGTGGTGGTCAGCAAAAAGGAGGCTTCCATCAGCAGCATCTGGTTGATGTGGTCTACCACGGTTCGGCCTGTCATCTGTCGCACTATGCGGGAGAGGTAGACGGTGGAGATATTGAGTCCTGAGGCATAGAAATCAAGGTCGCGATGGTCGAGAAAATGCCTAGGCAGCATCTCGATAAAACGGAAAAAGAGTTCCTCGGAACGATTGGAGGGCTGGATATGGGTGGACACGGCTCGGTCCTGCATATCTAGTACGTCCAGCAGAAAGAGGTCTATGCTAAGCTTGAGCGTTTCATTCTGAAAACGGTGGGGCGTTTCTTGCCGGGCTATAATCTGCTGCATGGAGGCGCAAAGCCGTTGGGCATCGGCAGGGATGAGGTGTATCATGGGTTCGTGCAGGACGGTGAGGGGGCGATAGGCGGCTCGGACAAATTTGCGCACCATGTGGGACTCTAAGGTGAGACTCTCCTCGGTCAGGAGGACGTAGCCGAGCAAGTCGTCAGAGACGGAAAGAACGGTGACAGGCTGTCCCGGGGTGTAGATATAGAGGTCGTCGGGACTGAGAGTCAACTCACGGTCGATGTAGCGAAGAGTGATGTGGCCCGAGGTGATAAGGTTGAAGGTATAGCACGACATCAGCCCCTGGGTGAGGTTGGTCAGTCGGGCCCGATCGGGAGTCATTTCCATACATTGGAAACGACTGCCGAGGTCGCCAGTGGGTTCACGACCATACTGTATCTTTAATGTTTCTGCCAAACTGTACATAACCTGATAACGCATGTCGGGGCAAAAAATTGTGAACACAAGTATCGTTTGAAACAATTTTTGTATCGGATAGGATTTGGCACTCCGCAAAGAAATAGTTATTTTTGCAAATTGTAAACGAGAATGATAATGTTATGTATCATTCGTATCAACAATTAATTATAATAACAAATAACAAATATCAATATGGACAAAAACAAATCAATTGAAGCTTTACAGTTCTTCGTCACCAACCTGAACGCACAATCTTTCCAGCACAAACTGCAGGCCAAAATCTTTGGTTCGCTTGGTTTCAAGAAATTAGAGACCAAATATCTGGAACATGCCGAAGAGGAGCAGGGCTATGTGAATCAGTTTATCGACCGCCTGCTTGACCTGGGTGGCGAACTGAAACAAGAGGCCGTGCAGGCCCAAACCCTCTACAAAGACCCCATTGAGTTTCTGAAGGCCGACTACAAGGTGTCGGTTGAAGGCATTGAGCTGCTCCGCAAATGCATGGACGGCATCAAGGACGACCTGACCACCTTCGACATGATGAAAGTCTATCTGAAAGATGAGGAAGAGGATATGTACTGGAGCGAGGAACAGTTGGGCCTCATTGAATGCATCGGTGATAAACCTTGGCTGATGAAAGCTGCCATTTAAGGCCAGCCAATTCATGTATTCACAATCAAAAATAATAGATGGAAGACGTAAAAAAAGTATACGACTTTCTTGAAGAGGCCAAAACTTTCTACTTGGCAACAGTCGAGGGCGACCAACCTCGTGTGCGTCCCTATGGCGCAATGCTTTTCTTTGAGGGCAAAATTTACATCATGGCGTTCGGGAAGACCAATGCCACCCGGCAAATCGGCCAAAACCAGAAAGCCGAGATTTGTGCCTTCAATGGTCAGACGCTCCGCATAGAATGCAAACTGGTTGAAGACAATCGTCCTGAAGTAGGCAAGGCTTTGGTTGAAAAGATGCCCGTTCTGAAACCCGCCCTCGGAGAGAACGGAGAGAACGGCGTGATGTACTATCTTGCCGATGCCACAGCCACATTCTACAAGATGATGGACGTAGACCAAGTGATTAAATTCTAACTATAGACAACTGTGAAAGAACAGGTATTGCAAGCTATGCGCGAAGCGGGTAAGCCCGTCTCTGCAGGCGACGTGACCAAAGCTTTGGGTGCCGACCGCAAAGAGGTGGACAAGGCCTTTGCCGAACTGAAAAAAGAAGGGGCCATTGTGTCACCTGTCCGCTGCAAGTGGGAACCCGCAGAGAAGTGAGTCTGCTTTATGCAGTTATTTTTTTGCTCGCGGGAGGGTACAGACCCTCCCGTTTTTTAAAACTTAAACAGAACGACCAAATGAAAAAGATAGTGATTATCGACGGAGGCCCACGAAAGACTTTTAACACAGCCTCCATACTAGAAAAGATTGCAGAAGGAGCCGCATCGGCTGGCAGCATTATTGAAGTAAAGACGGTACGCCTGTATAGTCTCGACTATAAAGGGTGCATGTCGTGCATGGCATGTAAGATCAAAGACCGCGCATCCAACATTTGTAAATTTAAAGATGCGTTGACACCCGTTTTGGAAGAGATTGCCGAGGCCGATGGATTGGTTCTTGGCTCACCTATCTATTTCGGCGACGTGACTGGGCAGATGCGCACTTTTCTGGAGCGACTGGCTTTCCCCTGGCTTTCCTATAACGACTACAGCATTACGGCAGCCAAACGGATGCCCGTGCTGCTAGTGGAAACCATGAATGGCACACCGGAGCGCAACAACAGCAATGGCTATGGCTCCATGGAGCACTGCATAGCGCAAGCCCTTGGGGATCCTGAAAGGCTGACCGCCTACAACACTTATCAGGTGAAGGACTACAGCCGCTACGAGTTGGCCGGGTTCTCGGAGGAGGCTAAGCGACAATACCGTGACAATCATTGGGAGCAGGACCTGCAACAGGCCTACGATGCCGGACGCCGCATGGCTGAACGCATTTTGAACATTAATATCTGAATTCTAGGTTGAGCGACAGCCACTCAGAATTCTGAACTCAGAATTGTAAAAGAAGAAGATATGGAAATCAAAGCAGTTAAATTTAGAAAGAACGGTTTTTACTGCCAGCCCTTTGCCTTTGGTGGCGAGGAGGGCAAGGAAAAATTTGACCTCAACATCCGCTATCGGGGCAGTTTGCAGAACTACCTGATTGACACCGGCAGCGAGGTAATCCTAGTTGACACCGGCCTGCCTGCAGGCACACCCGAAGAGGTTCCGGACGAGAAATCTTTGGCTTACACTGGTGAGAATATATGCGGATACATGGAGGCCCTGACTTCATTGGGCTACAAACCTGAACAGGTGACTAAAATCTTGCTCACACACAAGCATGCCGACCACAGCGGTGAGTTGCGTTCATTCCCCAATGCGAAAATATACGTCAATTCCGACGAAATAGGTGTTGAGGAGCTGAAAGATATACCCAACCTAGTGCCTGTGCATTTCACCGACGGCCCTTACTACAATTTCCCTGCCTGCCAAAAGATTGCCGAGGGCATCTATTTTGTGAAGGCCAAGGGCCACACGAATGGCAACAGTCTGGTTGTGGCCGAAAAGGAGGGTAGATTTTACATGTTCCAAGGGGACATCACTTATGTGGATGAGGCTCTGTATGAAAACAAACTGTCAATAGTTTATGACGACCTGCCCGCTGCTCGTGAGACGTTGGACCGCGTGCGCGAATTTGTCAGCAATCACCCGACGGTATATCTCTCTACTCATTCGCCCCAAGGATATGAGAACTTAGAGGCCAACCGCATAATGGATTTGGAGCATCCGGTGCCGACGGTTTGGCCGGAGGTGAACTTCGCTGACAAGAAGGCTTCTGGCAAGTATGTCTGCAGCATTTGCGGCTATGTCTATGACCCAGCAGAACACGATGGCATGGCTTTCGAGGATTTGCCTGCCGACTGGCGTTGCCCCCGCTGTAAACAAGGCAAAGAAAAGTTCAACAAGGCATAGAATAATAGCAAACCCAAATCGATCATTAGGCCGACATTTTATTCTATTTCACTTTTCAGGTCTGTTTATGACCGATTTGGGGCAAAAGCCACTGCCTGAAATTCAAAGGGGATCCTAAATGTACCCCCTTTTTTATATTCTTTAAAACAAAAATAACACCCGAGGGTACCAAAGGAACACCCCTGTATTATTTCTATGAAAACGCTTCGGGCTTTTTACTCTTCGGGCACGCACTCTTTGGAAAGGAGGGTGACACTGTCGACGGAGAGCCACTCGGCGTTGAGTTCGGCACAGCTGCCATGGCCTTCGAGTGGTTCGAGGCTATGGGAGATGTATTCGTGGTTGCCACGGATAGTAGTGCAGGCACAGCGTTTCTCGCCGCAGCCAGTGACGACGGCAACGAGGGCAATGAGAGTCAGGATGACTGATACTTTTTTCATATTTCTTTATTATTATTTGTCTCTTTTCATGAAGGTATAGCCTTTCATCAGGCCGGTGTTGGCACTGCCGATAAAGCTGAGGATTTGTTTGCCTTCGTCGGTGTGGCCGTAGCGGGTTTTGACTTCTTCAACGGCATGGCTGACGGTGAGGCCTTTCTGGAAAACGTAGCGATAGATGTCGACGATGTTTTCAATGGTCTCGCGTGAGAAGCCTCGGCGTTGAAGTCCTAACGAATTGACTCCGGCAAAGGAGATAGGATAGCGGGCAGCCTTGACAAAGGGAGGCACGTCCTTGTCGACCAATGAGCCTCCGGCAGTAATTACGTGGGAGCCGATATGGATAAACTGAAGGCAGGCAGTCTTGCCACCAAGAATGACGTAGTCGCCCACGACGATATGTCCGGCAAGGGTGGCATTGTTGGCAAAGACACAATGGTTGCCCACAATGCAGTCATGGGCAATGTGGACATATGCCATAATGAGGTTGCCGTTGCCGACAACTGTACGACCTGAGGCCGAGGTGCCGCGGTTGATAGTGCAGCACTCACGGATTACGTTGTCGTCGCCAATCTCACAAGTGGTATATTCGCCAGCGAACTTCAAGTCCTGGGGGATGGCAGCAATGACCGAGCCGGGAAAGATGTGGCAGTTTTTGCCAATGCGGGCCCCGGGATAGATGACCACGTTGGGTTCAATGATGGTGCCGTCACCGATGACTACATCGTCGCAGATGGTGGTAAAGTTGCCAATTTTAACGTTCTGGCCTATTTGGGCGTTGGGGTGGATGTCGTTAAGTATCATTTATTCTTTATGTATTCAATTAAATATTTACTGAAAGAAGCATTGGCCTTATGGCCGGGCTTATAAATCGAAAAATGGCCCTGAAGGGGGCACCCCACCAAACGCACGTCGCCCACAAAGTCAAGCAATTTATGGCGGGCAGGTTCGTTGGGGAAATAGGGGTCGGTGGTATTGAGGACGCCGTCGTGGACACGAATTTGGGAGGCATCTTTGTGAAAGGTGCGCTCAAGGCGGCGCAGTTGACGCGGTCCCAGCTCTTTGTTGACAAAGACGAGGGCATTGTCGAGGCTGCCACCTTTGATAAGATTGAGGTGCAGAAGGGGCTCAATCTCGTGCAAGAAGACAAAGGTGCGACACATAGAAATCTCGGACTCATACTGTGAGAGAGAAGCCAACGTCGCTGTCTGACGGCCGATGACACTTTTGGGGAAATCAATGACACAGTCGACCGAGAAAGTGTCGGCAGGTTCTACTTCGAAGACGGAGCCGGTATCTTTGTTTTCAAAACGGAGATGCTCGGTGAAAGTGAAGAGGTGCCGCGGTGCATCTTGCTCACGGGTGCCCACGCGTGTGATTTGCTGCAACCAAGGACGTGCGGAGCCATCGAGGATGGGAACCTCGCCGCCGTCAAGTTCAATAAGCGCATTGTCTATGCCACAGCCGTGAAGGGCGGACATGAGGTGTTCGATAGTGGCAATGCAATGGCGGCCAGAACCGATGGTGGTGCCGCGGGCGGTTTCGGAGACTTGGGTGGCCAAAGCCGGGACTGTGACAATATTAAAGCGGTCGGTACGGCGGAAGGCAATACCAAAGTCGGGATGAGCTGGGCGCACGGTGACGGTAACGGTCCGCCCCGTGTGCAGGCCCATGCCTGTAAGCCTAAACTCTTTGCGCAGCGTGGTCTGATTCATCGGATGGGAATAAAGTGGTAATCACTCATACGGTAGAGTATGGCGTGCTGATTTTCAAATCCATAGTCGGCCCGCGAATGTGTAAAGGAAAGCGGATAAATCATTCCCTGGGGAATGGCAATGACAGGCGAGCGGAAAAACTCGGTGCCCTTTTGCTGCAAGCCGGTGACAAAATAGAGGATGATGTCGTGCGCCATGCCGGCATAGACATTGGTGGGCTCGGTGCTATAGCGACGGCTGAAGAGGTCAATAAACTCGCGATGGGTAGGGTTGGTACGGACCCAGTCAAGATAAAAAGTGGAGTAGTTCAGACTTTGAAGTTGAGCAAAATCAACGTCGCCGTAAAGGGTAGACCAATCTTCATATGAGTAAAGGTAGGGCGCACGAGATTTGAAAGCGGAAAGTTTGTTGAGCAGCTGCGAGACATAAATGCGGTTCTTGGACTTATCCTGGTCGTACATACTGATAACCACGGAGTTCTCGCTGCTCTTGATGGCAGAGGTGAGTTTGGAGGAATGCGCCCAATCGAGGAGGGTATAGTTGATGTCAGAATGCTGTGATAGCTCGGCAGTGAGGGCAGCAATGGCAGCGGCCTCTCCTTTGGCCTTGGAATGAAGGATGTAGACGGGGGCGTTGGGGGTGGTGCTGCGGATGGCCTGAACGGTGCGTTTGGCATAGGCCTCATAAGAGGGCATGCACTTGAAAACGTAAGGATTACCCTTGACTATCTCGGGTCGGTCGGCCACAGGGTTGACTATGAATAGCTGTGCCTCGCGGGCTAACTCGGCAGCCTTGTGGAAAGGCTGGCGGGTGAGCATGGCGATGAGCAGGTCTGACTGAGCCACATTGTGGCTGACAAACGCCTTCTCCACATCTTCATCGGAGGTGCCTTCGACGTCCACGACATTAAGGGTGACATTGTAGCCTCGCTGTTCCAACTTATCCAATCCGAGCAAGAGGCCTTCATAGAACTGTATGAACTCAAGGCTTTTATAGGTAGTCTTGCCCCGCTGTTCAACATCGAACTTAGAGGTGGAAATCTTATCCATCTGGCTGAGGTTGAGGGGCATCATGACGGAGACCACAATACTTTGGGGATTGACACGGGGCCGAATGGTGGCAACAGGGCCGATGGGTTCTTCCTCAGCGGCAATTGTGGCGGGAAGCGTGGCTGCGGAGGATTGCGAACCAGTTGCCGTACCCTGGCTGACATCGGCCTGGGGTGTGGGGTCCGTTGCCATGGGGGCTGTGGTGCCGTCGGAAAGGCGTTGTCCTTTGCAGGGAAGCCAAACGGTATCGCCTATCTGAAGAAAATGAATATCCTTCTTGGTGACGGCCTCGACCTCCTTGAGGCCATAGGCACGCGAGATGGCATAGACGGTCTGTCCCTGTTCGACGATGTGGATATAATAGCGTTTGCCGTTGACCACCTGTGTCTTGTGGGACACCTGCACTTTGACCCCACCCGGCATTTGCGCCCATCCAATGGACACACATGCCAACAAAAGGAGCAGCAATATGTTTCGTTTAATCATAGCAATTATTTTAAATTACTCCCACTCAATGGTTGCTGGAGGTTTGGAACTGATGTCGTAGACGACACGGTTGACACCCTTGACACGGTTGATGATGTCGTTGGAGACTTTGGCCAAGAAGTCGTAGGGAAGATGGCTCCAGTCGGCAGTCATGCCGTCGACCGACTCTACGGCCCTCAGCGCAACCACGCTCTCGTAGGTACGCTCATCACCCATAACGCCGACCGACTGGACGGGCAGCAGCATACATCCCGCCTGCCATACCTTGTCGTAGAGGTCCCAGTCGCGCAGGCCCTGGATGAAAATGTCGTCCACCTCCTGCAGTATGCGGACCTTCTCAGGGGTGACATCGCTGAGAATGCGGATGGCCAAGCCGGGACCCGGGAAGGGATGGCGTCCGATAAGCTCGGGTTTGATGCCCAACTGACGGCCCACACGGCGCACTTCGTCCTTGAAGAGGCTGCGGAGAGGCTCGACAAGCTGTAACTTCATATAGTCGGGCAGGCCGCCGACGTTGTGGTGCGACTTGATGGTTTGCGAAGGCCCTTTGACCGAGCTGGACTCAATAACATCAGGATAGATGGTGCCCTGCCCCAGCCACTTGGCATCGGTGATGAGCTTGGCTTCGGCATCGAAGACATCAATGAAGGTCTTGCCGATGGCTTTGCGCTTCTTCTCGGGGTCGGTAACACCTGCCAGGACACTATAGAAACGTTCCTTGGCATCCACGCCTTTCACGTTCAGCCCCATGTCGCGATAGGATTCCAGCACGCCCTCGAACTCGTTCTTGCGAAGCAGGCCGTTGTCGACAAAGATGCAGTGCAGCTGATGGCCTATGGCGCGGTTGAGAAGGACGGCCGCCACGGTGGAGTCGACACCACCGGAGAGGCCCAAGACCACCTTGTCGCTGCCCACCTTGGCACGGAGTTCGGCCACGGTGGTTTCAATGAAGGACTCGGGAGTCCACGACTGGTCGCAGCCGCAGATGTCCACCACAAAGTTCTTCAGGAGGGTGAGGCCGTCAACCGAATGGTGCACCTCGGGATGGAACTGGATGGCATAGGTAGGCTCGCCTTCAATCTGATAGCCAGCAAAGCGCACATTGTCGGTGGAACAGATAACATGGTAGTTTTCCGGCAGGCGCTCAATGGTGTCGCCATGGCTCATCCACACCTGGCTTCCCAGAGGAATGCCTTTCATGAGGGGGTTGGCAGAGTCGATAAATTGAAGATTGGCGCGGCCATATTCGCGCACCTGTGACTGCTGAACACTGCCACCGCCGAATTTGGCCAGATACTGAGCACCATAGCAGACGGCCAGCAGCGGCAGACGGCCTTTGATGCCCGTCATGTCGGGGACGGGAGCATCGGCAGCGTTGCAACTGTAGGGGCTGCCAGAGAAAACAACACCTTTGACATCGGAAGTCAGGGCTGGAACCTTGTTGAAAGGATGAATTTCACAGTAAATATTCAGTTCTCTAATCTTGCGGGCAATCAGCTGAGTGTACTGAGAACCAAAATCTAAGATGATGATAGTGTCCATACTTTTTATTTCTTTATAAGTGGCAAAGATACAAATAAAAATCGGAATAAAGAACTTTTACATATAAATACTCTTTTTTATCGTGTCGCAAACGCATAGATTCAACCGTCCCCAAAACAAGTCTCCATCCCATTTCAGAGACTTTTTGGCCCCATAGCGCATTCCAAAACTTTTTTTTGTCTCTTCACCTCCTAGATTGCAAAAATAAAGACACTTTTTTCTGCCAGGGCCCTCGGTTCCACATGCTCACTATATTTCCTCACCAACTTTATGTAGCCTGTTTCAGTTTGTTTTTTGACCTCTTGCCCAATTAGCCCCCTCCCCTGCACCTTTTCAGCGGTGGCGCACCTGTTTCCCTTCGCTATTCAACGCTACCTAAACGTACATAAAGCGAAGAGGAAGTGGTTGTGCTGTGAGTCGGGAATGGTAAAAAGACGGATGTACTTCACAGTCGAGGGCTATCACCTCTTCGTCAAAGGGGTGAACAGGGTTGATGGATGCTTAATTTGTTATTATTAACAGGCGGATATTCAAAAAAAGATGATAATTGGAAAAAAAAACGTATTTTTGCAGACTATGAAATTTGTGACAAAGATTGGAATATTATTCCTAACACTAACGTTGTTAGTCAGTTGTGGCGAATACGACAAGTTGGTAAAGGGGACTGATTTTGACGCCAAGTATAAGGCGGCGATGGAATACTACAACAACAAGAGCTTCACCCGCGCGAGAATGTTGTTCGAAAATCTCATTCTTCACTATCACGGTAAGGAGAATGCGGAAAACATATCGTGGTACTACGGCATGTCGCTCCTAGCCGAAAAGGACTACTACTCTGCCGGCTACCAGTTTAAGAATTTCTACAAACGCTATCCATACAGCGAACGGGCCGAAGAGGCTCTCTACTTGGCCGCCGACTGCAAGTATCATGAGTCACCGGACTATTTCCTCGACCAAAGGCTGACCAAGGAGGCCATCGAGGCCTATGAATCTTTCGTCGACCGCTATCCCAACAGCCTCCATATTCCCGAAATCAACATTCACCTGGATGAATTGCGCAACAAACTGATGCGCAAGGAATATGAGATTGCCTATGGCTATTACCTCACCGAGAACTACCATGCCGCCTACACCTCCCTAAGCGACTTTTTGGACAACTACCCAGATTCGCCCTACAGGGAGCAGGCCATGTTCTACATGCTTTCAAGCGGCTACCAGTTCGGCATCAACAGTCAGGAGTCGAAAATAAAGGAGCGCTTGCAGCAGGTGGTGAACGATTTCGACCGTTTCAGCACCAGTTTCAGCAATTCCAAATACCTCAGTATGGCACAGAACTACTACACCTTGGCCAAAGCCGCCATTGCCAAGATTGAGAGTGCCAACAAGAGTGCCAACAAATAAACCTTAATCATCAAAAACGAATCAAAAATAATCATCATACAATGGAAGAGAACAAGAAAAAAGTAACCAACACCACTATCACCCGCAACACAGCAGAATTCAGCCAGATGACCGGCAACATCTATGAGACGGTTGCCGTGCTGACCAAGAGGGCCAACCAGCTCTCCATTGAGGAAAAGAAGGAACTGCACAAGAAGATAGAGGAGTTTTCGAACACCAACGATGGTCTGGAAGAATACTACGAGAACCGCGAGCAAATCGAGGTAGTGCGCCGCTTTGAGCTGATGCCCAAACCCGTGCTGGTGGCCACCGAAGAATATCTCGACCACAAACTCTACTATCGCAATCCGGCCAAGGAAGACCAGAACCAGCAGAAGATGGAAGAGCTGGAGAACAAAGTGATTGCCGACAATCAGTAAGCAATTAAAAATGAGAGTCATTGTCGGCATAACGGGAGGCATTGCTGCCTACAAGGCCCCACTTTTGGTGCGCCTGCTGCGCAAGGCTGGCCACGAGGTGAAGTGTGTCGCCACCCAGCATACCCTCCAATTTGTCACGCCGCTGACATTGGAAACCGTATCGGACAACAAGGTCTATGCCGACCTCTTTGATTCTAACAATGACCACACCACTGAGCATATCTCACTGAAAGACTGGGGCGACCTCATGGTGGTGGCGCCAGCCACAGCCAACATCATCGGCAAGATGGCATCGGGCATTGGCGACGACGCACTGAGCACCCTGCTGCTCTCTTTCATGCGCAAGCCTATTTTTCTGGCCCCAGCCATGAACACCCAGATGTGGGAGAGCCCTGCTGTTCAGCGCAATATTGAATATCTGCGCAGTGTGGGCATCCATGTGCTTGAACCGGGAAGTGGCGAACTGGCCTGTGGCACCTCGGGGGCCGGACGTATGCCCGAACCCGAAGAAATCATGCAGGCACTGGCTTCTGCCTCCCCTGAGCCCAATCTGAGCGGGCAAAAGGTGCTGGTCACAGCTGGTCCAACATACGAACGGATTGACTCGGTGCGTTTTATCGGCAACTATTCGTCGGGCAAGATGGGATTTGCCTTGGCTTTGGCATTGGCCGAACATGGGGCACAGGTGGAGTTGGTGACGGGCCCCACCTCATTGAAAATCAGCCATCCCAACATCCACCGGACCGACATAGAGAGTGCTCGCGAGATGTATGCTGCCGCCACAAATGTATTCCCGACCTGTTCGGCAGCAATCCTTTCGGCGGCAGTGGCCGACTACCGACCCGACCACACTGCCGACCACAAACTGAAGAAACAAGGGGCGGAAGGCATGACACTCACTTTGGTGCAGAATCCAGACATTCTGGCCACACTGGGGACTATGAAAAGCGCCCAGCAGACCTTGATTGGCTTTGCCCTGGAGACCGACAACGAGTTGGATAATGCCCACCGAAAACTGGAAAAGAAGAACCTCGACTATATCGTCCTGAATTCACTTCGGGATGCCGGCGCAGGTTTTGGAGTGGACACTAACCGTGTCACTATCCTAGGCCGCGACGGCTCCTCACATGCCACTCCGCTGCTGACCAAGGCGCAGGTGGCCGAAGAGATAGTTCATTGCTGCCTAACCCCCAAGGCTTAGGCTCACATATAACCCTATAACCCCGACATAATGAAGAAGTTATCCATAGTCGCCATCGTTTTGGCATCTTTGGCCATCGCCGGAGAAGCCTTTATTTTTGCCACCCCTAAAGAAGACAGCGACGAGGTGCAGACCAAAGCCATCATGCACGACTACAGAGTGTATGCGCCCGTCATACCCGACACTATGACCTTCTGCGGCGAAGAGGTACCCCTATCGCTCTACTATGTGAGAGAGGCATTGGACAACGAACTTATTATCAATATGTACAGGCAGTCCAGCACGGTGCTCTACTTCAAACGGGCTAATCGCTATTTCCCAATCATTGAGCCTATACTGAAAAAGAACAATATCCCAGAGGACATGAAATACCTCTGTGTGATAGAGAGCGGCCTCACCAATGCAACCTCGCCTGCCAAGGCGCAGGGTTTCTGGCAATTTGTCTCCAGCACAGGCACCCACTACGGCCTAACTGTGACGGACGAGATAGACATGCGCAACGATGTGGAGGCCTCCACCGAGGCAGCCTGTAAATATCTGCAGTCGCTCTACAATAGATTTCACAGTTGGTCGGCGGCAGCAGCAGCCTACAACTGCGGCGAGAACGGCCTCTCCAAACGCATGCAAAGTCAGGGTACAACAAACTACTACGACATCAGACTGAACACCGAAACCAGCAGATATGTCTTCCGCATTCTGGCCATGAAACTCATCATGCAGCACCCTCAACAGTATGGCTATTTCCTGCGCCACTGCGACCTCTATCCCCCTATCCCCACCCGCACGACAACTCTTTCGGGGCAGAATGTGGACCTCTACCAATTTGCCCGGAAAAACAACACCACCTATAAGATGCTGCGAACGCTCAACCCATGGATTCAGACCGACATGTTAAAGAATAAGGCCAACAAGAGCTACACTGTAAAACTGCCTGCCGAGAAGGGGCTGCTCCACAAGCATCTGACCAACGGGAAGAAAGACACCCGACTGATAACCCACATCTAATAACCCACAGAGTTCCCCATCACAACCACCATGGCAAAAATAGAAATCCTCGGAGCACGCGAACACAACCTCCAAAATGTCGACATAGACATCCCCCGCAACGCTCTTGTCGTCTTCACCGGACTGAGCGGCAGCGGCAAGTCAAGTCTGGCCTTCGACACTATTTATGCCGAGGGGCAACGCCGATATATGGAGACCTTCTCGGCCTATGCCCGCCACTTCATTGGCAACATTGAACGTCCCGACGTGGACAGCATCAACGGTCTCAGCCCCGTCATCTCCATCGAGCAGAAAACCACCAATAAGAATCCCCGTTCCACAGTCGGCACCGTGACTGAGATTTATGACTTCATCCGTCTGCTTTATGCCCGCGTAGGCACGGCCTATTCACATGTGAGTGGCGAAAAGATGGTGAAATATACCGAGGAGCAGATTATCAAACTGATAATAGACAAATACCAGGGCAAAGACATCATGGTGCTGGCCCCGCTGGTGAAAGGCCGCAAGGGTCATTATCGCGAACTCTTCACCCAAATAGCCAAGAAAGGATTCCTGCGCGTGCGTGTGGACGGAGATATCAAAGAGCTCACATACAACATGCAGGTGGATCGCTACAAAGTCCATGACATCGAGTTGGTAATCGACCGTGTGCGAGTAGGGAAAAATATCGACAGGCTGAAAGAAGCCGTGCGCACAGCCTTCAAACAAGGCAAGGGCGTACTGATGATTTTGGAAAATCTCCCCCCCTCCCCTATCCCTGCCCCGGCGCCCAAACCCACATTCTACAGTCGCCTGCTGATGGACCCCACCACTGGCCTTTCCTATCCCGAACCCGAGCCTAACACATTCTCTTTCAACTCACCCTACGGTGCCTGCCCCAAGTGCAACGGACTGGGACAAATAGCCCAGATAGACATCACCAAACTGATTCCCGACCCCAAGAAAAGCATCAGAGAAGGAGCATTTGACGTGTTGGGCAAATACAGCCCCACCAACTATTTCTACCGCAAACTGGAGAACCTTGGGGCACACTACCACTTCACTATCGACGACCCCGTAGAAACCTTCTCCGAAGATGCCATGAACACCATCCTCTATGGCACCAGCGATTTCACCGGAATGGAAGATGCCTATGAAATGAGCCACGGAAGCAGTTTCCAAGGCATTGTAAACTACATCCTGCAAATGGCCTCAGACGAGAATTCCGCCGCTTTGCAGAAATGGGCGTCGAGCTTCATGAACACCGTCCCTTGCCCCGAATGCCACGGCTACCGGCTCAAACCAGAAAGTCTTGCCTTCAAAGTGGACGGAATGCACATTGGCGAAATGGCCAGCCTTGACCTCACAGAACTCTATGAACGGCTTTCGACACTGGAGGAGCGACTGGACAACCAGCAACAGGCTGTGGCCCACGAAATACTGAGAGAAATACTCACTCGCACCCAATTCATGATAGATGTGGGTATCGGCTATCTCTCTCTGAATCGCAACAGCAGCAGCCTTTCGGGTGGCGAATCGCAACGCATACGTTTGGCCACACAGATAGGTGCCCGCCTAGTGAACGTACTTTATATATTGGACGAACCCAGCATCGGACTGCACCAACGGGACAACCGCCGCCTCATCAATTCACTGATGAATTTGCGCGACCTTGGCAACAGTGTCATTGTGGTCGAACACGACCGCGACATGATGATGAGTGCCGACTATGTGGTGGACATCGGACCCGGTGCCGGAGTGCATGGTGGCAAAGTGATTTTCCAAGGCGACCACGACAAACTGATTTCCACCAAGAAACACACACTAACCCTCGACTACCTGCGCCGCATCAAGGACATCCCCATTCCCACCCGCCGTCCGATGGAGGGCTGCGACCAGCTGATAATCACTGGTGCTTCGGGCAACAACCTAAAAGATGTCACCCTACACCTTCCCCTGCGCCGATTTGTCTGTGTGACAGGCGTTAGCGGCAGCGGAAAATCGAGCCTCATCAACGAAACGCTCCATCCCATACTCAATCAGCACTTCTACCACGCTCAGAAAGACCCGCTGCCTTACAAATCGGTCTCCGGCATCGAGTTTATCGACAAGGTGATTGAAATTGACCAGTCGCCAATCGGCCGCACACCGCGCAGCAATCCAGCCACTTATGTAGGCGTATTCGACGAAATAAGAGCCCTCTTCACCCAATTGCCCAGTGCCCGAATCAGGGGCTACAAACCAGGGAGATTCTCCTTCAACGTCAAAGGCGGACGCTGCGAAAACTGCCGAGGGGCTGGCGTGAGGACCATAGAGATGAACTTCCTGCCCGATGTGTACGTCAACTGCGAAGTCTGCAACGGCAAGCGTTACAACCGCGAAACGCTGGAAATCAGATATAAGGGCAAGAGCATTTCGGACGTTCTGGACATGACCATCAATGAGGCAGTCGAATTCTTTGAGTCCTACCCAAAAATCTATCGCAAACTCAAGACCATCCAAGAGGTGGGCCTTGGCTACATCACACTTGGTCAGCAATCCACCACCCTCAGCGGAGGCGAGGCACAACGCATCAAACTGGCCACCGAACTGGCCCGACCCGAAACCGGCAACACTCTATACATTCTTGATGAGCCTACCACAGGGCTGCATTTTGAAGACATCCGAGTGCTGCTGGACGTGCTCCAACGACTGGTGGACCGGGGCAACAGCGTGCTGGTGATTGAGCACAACATGGACGTCATTAAAGTGGCCGACTGGATTATCGACATGGGGCCCGACGGCGGCCGCCGTGGGGGAAAGATTATGTTTGAAGGCACTCCCGAAGAGCTGGCCAAACAGCCCAACAACGATACGGCCATCTACCTGAAAGAAGAGCTAGAGGAAACCCTCAAGCACCAAGACAAATAATCCACACCACAACCCGCAAGCATTGTAAGCCATAGAAACGCTGCTCTACATACTCTATCTCTTAGGAACCCCGGCCGCGGTCATGCTCATGGCTCGCCGATGGCAGTGGATTGACAAAGTCAGCCCCATGGCTGTGCTATACGTGATAGGCCTGATAGTGGCCAACACCACCACATGGATTCGAGACGGCGCCCTACTTTCACTCAACAACACCATAGGCAACATCTGCATTCCTCTGGCCATTCCATTGATGTTGATGTCCTGCAGCCTGTCGCACTGGTCTACCGGCAAGGCATTGAAAGCCTTCGTGAGTGGCCTGCTGGCAGTGCTGATAGTGACCCTGGCCGGATTCTTCTTGTTCCGAGGGCAATACGACGAACGCAAGTTTGCCCAAGTGTGCGCCGTGGCCGTAGGCATCTACACCGGCGGCATTCCCAATATGGGAGCCATTGCACAGGGGGTGGGCATGGACCAGGAAACCTACCTTTACGTCACCTCCTACGACCTGATTATCACCGGACTATACCTAGTCTTCGTCATTTGCTTTGGCAAGCCCGTCTTCCGCAAACTCCTGCCCCTGCCAACATCTGGTCAGCACCCAACACAATCTCCTCCCAGAAATCAATCGGCTCAAGTGGAAACATCAAAGAATACACTTCGTGAAATTGCCATCCCCCTGATTCTCACCCTGGCAATTGCAGCCTTGTCATATTACATCTCCACCCTTTTTGACCAGCAACTCTCCACCCCAATGCTCATCCTCATCCTCACCACCCTGTCCATTGGGGCCTCTTTCCTCCCCCTCATACGCCTTCTGAACCAACAGGCCGACAAAGAAAACCGACAGTCAAAGTCCTTCACCCTAGGGCTTTACTTTGTATACCTCTTCTGCTTCAGCATAGCCAACGCGTGCGACATTCGGCAAATGGACCTAACGGCAAGTCTGAACATCCTCTGGTACATTCTGTTTGTGATATTCGGCTCACTTGTATTGCAGATTCTATTCTCCAAACTGCTTAAAATTGATGGCGACAGTGCATTGGTCACCAGTGTGGCACTTATCAACTCGCCACCCTTTGTCCCCTTGGTGGCCGCCCTTCTGAACAACAAAGACCTCATCATACTCGGAATCACAATTGGCCTGCTGGGCTATATGCTGGGCAACTACCTAGGCCTGGGCGTTTTCTTTTTGCTTAGTCCAAGTTAATGCCCCATTAGAAGAAGTCCCACAAAAAAGCCGATCCACACACTTACATATACACCACAACAGCCAAACCAACATGCAGTTTCGAGACCACACCCTCAGATGTATTTATCTATAAACCAGAAATAAAAACGTTTCATCTTCATTTCCCCGACATTATATCAACACTAGAAAAGCATCGGAATAACGAAGAAGAAGACAGCCCGAAATGTGAGGGTTGCACGGGAGAGACAGACCGAAGTAGAATGACTGTTGTCCGTTCAAATAAAACAAACAAAGGGGTGGAACAAAAATAGCGGCGCACGAAGAGACACAATATACTGATTGTCAAAAAGAAATTTGGATGTCCCCAAGAAACAGGAAAACAAATCGAAACAGCTTAAATATTTTTATCATATTCAATTCAATTATTTTTCGTAATTTTGCTGCTTGAAATAAAATGATAACTCACATAGATAATACAATTAAAACACATGAAAACTAAAATCTTATCTATCGTAATCGTTTGTATGGGACTATTCTGCGGAAGCATAAAAGCCGACAATGTAGACATTCAAACTGCCAAAGAAATAGGTGCATACTATTTCACAGTAGCCACTGGTGCCAAGGCTCCCGTTAACAGCGACAAGCTGGAACTGGCCGCACAGTATGACAATCCTACGCTCTGCATTCCAGCCCTTTATACATTCAATGTGGAAGGGAACGGATTTGTGGTTGTCTCTGCCTCTGATGCCACCGAGCCCATCTGGGCCTACTCGCCCGAAGGCAGCCTCGACCCCAAGAATCTCAACCCCGCTGCCAAATATATGCTCGACAGCTATGCAGAAATCATTAGCGAGGTCCAGAACAGCCAAGCTAAGGCTACCAACCAGATAAAGAACCTTTGGAAAGAGCTGGAGGAGCAGACCTACACCTGCGACCTGAGCAAAGCCGGTGTGCTGGTTCAAACCAAATGGGACCAAGGCGAAAACACAAAACCCAGCTATAATGTGCTGTGCCCCACCGTGAATGGAAAGTATTGCTACGCCGGTTGTGTGGCCGTTGCCATGGGACAGATCATCAAATATTGGAACTACCCTGTACGTGGTGCCGTTGAGGGCAATACCACAGCAATTTGCAGTTGGAACAACACCACTGTCAAATACAAATTCTGGGTTGACTCGAACAAGTTTGTCTATGACAGCATGCCCAACACCATCAATAGCGGCAGCTCCTGGAACAACAAACGCGCTGTCAGCAAGTTGCTCTTTGCCTGTGGCGTAACCGTAGGGATGGACTGGGGCGTTGACGGAAGTGGTGCACAAAGCTATAAAGTTCCCGAGGCACTTAGCAAATGGTTCTTATATTCTTCCGAAGCCAGATACCTGTCTCGCTCTTCCATCACCGATGCCAACTGGCTCAAGATGCTCCACGAAGAGCTCGACGACAACCACCGTCCTGTTTATTATAGTGGATTTGATGGCAACAGCAGCGGACGTGATGCCGGCCACGCATGGGTAATAGCAGGTACTTCTGCTAACGACAACACCAAATTTTATATCAACTGGGGCTGGGGTGGTTCGTCAAATGGATTCTATACCCTTGCTCCTGTGACAGCCATTCAGACAGCTGGTGGCTATAAGTTCAGCTCCAACCATGCCATGGTCTACAAGATTTATCCCAAAGACCTCAGCATCGATGAGAACACTATTGCCAAGACTACTCCGGCCTACCCCAATCCGGCCAGCGACTACATCATGATTCCCATGAACCTGCCCAACAGCGCAACCGTAGGCGTGTTCAGCATGGATGGCAAAATGGTCGACAGCTTTGTTATTCCAGCCGGCACCCATGAGTACCGCCTGAACCTACAGCAGTATGCACCCGGTACCTATGTTTACCGTCTGAACGGCGACACATTCAAATTCACCGTACTTTAACATCCGTAATAATGATTTTTGGTGACCCCCGGTTGCATAATCGGGGGTTTTTTAAATGAACCTAGTCTTTATGAAAAGAATACTCATCGGAATTATACTCTCACTGCTAAGTCTTCCCCTTTCGGCCCAAAAAATCAATGCCTCCGACAGCGCCATTCTCAATCATATCCTAATCCAAAACAGGCATTACCACTCCACACAGGCCCCTTTTCAACACAACATTATCAAAAAAGGAAAGAAAATCCACAAAACAGGCACCTTCTATTGCGAAAGGGTGACACCGATGAAAGCGGGCGACATTGAAGCCAAGATGTCAATGCTATACAATAATCCTGTTGGAGACTACTACATCATCACCACCACCCACCTGTACAACGGGCTGAACGGACGGAACAAGAAATACAACTTCAAATATATCTCCCTGATGAAACTGTTGGGCAACGCCATGGCCTGGGCTGTGAACGGGGATGTGTACAGCCTGTACAACAACTTTACCGTGAAACTCAACCTCACCGCTGACGAGCACAACTATATCATATCTCTAAACAGCGACGACAGTTTCAACAAAGGCATCAGCCGTCTGCTGCTCAAATACAACAAAAACACCTGCCTCATCTCCTACTTAGAGATTGAAGAGAAATTCGGCACCGTGCACAAATACACCCTAGGAGTGGATGCCAACGGCCACCACCAGCAGCCAGTGGTCAACAAACCAATCGACCCCAAGGTGTATGTGATTAAATAACAAATCGCTAGAGGCAATACCTCATATATAGCCCAACGGCCATATCTAACCCTTTTTCTCTCAAGTCGTAATAGAACTCAGCATCCAATCCCATAGTGAGTTTGTTGTAGGCATTTGCCAAAGCTATTTTGGCCGTCAGCATTTCCCTCTCAGGGGTGGCGAAGTCGGGATTATGCCAGCTGATACTCTGAAACAGATAACTTCCCCTTGGTGCTATAAACTGGTGGCCATACCAGTAACCAGCTTGCAGTTGCAATCGCCATGCGCCACGCCATCTAGAGGACCGTTTCCATTGTGGCAGCACCTCATTCAAAGACACTTGCGGCCAAATGCCCCAACCATTAGGGTACGCCATCAGTTTGGTGGGGGACATGTCCTGATAGAAGAAGAAGGGCACATCAATGTCTAGCATATCATGCCCCTGCTCAGTCCAAGAAAGCCTGAGACCGATATTTTCGTTGAATAAGGTTTGGATGCAGGTGTCCAAAGCAGTAAATTGTCCACCGCGATGACATCCCAAGAAGCTCAATGGCACCCTGATATTCAGCTCACCATTACCCTCACCGAGAGGTAGGGCCAGCAGTCGTATGTCATTATTGCTGCCCAAGGTGAAACGCTCCTGAGTAGGCTGCCAAGGCTCCAACAACTCTTCCCAATGAATCCAAGTGTCTGTCTTCAGCCGACAAGGACCGAACGAGAGGTTGCCCAGCACTTGGATGCCCTCTTCCTGATGGTCATAGATATAACGTTCACGGTCGAACATGGGTTCAAGAAGCCCATGGGAGAGTGTGCCATAGAGCGACCCCATCACCAGACGCCAATTGCGGTGGGGCTCATATTCCAACCGTACAAGGGGCTGCCACTTTCTGATGCCTTCGTAACCGGCGACCCCGGCCAGATGGACTCCCATGGTCACTTGGGCATTACTGCCAATGGAACGCCTTACATAGGGATTGAGAAAAAAGCCTGTAGCCGTATAGCCTTTGGTGTAAGGCAAGAAAAACTCAGCATCGCGGAAGAAGGTGGTTACATCAACCCCGACATGCCAATCTTTACGACAAGATGCCGACTGCTCCCCTTGAGGCTGAAAGACATTAGGAAGGTCGAGAAGGACTGGCAAATCGCGGTCATAAACCATACTATAGGAAGTACTGACTTCCATCGGCCGTTCCTCTTCTCCACCCCCTGACACCTGCGAGAAGAGAGGACAAGAGAATGAGGCCACAAGCAAAAAGGACAATATTTTTTTCATGCTGCAAAGATACATTTTTTATTGCAATTACAAACTATACAATGCTAAAAAAGAATGATTATCCGCATTTGCCGTAAAAGGCTTAATATTAATAACACCATACAAGCGGAGCGCAGTGCGGTGACTGAT
>DFDY01000068.1:29028-69932 GCA_002368955.1 Bacteroidales bacterium UBA3816
CACAATGTGCCACGGAGAATGAAACGACCTCGCCTATGTGCCAATTGCGGATAATCATAAAAAAGATTCTTTATAAGCAGAAAAAAAGCAGCGGATGCACATGACAAAAAAGTGGGGCAAAGCAATAAAACAGATTTTGACGATACAAAATATATTATTAATAAATACATAATTATATATGTTGATAAAGCGCCCAAACCTATTCTCAGCAATTGCGCTGCTTTTCTTTTTATGCCTTTCATCTGTTTCTTTCGCCCAACCCGGTGGAGGCCCTGGCGGCCGTCCCATGGGGCCTCCTCCCGGTGGCAACGGGGGACGTCCTTCAATGAGCGACCGTGAGCGGATGCGCAAACAACATGATGCCATGAAAGCCGCCGAGCAGTCGCAACAAGTGAAGCAAAAAAGGAAAGTCAACAAAGGCGATGTTTTCAAAGTGATTGGCACCCTACAGGACAGCACCAACAATGACCCCATTCCTTATGTGAATGTGGCCATCTTAGACGGCAAGGATTCCTCCTTTGTCAAAGGCAGCATCACCGATTTGAACGGATATTTCGAAGTGACCAATGTGCCGCAGGGGGAAATGTTCCTACGGGTATCGGCCATAGGATATAAAAACACGCTTGTTCCTTTCACGGTCAACAATAACACTGCCCTAGGGACCATCAAATTGGCTCCTGGTGCCACACAACTGAAAGAGATCAATGTCACTGCGGCCCGACCGCTGTATGCCATGGAGGGCGAAAAGATGATATACAACGTGGCCGACGACCCCACCATACAGACCGGGACCACCAGCGACGCCCTCCAGAACGCCCCAGGCGTGGAAGTGGATGTTGAAGGGAACATCACACTGCGCGGGGTTTCGAGTGTAGAGATTTGGGTGAACGACAAACCTTCCAAACTGACCGAGGAGAACCTTAAAACCTATTTGGAGACCCTCCCTGCCAATGCTTTGGACCGCATTGAAACTATCACCAATCCTTCGGCCAAATATGCCACCAGTGCCGATGCCGTAATCAATATCATCACCTCTGCCTATATCAAGAGCAACCACTTTATCAGTTTTGGCGTCAATGGTGCCACTCAGCCTTTTGTCTCCCCATGGCTGTCCTACACATGGGCCAACGAAAAACTATCTGTAAATGTATACCTGAGCGGTCGTTACAACTACACCAGCCGAGACGGATGGAGCAGAACGACCTACCGCAGAGACAGCGAAAACACGGGGTTTGTGGATGAGAAACTCTATGACACAACTGCAACCGAAAGTTATAATACCGAGAGCGACAACCGCCGCTACAATGGCAATATCTTCGCCAACCTGAGCTACGCCATCGACAGCATGACCGACATTGAGTTCATGGCTCATGGGAATTTCAACTACACCCTGAGCAACAACTTCCTGCAACGCAGCCATACCGACCTTTTGTCTGACTACGAATACCTTTACGTCGACACCAATAGGACTCACGGACGGAACGGATTTGGGATGTTTGGCATAGACTTCACCCATAAGTTTGACAAAAAAGGGCACAATATCAGAGCCAGCATTCATGAGAATTACAACGGTGGATTCAGCCAGAATGATTTCATCAGGCTATACAGCACCACCTTTACCTTGGGTCCAAACTACGACAAGGCCTATATCGACAACAATAAGTCGAGCAACCTGAGTGCCGACGTCCGCTATAACAGACCCTATAGTGAGAACGGAGAACTTTCATTTGGCCTAGGTTATGGACACAGTTACGTTTGGCGCACGTATAATGTTTCTGACAGCGCCTCCTCTTCCAATGTCCGTGACTTGTTGCGCAGCTACGACTTTCTGGACCATGAGAATTCCGTTGAAGCCGACATTGAATGGACCCGTCGTTTGGGTGGATTCACCTTCGAATTGGGACTCGGCACCCAGTACGAAAACATCGACTTTAGCTACACCGGCAGCCCCGCCTATCCTTTCACCAACGACGATACGGTCTGCAACTTCCTCACTTTCACACCATCCGTCCATCTTTCTTATCGCACTGAAAGCATGCACAACTTCAAATTGAATTATACCCTCCGCATGCGTCGTCCCACAGAAGAAAACATCACCACCTATAAAAGGTACTCACTAGACAGCTACTCAACTGGCAACCGCGACCTTCTTGGAGTCTATGCCATCACCCATAATGCAGAAGTTGGCTGGAACAAGTACTTCATGTCCTTCGGCAATGTTGGACTGGAAGGCTATGCCAGATTCGGTGTCAACGAAATCGATAATCTGACCTCTTCTACCGAAGAAGACGACCCAATTCTGAACAGAATCGTGCAATTCACCGTCCCCTACAATATGGGGCAGTCGCACCGAGTTGGCGGCACGGCATTTGTCACCTACCGTCCCAGTGGGTTCATGAATGTGCGTCTCTATGCCAATCTCTACAACTACGGATACCGTCTGGACCAGCCAGGCAAGACTACTATTTCTGCCTCAAGAACCTCCTGGAGTGTTCGGCTCAACACATGGGTTAAGTTGTGGGACAAATTCCAAGTCTTTGCTTCGGCCAACTACACCTCCCCCACCATCAGTCTGGCCGCCGAACGTTCCGCCCGCTATTATCTCAACTGCGGTGTCAGGGCCGACTTCTTCAAAAGAAAGCTATCGGCCTATGTCAACGTACAGGACATCTTCAATTGGGGCAAAACCATCGGTTCTGGGTCTAGCAATACCAACCCCTACCTGCTGAGCGAAAGCAACAGCTACACCATCAACAGCCGCTACATTTCGGCCGGCATCACACTCCGTTTTGGTAAGATGGAACTGGAAAATCGAGCCAAGACGGGTTCCGAAGATACCACTTCGGCCGAGTAGCACGACAACGCTAACAGAAACAAAGAACAGAGATGGACTGACGCTGAGTTTAGTCCATCTCTTTTTTCATAGTATTCTTCTCGTTGAGAGATACAACAAAAAAAAGGATGCCTCAATTGAGCATCCTTTTTTGTTGTCCATCCAGGTATTAGTGGGGGTGGGTGATTTTGGCGGGAATTGCGCGGATTTGCGCGGATTTGGGGATTTTGGCGGGTGATACCAGGCAGCTATTTGGCGCGGATTTGCGCGGATTTGTGCGGGGATTTTGGGTATTTTTTGGGTACGGAACCCAAAATGGGTACGGATTAGAGTTGGTCGAGGGCATCGACGGCGGCGCGTTTGGCGGGGCTGGTGATGTCGATATATGGGAGCATGGCTTTGTAGTCGCTGTGGCCGGTGATTTTCATAACCACCTGGGGGCTGACACCCAGAGAGAGGGCCAACACCACGAAAGTGCGACGGCCACAATGGGTGGTGATGAGTTTGTGTTTTGGCTTCGTCACCTCATGGCGTTGGCCTCTTACGTAGTGCACCTTTTTGACGGGTGCGTCGATGCCGGCGCGTTCAGCTATAATCTTCAAATAATCGTTCATCTTTTGATTGCTGATGACAGGGAGGGCGCGCCCATGGGGGTGAGGATCTGCCGGGCGGTAGCGGTCGAGTATAGCGCGTGCATGGCGGTTGAGGTCCACTTCTATACAGTCTGAAGTTTTGAGGGCCACAATGGAGATATGGTTATCGTGGATATCGTCCCAGCTGAGGTGTGCCACGTCGGAATATCGGAGGCCGGTATAACAGCAGAACACAAAAACGTCACGCACGCGTGCCAGGTAGTCAGACTGCGATAGGTCCAAATCCTCCAATTGGTGGAGCTCATCAGCGGTGAGGTAGACGATGGCGGGAGCCGTGGGTGCTTTGAATTTTGGGCGGTAAGTATCCCATGTGTCATTGGTAGTCCAACCTTTATTGCGGCACCAACGTAGGAACCAGCGCAGCTGCTGGAGGTTCTTACTAACCGATGAATTGATTAGGTCCATAGCAAACATGTATCCCACAAAAGATTTCATGCGTGTTGCGTCCATATCCTCGACGGTGGCGGTATTATCCCAGCCGGCAATATGGGAGCGGATGACGCGGAAGCGGCTGATGGTGGCATCTGCCCAGCTGTTGGCGGCTGCTTCCTCCAGCACAAAAGCGTCCATGGCCTGTAGGATGGGGTGAGTGGTGGGAGCCACGGCGGGCTGTTGTGGTTGCAGATCCCCCAGAGCTGTGCGCACGTCATCCATGGATGGGATGAATTTGTCGAGGTGTGCGCGGTCGAACAAATCGATTACGGCCGTTGTGAGCCTCGAAATTTCCTTTGCGGCTGGATGGGTTGCGGGAATAACTTTGCGGCCGTCAGCGTCCCAATTTGTGGCGGGGATGGCGGGATTGATATAATGGATATAGGATTGACTATTCCATGAAACGCGAAAGCGCACGGCGCGTGTGCCGTCCTTGTGGGCTTTGGCGTGGAGTGAGAGAGTAATTGAGTATTTCATGGTAGTGTATTATTTGCCGGCCATGGCCTCCAGGGTGCGGGTGAGAGAATCGATGATAGCGCGCTGATGGGACACACGATCCTGTAGGTCGCTGATGCGGGCTTCGTATAGAGCTTCCAGTTTGGTGCATTCGTTAATATCGTGCCCGGCAATCTTGTTATTGTCACCATTGGCCATAACATTGGTGCCACCTTCCTGTTTCAGCACTGGTCCCTCACCGGTGAGCAGCCACACTTTTGATATCATGGGGAATGCGTCTGTTATCCTTTCAATAACCTTATTACCCACGCTATCATTATTACATAGACCTGATGCGAATTGTTCACTATAATGTAGTCTTTTAGCGAACAATTTGTTGTTTGAATCCGAAAATTCATCTCGAATTTGACGAATTCTTTCATTTATTTGTGCCATTATTTAATGTATTTGAAGTATTAGTACGTGAAAAATTTTAATATTTAATGTGCTATATGTAAATATTTTGTCCTATTCATACGTCAATTTGCTTAATAATTTTCTTGCATATTCAATTTTTTTACGTATTTTTGCATCTGTTTTAAACGAGGTTTTAAAACAAATACAAAAGTAAAGAAAAAAATTGAACCCACAAAAAAATGGGTATCAAAATTTGAAATATAGAGGGTGAGTGACTGATGCGGAGAGTTCTTTATTATAGGTACCGCATGACTTATTCACAGCAAAGATGGGTATTCTTTTTTTTTGAGAACGGTACCTAACCGTGGAAGCCGTCACCCTTTAGCGAAATTGAGGAGTGTACCCACAGGCCGTCGAAATTCCAAGTGCCTACTGTGAGATATTCTTTTCTCGCGTCTTGTAAAAATTCAAGCACTGACGGTGGGGGCAACGATTGGTTCGAGTCCAACTACACACTCATGAGAGATGACCCCGGACGGGGGCGGTGAATGGTCGGTGCTTCAGCCGTGCCGACCAAGTCAGGCTGAAAAAGACTAACCGTTAGGGCGTTCGACTCCCCTGAGTCTCCAAAGGTGTTCCACGACCTTAACAGCGGAGAGGTCTTTTATTATCAATAATTGTATTCTCCAGTATGGATGATTTTAGTTCATGTTGTGAGCCGGCGTTGTGAAACGCCGGACATTGGCACGGGCCACACGGATACATCATGTTATCTTTCATCATAAGACAAAGTACTGAATATCCTAAATTATTAACCAATTACCTAATTATAGATTTGTTTACACAATAGGTTAATAAGTATCCAGGGGCTGCGGGGTTCGATTCCTCACCGTGCCGCAAATATCAAAAAGATAGAATATGAGAGCAAAAGACACAATGAACCCCAAAGAGCGTGACGATATGCAGCGCATGAGCAACACCTGCAAAGTCTACGAGAAGCTATTGGCTGAGGGCTTGGAGCCGTCGAAAGCAAAGCTGGAAACGGCACTGCGTACCAACCAATCGTTAGTCACAGTTTACAACCACCTGCGCAGGGCAGCACAAAAGGAGGAAGCATGACGCTGGTAGGGATGCTGGAAGAAGATTTGCAGAACCTCATCACTCAGGCCTACAAACGTGGGTACCATGAGTGTTGGGACGAGCTGCACGCCACCGAATGGCTGAATGGGCGTGACGCGATCATTGCCCATCTGAGCGACGGCGGCCCGCGCATGAGTGTGCGCAGCTTCCAGGAACACCGCCGTGCCGGACACTTTGGTGATGCCATCATCGGCGTGGGAGAATCGATGCGTGCCCGCCGTGCAGAACTGGATGCCGCCTATAACGTCTACCTTAAATCCAAGTATTAATTATGTCGGAAAAGAAAAAATACGCCACCGCCACCGTGTTGGATGCCACCAGTACCAGCAGTTCGTTGACCATGGACATGGAAGAACTGGTGCCCAAATACTTGGTGTATGGCAAACAGTATCCGATAGTGTGTAAGAACCTGACGATGGCCACGCGATGCGCCATGCGCGCCAGCGAAATGCCATTCAGTCGGGGAACCACGTTTCGTGTGTTCTGCGTCAGCCGTGGCACGTTCATGGCTGCCTACAAAAAGGGCCAGGAAATAACCCACCAAGAAAAGAGGTAAGCAATGGAATTCGAGGGTCATTTCGTACAGGTATATGATGAATGCTTAGAGCAGTTGCACCTCACAATAACTGAGGCTTACGTGCTATGCCATATATACGGATGGTGTAAGAATAACGAGGGTAAAGTTTTCGAGAGAAAACAGGATGAATTGGCCGCCCTGTACGGGATATCCAGGCGCAAACTACAAACCATACTTACCACCCTCACTGAAAGAGGTTATATTTTCAAAGTAAGAAATAACACCGGCAATGGGTACTGTATAACCGATGCCAACAAAGCGCAAAATTTGCGCATCGGAAGCGCAAAATTTGCGCATCCAAAGCGCAAAATTTGCGCATCGGAAGCGCAAAATTTGCGCATCGGAAGCGCAAAATTTGCGCATCCAAAGCGCAAAATTTGCGCATCCCACATTTAATTATATTATTAATTATATTTTGGGAGAGTATACGCCCGCGCGCGCATGCGAATATGAAGAAAAAATTGTTGAGGGCCTGGCGGCCCTGTATCAAAAAAACGGAATGCAGTATATTGCCGATTCCGACACCACGCGGGAATTCACACCAACGATAATTGAGAAGCTCCAAGAGGTATACGGCGCGGATGCCGACCTAACGGTCACGTGGCCAGCGTGGCTGGCCAAAGTATGGCCGGGCGCGGACGCGTGGCAGCGCGCCAACTTCGACCTTCCCGTGATATGCTCACAATTCAACAAATTAAACAATAACACCAAAAACAACAGCACCAATGGAACCCAAAACCACACCCCCCAACCCAGCGAACCCAACCGGTTCCCCGTCAGACCCGCGTCCACTCTCGCAAGTGTCGCCAGCCCTAACGAACTCGAAGCCCTCCAAGGAGTGTTCGACAGCACCCCAGCCACACCCAGTAGACCTTGACAAAATGAGTGAAGCCGAATTGGACGGCCTGATTGGCAACGATGCCGCAAAGGCAGCGACATTTATTGACGATGAAACCGTGACTGCCACGATGGACCCGTTGGATGAGGTGGCAATCTACATCAAAATTATCCAATCGAGAACGGGAAAGCTGCTGACGCGTAAAGAGGCCGCGGCCGCCCTGGCAGCAGAACGGCAGGAAGCCGAATACCGGGCAAAGATAAAAGAGTCTAAGAACATCGGCAGCCTCACCCCCAATCAGCAGCTTCGAGAGGTGACGGGTATCGTATATAAGGAATACCAGAACCGCGTGCGTCTGCACCTGGGGATATTCAAGGACAGCGAATCGTTGCGGGCAGGGGCAATATTTGTCAGCAAATGGGTGCTGAATCGCCGCACCATCATGATGAGGCCGTGGCTGATGCTGCGTGGCAACGTGGGCACGGGCAAAAGCACCATGTCGTATGCCGTGGCCCAGGCGTGCCAGCAGACGGAACACCGGAGCAGTGAGTTTATCGACGCGCTGACGCTGACGGATTTGTACCTCAACGACCGCAAATACTACGAATCATACTACACCAAGCCCATACTTGTAGTCGACGATCTGGGCGCGGAACCTGCCAGCGTCATGTCGTATGGCACGCCCGTGAAGCCTGTATCTACGCTGCTGACGATGCGCTACAACAATTGGCTGAAGTTCAAGCTTACTACCATCATAACCACCAACCTGTCGCCTGAGCAGATAGAAAAGGTGTACGGCGTGCGGTTGTTGGACCGCCTGATGGAGCTGTGCGAGGTGGTTACGTTTGTTGGTGACAGTTACCGATACAACAAGAAATTTTACGAATAACCCATAAAAACATAGAACCATGGCAAAAGAAACAATGCTTAGCAAGATGGGCAAAGTCGATGCCCAGATGAATAAAATTTTTTACAGCATCGCAAAGCTGGTAAACCATGCCAAAGAGTTGATGAATGATTACCCGGTGAACGGTGTAGAAGTGGTGCTGATGAACCATGTGATAAGTAAAGCAGAAAAATACATGGATGATCTGCACATCGATGAGCTCAGCGTTATCCACCAAATTGAAACGCGCCGTGTGACTTCGCCCACCCGTGACTATGACCAAACGGCCATTGATTTTTGCAGCGGGGTTAAGGACACCATTAACCCTGGCACCGGTGAAATAACCGCCAACTCAAACAAAGAGCCCGGCAATGGGGCTGAAAGCGATGCAAACAATGACGTGGATTGAAGTATTTGAAGCCATCGAGGAAATGCGCAATGCGCAAAAGAATTACTTCCAGACACGGGACCAACATTGGCTGGAGCTGTCTAAATGGCTGGAGCCACAGGTGGACGATTTGGTGCAGAAATCATTGGATTACCTCCGGTCCCAGCTTCCCAAAAAGTAACGCCAGTGTAACGACACTATTTGTTCGATCGTTGTTCGCTTGGTGAACGAACACGGAACGAACAATGAACGAAAAAACAAGGTCGTATCAACAAAGTATCAACACATTAACTATAAAAATAGAATTCCATGAAAAAAGTAATCACAAAAAAAACACCCGCCACCAAGCGGTCCCCATTGGCCAAAGCTTTGGAGGAGGCCAACCGCGCCCAGGTGCGACTGGAACTGAACCTGCCCTCCTTGATGGTGGAGGTTCTGGACCTGCAAAAGAAACTCGAACACCTCCATACCAGCACCACCCGTATGCGTATTGCCGCCATCGGCACCAATCGGTTGCGCCGCCATTTGGAGGATCTCGAAATTGAGGAAGAATGGTTCTATGGTGCCATGAGCCGCACGCTTCAGATGATGGATTTGTATTGTCAGACCAACGGTTTGCGGATTAACCAGGGAGAAGAAAAGAAAGGAGGTGAGAAATGAACAAAACATCTATAGCCTGGACCGAGAGGACTTTTAATCCCGTCACAGGCTGCACCAAGTATTCGGAAGGTTGCGTCCACTGCTACGCAGAGACATTGACCAGACGTTTCCCCAAGGCGTTCCCGAATGGTTTCGATGTCACCCTCCATCCCGAACGTTTGGACGAACCGAAACACGTTAAGAAGCCGAGTATGTTCTTTGTCTGCTCAATGGCTGACCTCTTCCACAAAGATGTGCCATTTGAGTACATCGACCGCGTGATGCAAACTATAAGAGACTGCCCGCAGCACACATTCCAAATTCTCACCAAGCGCACAATCAGAATGCGAAACTATTTCCTTACGAGATTTGTCCCTCGCAACGCTTGGATAGGCACGACCGTTGAGAGTAATAAACAAATTGGACGGATAAAATTATTATCGGGAATAGGTATCTTTGAAAACGCCAAGCATTTCCTCTCCTGCGAGCCTCTGCTGTCCGACCTGGGCACCCTCGACCTCTCTGGTATTGATTGGGTGATAGTAGGCGGAGAGTCTGGCAACCAGGCACGCCCGATGAAAAAAGAGTGGGTGCTGAACATCAAACGCCAATGTGATGAACAAGGCGTTCCGTTCTTCTTCAAAAGTTGGGGACGCTATGGAGAGGACGGCAAACCCTGCCCAAAAGACCAGCGCGACCTGCTGGACGGAGTGAAATATCAGGCCTACCCGAAAGGGTGGGAGAAAGGAGAAACAAAATGAGCACGAATGACTATCGAAAATGCAAAAATTGCGGGTACTATCAAGGTGGAGAATTCTTCACTAACGGATGGTGACACTGGCTTGGCAAACCGAGAAATCCAAATAGTTACGAATGCGAAGACGGTTTCAAAGAAAAAGAACAGAAAGGAAAATTGCCGTGCAAAAGATAGGATTCTGTGACCGCTATGGTCTAACCAAAGCCGTACTTAACGGCACCAAAACAATGACACGGAGGCTCGAAAAGGCACTTGAACGTACTGTTGAAGATTACAAAAAAAAGTATAGTGAAGAGCCTGTTATAAAATATCAAGAGTGGGTAAAAGAGGGGAATTTCCTTAGAGTCCATTGCGAACATGCTCTCTTATCATTCCAAACCCGCTACAAACTTGGTGAAGTTGTGGCCGTGGCACAAGCATACAAAGACATTGAAGAATACAATCCGGACTCATACGAAGATGTTATGCTTGACCAAGGAACAATCTGCGAATCATCACATCCATACTCTCATCTTATGAGAAGCGGTGGATGGGATAATAAAATGTTCGTCCGTCCCGACCTCATGCCCCACCAAATCAAAATCACTGACATACGCATTGAGCGGTTGCATGACATTAGCGACGAGGACTGCATAAAAGAGGGCATACTGCATAGCGACAAATACGCAATGCCTTACGGCATCCCAGATTCCAAAGCACCCAATGGAGGATTTTTCTGGCATTCATTCCCCCGAGAAGCCTTCGCAGCCCTCATCAACCGCCCAGGTGTCGGTCGCAAAGGTCTGTGGGAGTCCAACCCTTTTGTCGTGGTGTACGAATTTAAACTTCTAAAGTAATGAAAATAAGAAGAAAAATCACCAGGCTATATCTTGGCGAGGGTATCATAAGATACACGGTACAGAATAAGTTCAGATGGTGGCAAAGGTGGCACTATATGATGGACGGTAACTACCCAAGACTTTTCAGTGCAGAAGAATTACATCTTCTCGGAATAAAACCGAAAACGATTAAATAACAATCAATATGGAAACAAATAAACCGAAAGAAATGAGCAACATAATAGATGAATTGAGAAAAAGATACGGCTTTAACTCTCGCGTTGAGCATGTAAGGTGTGCAGTGTGTGGGAAAGAAATTGAGGCTCCACGTATAGTATTAGACAAAGAAATAAAAATCTTGAAGCCCTTTTGTGGCACCCACACAGTATTTCTAACCCAATGGTTATTGCACCATGGTTGGCATGTCACCAAACGGGAGGCAAATCCATCAGGAGCGTTTCTTTGTCCTGATTGTTATGCCGGACAGCCAGAATACAACGAAGCACCTTACGCCGCTGATTGGTGCGAACAAGCCGAGAAATGGATGCATGAAAATAACGGAATACGATAACCGATTAAAACCAAGAAACAATGACGGACAAGAAATGCCCAAAATGCGGGAGCCGAAATTTTCAAATTAGTGACTACTTCACTCGCGCGTACATCTACGAGGTTAAAGATGGCATCGTGGAGGCAGAGGGTATTGGTGAAGAATCGGAACACGTAAGGACGATATGCGTGTGCCGTGACTGCAACCACCAGTGGCACCCGAAACGGTTTGAGTATTCTATTGACAAATAATATGGCCATTTTGTCTGTTTGCCATCTTGTTATTGTTTCCTATTAGAGTTCTTATTTGGTTGTTTTACAGAGAATGAAATATATCAACGAAAAACTCAACGAATTATGAATAAAATCTTAAACATGGACTGCATCGATTACATGCACTCCCTGCCTGATGAGAGTATAGACTTTGTGCTTACGTCTCCGCCATACGACACCATGCGCCTATACAAGCGCAAAGTGACTTGGAACTTCGATAAGTTCAAAGAAGTAGCAAACCAGCTAGTGCGCTGCATCAAGCCGGGCAGCACCATTGTTTGGGTCGTTGGCGATGAGACCATTGACCACAATGAGACCGGCACATCGTTCCGTCAGGCCCTATACTTCAAGGAACTTGGGCTGAACCTGTACGACACCATGATTTTTGAAAAGGTCAACCCGTTACCAGGCTTCAAACCTTCCTTGTACCGCCAATGTTTTGAATACATATTCGTCTTATGCAAGGGTAAAATGAGGGTATTTAATCCCATCCTTGTAGATACCACAACCAAGATGACCACATACCGCAAGGCCAACAAGTGGAGCATGGAGAATGGGAGGACAACCAGTGGCGAACGGAAGAGGCCGACACCGGCGCAGAGGTTTCACAACAACATCTTCCGCTATAATGTCGGAGGTGTCAAGGTAGACCATCCGGCCACGTTCCCCATCCAGTTGGCAAAGGACATGATCTATACCTACACCGAGGTGGGCATGACGGTATATGACCCGTTTGCAGGGTCAGGCACAACCAACATTGCGGCGTATGAGCTGGAACGTGACTGCATCGGAACCGATGTTGTGGAAGAATATGCAACCATGGCAAACAAAAGGTTGGCCGTAATCATGAATCAACAACTTATACCTTTTGACAAAGAAACAATCACCTGTGACGTTGATAAGGTGCCCAATGGCCAGCGAGAGCTCCACACCTGCTGCCTGTATGAACCTAATGAGGCGTTAGAATTGGTGTGATATGCTTATCATAAGCCACAAACCGAGAAAATTAAAACACAAACAAACTATGGATACTACGTTTTGCAAAAGTATTAATTGCCCGCTGCTGGTTATCGAGCAGCGGGCCACATGGTGCGGGGATCCCCTGTACCATGAACACGCCCTGCCACCGGGATTGGTGGATGGTAAGAAGTGCACGGAACGGCGGCTGGCATTGGGCTGTATTGTAACTGACCTAAAATTGAAAGGAGTAAAGAAATGATCACACAACAATTCAAGGATAAATTAACCATGCTTCTGAACCAGCGCGCCGCTGAAGATGAGCTGTTCGCCCAGGAACTGAAAAAGGAAAATAAGAGCATCGATGAGTGTTGCAAATATGTGATGGGGGAAGTTACCGAATGGTTCGACAAAAACAAGGGTTCAGCCCTGGGGATGGACGATTCGGAGGTGCTGGCCATGGCCGTGCACTACTACGATGAGGATGATATCAAGGTTAAAAAAGCCAGTGCCAAGGTGGTGACAGTTGCCACCGATGACAAGCCGGCCACCGCCACAAACAACAGCAAGCCGGCACCCGTCGAATACAAACCCACGGAAGAAGAAGTGGAGGCAGCACGTAAGAAAGCCATTGCAAAGCTGGAAAAGGAAATCTACAACAACCCGTCCCAAAATGATAAAACGGCCGCCACCAAAGCAGCCCGCGCCCGGATGGAAAAGGACGCAATAGCAGCCATCAAGAAAGCCAACAGTGGCCTGAAGAAAGTAACGCCCGTCGAGGGACAATACGAACTATTCAAATAACAGCACCATGAAAGCAAGAACATCATTTGAAAAAATGGCTGAGGCTGCCAGCCAGCGGAACAGGCCCTCAATATCGGATGCCCAATTCCGCTGGGGGTGTGAACATTGCTTTGAACACAACGCCCTGATGCGCCGGCGTTCCGATTGCGAATTCATCTGCATGGAGTGTGGGGAGAAATTCGCCTATACGGAAACGGCCGTATCAGAACTGGCTGCTGTGGTGATTGAAATCTTTGTCACGTGCCCCCATTGCGGCCGCAAATTAAAGGTGGTGGTATCACCCAATAGGAAGAATGCGATATCGCATGTATCGTCCATGCAAATATTGGCGGTGTGGGACGGAATGCAAGTTGTTAGAACCATCCACCTATTCCAAAGAACCAAACCAGGGGAACGTGCCATGTACCACTATAGCGAGGTAATCCGGCGTTTCGTCATCCCCGTGGACGGGAAGCATTCCGACAAAAGGAACGCCAACCACAAAGAGGTGGTGATGGCCCGCAGCCGTACCGTGTGCCACGGGTATTCTGACGTATTCAGAACCGATACCCCAATCACCCTTAAAGAGGACGGGGAATACTACGACTTTGAGCCCATGTGCGTGTATCCCAGAATGTCCGTGTTGTCCATTCTCACCCGTAACGGCTTCAGCAGTAAATTGTGTGGCGAATGGCGCAATAAGTCTATCAGGCCCACGACTGCCATACGCCGACTGTTGGAAAGTCCCCATTACGAAACCATAGCAAAAACAAAACGATACGACCTGTGGTATCATCTGGGTGAAGTGTTCGGCATGGAGGAAGTGACCATGATATGGCCGCAGATCAGACTTGTGTTGCGTCACGAATACCGTATCAAGGATTACGGAATGTGGCAAGATACCCTCGACATGGTTAGGGAATTAGAGCTCGACACCCACAGCCCAAAGTACATATTGCCGGATAACCTCAAAGCACTCCATGATGAGTTGGCCCACCGCCTCGACGTGATACGCAAACGTGAAGAAGAAGAAAAACGGCGTGCCAGGATACGCGCCCAAAAAGAGTGGGAAAGCACCTACCAAAAAGTGTTTGGCGGTCTACTCGAATATCATCTGGAGGTGGGGGACCTGGATATCCAACCGTTGCACAACTACGACGAATTTTGCGATGAAGGGGACGCAATGCACCATTGCGTGGAAACCTATTGGAAGCGCAAAGACAGCTACATCCTCAGCGTAAAAAGCAACGGCAAACGTCTGGCCACCGTGGAACTATCCATGAGTGATTTCCACATCAGACAATGCCGTGGGAAATGCAACAACAGGCCGGCGCGGTACGATGAGATCTGCGGGCTGCTCAGAGCTCAGCAGGCTAACTTCATGAAGTTAAAACCACAGCTGCAAAGAAAGAAAGGAGTGAAACATGAAAGTGTGTAACAGCATCGTGGGTATGGAGGGGTTTGTGTTCCGGCTCGACAACATACAATACTTGCATAAGATTGGGGAAACCATTCTGCGTTTGGGCTTCACGGCAAAGCACGTCGATATCACCTGGGCCCCACCATGCGACGGCCGGATGGGCGTTGTACAAAGCACGAGAACACGGGATGAGGAATATAAAAAGCTGGCCGCTTACATGTTTCAGCAAGCAACATACAAAACAAAAACATTAACCATCAAAACAACGATTTATGGACTTAATTAAATTCAACGAATTGAACGAAAAGATTCTGGATATGCGGGCACGTATCCAGGAAGGAAAAGACACCATGTCTGCCATGCGCCGTGCCCAGGAAAACCGCATGAAGCAGCGCACCTGCGACTACGACCGGGCAAAGCTGGAACTGAAAGAGCGTTTCGCCAAAGAGGATATTGAGTTGACGGAACTCTACGACAGGCAGATGAAACAGCAGCTGAATATCAACCGCACACTGTCGGCTGAGCTGTTCCGGCTGGAAGCAGAGCTCATAGTGCTACGGCAGTCAGACGCGGAAACCGAATGCGCAGACGATTGACACCTCACCCATGGTGGCCGTTGGGTGTCCGGCGGCCACCTATTGAGTAAAACTTAATAACTGAAAATGAAATCACCAAGACCATTACCAACGCAAGGAGGAAATAAAATGAAACGCGAAACCAGAGAGTATTTGAGGGACGGATGGGATTTTGTCAAGGCATTACTGCCCATCCTCCTGTCACTGGCAATCATTGACATTGCCGGCCCACATGAAACATTCAAACATGAAGAACCCACGGCCACCTTTCTACAAACCATTCTGAACATCACCGATAGTGCCGGATGGTGGCACCCCACCGAGGAAGGAGTTGACTATGGGGAGTAATGTACAGGTGGGCGGCACTCACTACAAAAACATGAAGATTCAACCTATAGACTTCATAATTGCCCTTGGTTACGGCTGGCCGTTCTGCGTGTGCAACGTCATCAAGTACGTATCGAGGTGGAAGCACAAAAACGGTCCAGAGGATTTGGATAAAGTGGGGCAGTACCTCGACTTCATGCATGACCTGAAGAAGAAAAACGACCCGTCGTATGTGGCCGCCATGGATAAGAAACGGGACGTACTGTACGACCAAATGGAGTTGATCAACCAGTATGTGGATACCAACATACTGTCCACGTTGGAAAAATCAATCATCGTGGAGGCGGTTTTCGGTTGTACCACACGGGCGTACATTGCCCTGCAACAACTGAAGAATACACCTGAAGTCATGAGCTGGAAGCCGGAACATCCGAAAGAAACCTCCGTGCCGCCAGCACCGAAAAAAGAGGTTAGATAACTGACAAATTGGCAGATTACGGGATTATAAATCCCGTAAACCATCCGGATGGGTGAAAATTGAGAATTGAACCCACCAAATTTGACCGATAAAGTGTTAAATTTGGTGGGTTTTTTTATTTTGAAAAATCATTATAACCAAGTGAAATAAAATTCGTTGCACGCGTTACCCAAAAAATTTTTGTAAAAAGTACCCGAAAATTATTATACCTTTGCACCCAAATATGGCACCATTCATCAACAAACCTAAACGACCCGCCCGGACGATGGCAGAACGCAGCGAAAACAGCCGCCGTGCTGCTCGTTTGGTGTACAATACGCGCCGCTGGAGGCGGTTGAGGGATGCCGTACTGATGGAAAATCCACTGTGCCAAATGTGCGGCAAAGAACTGAGTGTGGAAGTACACCACCGCCGCCCATTGGCCGATGCCAGGGACGATGACCAAATGGTGGAATGGGGCTTCGACCCCAATAACCTGCAATGCCTGTGCGAGAGGTGCCACGATATCGTGCACCGTACAGTGAAAGGAGGTAAGCGTGGCAAGTGAAGAAGAACTGAGGGCAATAGAGGCCCGCAAGGCAGAGAACCGCAAAAAGGTGACGGAAAAGATGAACTACGTGAAAGCGTATCTGAAATCCACCTATGGGGCCATCAATGACGAATGGACCATCATATTGGACCAGCTGGAGGACCATTTGTGTTTTTACTATAAGGCAAAAGATGAGTTGGCCGGTACCACCATACTGATGCCCAACGGCCGCAAAAACCCGCTGATGGGTATAATTAAGGACGAAACCAGCACCATTAATGCCCTGGCGCAAAAACTTGGAATCAGTCCGTGGGATAGTTCCAAGATCAAGCAGACCCCGGAGGATGACAGCGACGATTTTATGGATAGACTGACCGGCAACAGTCGCAAACAATACGAAATGGAGTTTCCAGAATGAAAGTAAGTGCAAAATACCTGAAATATGCCATGGCAGTGGAAACTGGCAGCATTGTGGCGGGTGCTTACGTAAAAGCAGCCGTTAAGAGGTATTTATCGTGGTTTGAGCGTCCGGAATACGATTTCAGAGAGGATAAGGTGGAGCGCGTGGTGCACTTCATGTACAACATCACCCATGGCACCAACCCCAAATTGGAAGTCGACCTCCAGCCCTGGCAGCTGTTCATCATCTACAACGTTTTTGGCTGGTACCATGTCGGCACCGATGAGCGCGTCATTCACAACGTCTATATCGAAGTGGCGCGTAAAAACGGCAAATCAACCCTCATCAGTTTGTTTTCGCTGTACATGATGATGGCAGACGGGGAATACGAAAGCGAGGTTGACGTGGTGGCCAACAGCCATAAGCAAGCTAAGATCTTGTACAAGATGGCGGCCAACTACTGTGAGAATATCGACCCGCGCGGTAAGTATTTCAAGCGGTACCGTGACAACATCCAGTTTGACAAACAAAAATCTGCCATTCAAGTGCTGGCCAGCGACACCAATACGCTGGATGGTTACAACGCATATATGTTCGTCCAGGATGAAGTCCATGAGGCGAAAGATGACCAACTTTACAACGTGCTGAAAACCTCACAAGCAGCACGTGTCAACCCGCTGGCCGTGTTGATTACCACCGCCGGCCTGAATATGGATAGTTTCTGCTACAACTACAGGCAGAACTGCTTGGACGTGCTGTACGGCAACAAAACCGATGACAGCCAATTCAGCCTCATATTCAGTTTGGACGAGGGAGACGATTACAGGGACCCAGAGGTGTGGATAAAAGCCAACCCCAACCTGGGCGTTTCGGTGCGCGAAAGCTACTTGCGGGAGCAAGTGCAGAGTTCCGAAAACAATACTGCCCTCACCTCCAATATTCTGACCAAGAATTTCAATATTTGGTCCCAGACCTTTGACGTGTGGATACCTGACAGCAATATGTTGGGCGTGATGAAGCCCGTAGATCCGGCGCAATGGGTTGACCAAAACGTGGTAGTGGGCGTGGACCTGGCAGCCGTCAGCGACTTGACGGCTGTTAGTCTGCTGCACGTCGACGATGAGGGCAAAAACCACCAATTCTACACGCGTTACTACATCCCCAGCGACTGCTTGCGCCGTGGCTTCAACATGGAGCGTTACCGCGAATGGTACCACAACGGCCAGCTGGTGGTGTGCCCCGGCAACGTGACGGATTACGACTTCATAGCAAACGACCTATGCCGATTCCGTGACATGGGCATTGTGATTGAGAATGTATTCTACGACACATATAACGCCTCTCAGTGGGTAATCAAAATGACTGAGGAAGGATTCTATATGACACCCTTTAGTCAGGGACTGGGCAACTTCAACCGTGGCACCAAAGAGATTGAGCGACTGATAAAGAATGCCCAATGCGAGATTGATAACAACCCCATTACGCGGTGGTGCTTCCAGAATGCCACGTTGAAAGTCGACTACAACGAGAACTGCAAGCCCGTGAAAGCAAACAGTGAAAACTACAAAATTGACGGTGTAATTGCCATGGTAGAAGCCCTGGGCGGCTACCTGACAGCACCCCATTATTCAATAGGAATTTGATATGAAATTGTTTGGACTTAACATCGAAAGAGTGCGCAACGCCAATCGGCGTGCCGTCACCAACGACACCCCGGTGGTGCCCGCCAGTGGCGGTGTGGCCCTGACCTGGGGGCAACTGCTGAGAAATCAGCACGGATTGGATATCCCCACCTTCTACAGATGCGTGGAAATGATATCCGGAAGCATTGCCCAGATGCCCATCGAGGTGCTCGACAAAAAGCGCAAGCAGGTGGCGCACGCGTTGGATGAGGTATTTGAGGATCCCACCAACCTGCTGACCAAGTACGAACTTATGCACCAACTGATGCAGAGCACGCTACTTAACGGCAACGGCTTCATGCACATTGAGCGCGCCTCCGACGGCCACGTGGTTGGCTTGCGTTGGCTGGAAAGCACCCATGTGTCCATCTACTACGTGCCCACCATCAACAAGCTGGCATACGAATGCGTGGACGTTGGTACCGGATTGATTGACCCCATGGACATGGTCCATTTAAAGTTCATGAGCTATGACGGAATCAACGGCCAGGGTGCAGACAAGATAGGAAGCAAAGCCATTGGGCTGGCCCGCGCCACCGATGATGCTGCCCGCGCATACTTCGACAACAACTGCAATATCAACGGTATCATTGCCGTACACTCAGCCATCAACGAAAAGCAGCGCGCGGATATCAAGGAAACGTGGAAAGACACCTATACCACCAAGGGTGGCGGTATTGCCGTGCTGGGTGGCAATATGGACTTCCAGCCCGTCAGCAGCAAACCCAACGACAGCCAAATGGTGGAAAGCAGACAGCAGAACACCTTGGAGGTTTGCCGCCTGTTTGGTATCAATCCCGTGTTGGTGGGCTGTAACACCGGTGCCACCTTCAGCAACTTTGAGACTGCCCAAAACGAATTCGTGGTGCGCACGCTGATGCCCTACACCGCCATGATTGAGGCAGAATTCACCAAAAAACTGCTTACCTCCCGCGATAAGGGCCGCCGTGTATGTTTGGACGAATCGTGCCTGTTGCGTGCTGACAAGGCCGCGGAATCGTCGTACTACACCCAACTGTGCACCAACGGTATTCTTACCATCAACGAGGCGCGCCAACAGCTGGGATATGAGCCCGTGAAAGGTGGTGACGATATCCGTATCCCGTTCAGTGATGCCAACCAAAACAAGGTGGCCGGCAACGATGAGGGTAACGATAAGGGCGGTAAGAAAGACGATGGCAACACCCAGGCGGGTGGGACCGCTGAGGGTGATAATAATAACAACCCTAAAAATTTACAAAATGAGTAAACAGGAAAAACGAGAATTCCGCAGTGTCAAAACGGAACTGAGAGCCGCAAGCGAGGGCCGTAGAGTGGAGGGTTACGCGGTGCGCTTTGAGGAATGGAGCCGGGATTTGGGAGGTTTTAAAGAAATCATCCATGCCGGTGCTATCTCTCAGGACCTTATCGACAAGTCGGACGTGGTTATGTGTATCAACCACGATGAAAACAAAATGCTGGCCCGCCATAAGGAGGGCAAAGGCACCCTGGAACTGGAACTGAAAGCCGCCGGCCTGTACTTCAGTTTCGATGCGCCGGAAACCGAATTGGGCAACCAACTACTGCACGACGTGCGCAGTGGCAACCTAGACGAATGCAGTTTTGCTTTCTCCCTTGACTGGGATGATGACAACGCAGACTATTGGCACCGTGAAGATGACGGCTTGAAACGCGAAGTTTTCACCATTGCCGGCCTGTACGACTGTTCCATTGTCACCCACGCCGCATATCCCACTACCAGCGTCAGCGCACGCGGTGAGCAAATGGTGGCAAAGGATGAGGAAGTGGAGGCCGCCATGGATGCCATCGACAAGGAAATCGACAACCTTTAGCAATTTTCATAGCCTATGAAGAAAACGTCCGTTCAAATCAAAGAGGCCATTGCCGCACTCAAAGAGGAAGCAAAGGCCATGACCGCCAAAGCGCGTACTGATGTTCGTATGCTCAGCGAAACCGAAAGTCAGCGCATGGATTCTATTAAGCGGGAAATCGCTACCCTGAATGAGGAACAGCGCCAGCTGGAAGCTGACCTCGAAAAAGCAAAATCAATCAACATTCAAAACAACAACAACTCCAAACAAGAAAAAGAGATGAAGAAAAAACCTTTCAGCCTGGTTCAGGCTATCCGCTACGCTTCCGACCCTTCCCATGTTGAGGCTTCTGAAGAACTCCGCGCCGTCCTCGAAGCCGGCCGTGCAGAATTTGCCAAAAACGGCATTGCCACCGCTGGCGGCGGTTTTCAGCTGCCCAGTGTCACCGAGGAACGCACCATCACCGTTGGTACCGAGGGTTCCGACGTTGTGGCCACTGACCTGCTCGACGTTGTGGGCGAAATCCGCAACCGTTCCATCCTCACCCAGCTGGGTGCTGATTTCCTCCCCGGCCTGGTAGGTGACGTTCAGATGCCCGTTGGCACCAACGTGACTGCTTCCTGGGAGAGTGAGATTGTCGCCGTGAACGAGCAGACCCCCACTTTCAGCAGCAAGGTTCTTTCCCCCAAACGTCTGGCCGCAATGGTTATCCTGAGCAACCAGTTGCTGCGTCAGGATTCCGCCGGCGTGGAAGCCTTCATCCGCCGTTCCATCGTCGATGCCATCATGGCCAAGCTGGAAAGCACCCTGCTAGGCAACGCTGCTGGCAGCACCACCCAGCCCGCCGGCCTGTTCTATCTGGCCAGTGGTTCCCACACCGTGGTTGACAGTTTCGCAGACCTTTGTGCCCTCGAAGCCCTGCTCGACGGCAAAGCCTGGGGTGCTAAGAAATACGCCCTCAGCCCCGCTGCGAAATCTGCTTTCCGCAGCATGATCAAGGGAACCAACGCCACCGGTATGGTGTATGCCAACGGCGAAATGGACGGTACCCCCGCCCTCGATTCCGCCAACGTGCTGGCCAACCACTTTGCCTATGGTGACTGGAGCCAGCTGAAGATTGGCCAGTGGGGTGCTATTGACTTCACCGTCGATGCCGCCACCCTGGCACACGCGGCCCAAACCCGCCTCATCGTCAATTTCTGGTGCGATGCCAAGCTGCTGCTTGACGGCGCGCTGAAGTTTGGCACCGTTTCCGCTGAGTAATAACACACAATATAGAAAATCATGGCTTACATTACGCTGGAACTTGTAAAGCAGCATTTGAATATTGATGCCGGCTACCCCGGTGATGATACCTACCTGAACCATCTGATTGGTGTGGCACAGGACGTAATGCAACATTCCATCCACCGCTACCTTTCGGACCTTCAGGATGCGTCGGGCGATATTCCGGCGGCGATAGTTCAAGCTATGCTTATCTATATTGCTGACCTGTACAACAACAGGGAAAGCGTGGCATACGGCGCAACGCCCACAACGGTGCCCCGCAGCTACGACTACCTTATTGCCCTCTATACTGATTATTCCAACAACGAAAACGAAATTTAGTTATGAGAGCAGGTTTGTTGACTGAGCAAATAACGATTCTGACACCTGAACTCACCCTGGGCACCACGGGTGAGCAGGTGACGGAATTGAAACTGAAGTACACCACTAAGGCGAGAATTTTGACCAACCGCCGCACGCGTACCACTGAAAACGGCGAGGTATGGAGCCCCACCCACAGGACGATAGAGATACGCCGGTACCACGATATCGGAGACAACGACATCATCTGTTGGAACGGCACCCATTATCGAATCCTCAGCATTGAGGATGACCGCCAGCAACAGTGCCTACGACTTGAAATCGACCAAGTAAACGAATAGAGTTATGCCGAAAGCGGGTATGGAAACCAACATCGGAGAAGTGTATCAGCAGTTCCTTGACTTCAGCCAAAAGGAAATGCGACAAGCACTGCGTGGTGGGATAACCAACGCGGCCAATCAGCTACGTTCCGGCACCAAGCGCAACGTGCGTGCCATGCTGCCCGCTGCCAGGAACCGCAATCCGAGGTTCGATGACACCATGCTGGATGCCGTGAAGCGGTCCAAGATCATAGAAACCAAAAAAGGGGAAATGAGTACGAAAGTACACATTATGGGTACCCGCGCCACGGGCAGCGGTACTTACCGTCTGCGGTTCTTTGAAAAGGGAACCAGGGAGCGTTACACCCGCACGGGACATCACCACCGTGGCCGGATTGCCCCCCTGTGGTTTTTTAGGACTGCCAATCAGGTATGGGAAAGTCAGTATGATTCTATTATGGATGCGGCCATGGCAAAAGCTATCCAAAAAACCAACGCAAAACGATTCAAATAAATGTTATCCATCGAATCTATAACACAAGTATTACGCGGTGCATTGCGCCGTATTGACGGAATCAACGACCGTGTATTTCCCATGGTAGCAAGTCAGGGGACAACATATCCCTACATCGTGTACCGCCGCCAGAGCATGACAGTGGAGACTACCAAGGACGGCCCCACGCAGATGATGCCCACCTTTGAGGTGCAGATAGTGACGGCCAACCATGCAGAGGGATTGACGCTTGTAGACCAAGCCATCCACTACCTCACCCGCATAGGTGTGGTGGGCGGTGTGACCTACACGCCCGTATTTGAGAGTTTTAGCGAGGAATGGATAGATGAAACCTTTATCCAAACAATTGTAGTAACTATCTAATAAGTAATAAAATGCCTAACTACACACCCAAACAAATTGTACCCGGTGATGATTTGCAACTGTTCGTCAGCGATAACAACACTTATCGTTCCCTGGCATACGCAACCAGTCACCAGCTTTCGATATCGGCTGACGTTGCCGATACCAACAGCAAGGATCACGGCCAATGGAAGGGCAACGAGGTAAACAAACTTGGCTGGGAAATCACTTCCGACAACCTGATGGCGGCTGAGGAACACGCGTTCCTGTTCGATGCCATGGTTGCGAAAACTCCCATTGAGGTTGTTTTTTGCCCCAAAGCTGAGGCTGCCAACGTCATTGTTGCTGACGGTGACGCTGAGCACTACACCCCCACCACCACGGCTGGCAAACACCAGTACCGTGGTACCGCCTACATCACCAGCCTGAACGCCAATGCGCCCAGCGGTGAGAAAGCCACCTATTCTGTCACCCTCACTGGCACCGGTGCCCTCTCGCACGTTGTTGTCGAAGAGCAACCCGGTGAGTAAGAAGCACTAAATATGACGGGGTGGCAAACGTCACCCCGTTAAATTTTAGAATACCATGGAGATAAAGATAAAAGATACCACCGTTACCTTGCGCATGACCTTTCGTGCGTGTATCATCTTCGAGGAAATGACGGGCCGCCGTTTCAGCCTGGAGACTGTCACGGATACCCTTTATTACTTCTACAGCGTGGTTATGGCTTGTGCGCCTGACCTCAATATCGACCTCAAAGGATTCATTGCATGGCTTGATGAGAACACCGATGAGCTCACCAACTTCATGAAATGGTTACAGGAAGTCGAAACGCGCAACCAATCTTTGCGACGTAAAGACGATGCGCCCGCTGATGAAGTCAAAGACGATGCAAAAAAAAAGGAGTAACGGATGCGTTAAGACTACTTGTATACGAATTCCACATCGTCAGTTACGAATACTTTATGGATAGGATGCAGCCGTGGGAGGTTCCAAGCCTCATCGACGGGCTGCTGTATACCGACCGTAACGCGTGGGAGCAGACGCGCGCCACAATGGGGGCAATTTACAGCCTCTTTTCAACGAAAAAAATTAAGCCGCGCGACATAATGGCTTTCCCGTGGGAGGATGCCGGCAAAGAAGTTCAGCAAGTAACTGACGATGACATCAAACGACTACGGCGCAACGCTGAATTAATCAAAAAAAGTTTATGAACGATTACAGAACAAAACTAACGGCCGACACCTCGCAGCATGATAATGCACTCAGACGAAGTGCCAGTCAGGTTTACCAGTACGAAAAGCAAGTCAGCAAAGCCAAAGGGCAGATTGGTGACTTTGTGAAAGGCGGACTTGGTAAACTGATTCCCGCATTAGGGCTGGCAGGTGGCGCGCTGGGAGTATTCAACAAAGCACTCAAAGAAAACGATATCCTGGGGGATAAGGTGGCGGTAGCCATGGCTGGAGCCACGGGAGCCATAGACGGCTTTGTGCGTTCACTCACCACGGGAACCCTCGACGCCTTCAACCGAAAACTCCACGATATCGTAGAGACGGCAAAGCAGACCGCCCGTGAGCTGGATAACTACGGCACCGCGTCGACAGTCAACGACTATGAATTGCGTTGGCGCGAATCCAGAATCAACGAATTGCGGGCAAAGAAAGCCTCACAAGGCAGCATTACCGCTGAGGAAGAAAACGAGGTAAAGCGACTGACCGGTGAAATCCGCGACATTGCGCGGTCCATGGCCACGGGTGCCAACAAGGTGCAGCAAGCAATCCTCGACGAATTCCGAGCCCTGATGAGCGCGCCGATCAGCCGTGACAAACTTTTCAAGTACATTATTGGAGCCGGTAACGGCACCATTGATTGGGAGGCGCAAATGAAAAAGTATGCGCCCACGGAACGAGCCGTCACGTCTGATGACAGCGACGTGATTATCTGGGAGAAATTCTTTGCAGGCGGTCCCAACCAAAAAGCCCAATATGAATTCTGGAAAACCATTGGTTCTATCCTCGACACGGATAAATTCAAGCAGCTATTTGACTACGCAAACGCGGGCCTCACATGGATGGACCGTGCCAGCCAGATAGAACGCCGCGCCGGTTCCATGACGCGTGGAGGCGGTGGAGGTAAGAAAACGGCCGCGCCCACCTATCCGGCCGACTTCCCTGACAAAGACCTGTTCCTACAGTGGCAGATGCTGCCCAGCATTGGCAACGCCGTGGAGGATTTCGTGCCCCAAATAGCAGGCGTTACCGATGCCACGGAAAGGTGGGAAACGTCGCTGGAGGCGGTATTGGATACAGCCAACAGACTGTACCCCACCATGTCGGAAAACCTCACCAACGTGGCCGGTATATTGGGCACGCTGTCTGGAGCCGTGGGGGACCTTGGAAGCGCGTTTGACAGCACGGCCATGTCTGCCACAGCCATTATGGGACAAGCCATTGCCACCATGCTGAAAGGTTACGCCACGGCTACGGCTGAAGCTGCTGAATTGGGCCCGCTGGCATGGGCTGGATTTGCCGCTGGAGGTATTGCCCAGGTGGCCGCCGTCATCGCGCAGATGAAATCGTTAGGTGCATTCGCAAACGGCGGTATCGTGGGCGGGAATACCACCATTGGGGATTATAACCTGGCACGCGTCAACAAGGGTGAAATGATACTGAATGAGCGTGAACAAACCCACCTATGGCAGATGCTTAACGGATTGGCCGTTGGCGGTTCTACGGGCACGGGCGAGGTTGTATTCAGGATATCCGGTTCCGACCTTGTGGGTACCCTTGATAATCACAACCGCAAAGCAGGGAGGGTGCTATGATGTATTACGGATACTTTCGGAGCATTGACACTTCGGTGGACCCCTTAGGCCAGCAGTACAAAGTGGAGATCATCACCGATTTTGGGGATGGTGACGGGTACAACTACCTATTCAACGTCTATAGCGGCCAGCAAGATATCCCCACCGAGGGCACGGAACTGACCATGTGTGCACGCCCATTCGTGGTGAAGTATGAGGGGGAGGCGGGCAATGTGTACAAGCCTTATAAGTGTTCGACGGCAACGGTGCGTTTCATGATGGCCGGATTGAATGAGAATTTGTTCGCCAACAGCAGCCGCCGTGTGATGGTGGCATTGCTGAAAAGGAACAATAACGTGGTGCTGAAAAACGGCCGTTACGTCGACACCTCCAACGGGGAGCGGGATTGCGGAATCCGTCCCGTGAGCATTCAAACCAGCGAAAATGACGCGTGGTGGGGCTATACCTTCAAGGATTTGGACCGCGCCCTGTACACTGTAGAATGGGTAGGATTTGCCACGCCCAATGTGTACAATCAGCGTTACACTCTGACGCGTCAGGAATTCGAGCTGGAGTGCCAGGATGCACTTTCCACCCTCCAGTACTGCCAAATCGTAGAAAACGAATCTTATCAATCTTTCATGGAATTCTTACAAGCAGCCGTCAAGCGGCTGGGGGTGTACACGCACCTGTACTTTCCGACGGCGGTTTACGTGCCGGATACGGTGCTCACCTCCAGCTTGCGGCGGTTGATCTTCAACCCGCAGAATTTCTATGATGAGAGCGAAAAAACATACGACTACCTACTGCCCATACTGTCGGAGCTGATGGCGGCCATTGGGTGCACCATGGTGGCGTATGGGGACAGCCTGTACGTCATCCAGTACGATGCCGTGGCCGCTGGCTTCAACTACTACTACCATTATGAGTTGGTCCGCGCCTCCAGGGGGTATTTTGGACTGCCCAACGAGGGCTATTATAACCATGTGGGCACGGCGTTGCGTAGCTACCCCGTGACGCTGGGGAAAGATACTTTCAAAGGGGTGGATACGAATATCAGCGTGGAAGAAGTCTACAACAAAATGACGCTTACCACCAACGAAAAGGTGCCGGACACATTGCTGCCTGACATCAAGGATGGAGAGCTGATGACGGCCAAAGTGTGGGTGATACCACCGCAAGCATGGCAGGGTACACCCGCCAGCCGTTGCATAGGCGGTATGTTGGCGGCCATGGACGGCAAAATCAAAAACTACTGCTGGGACAATAGCAGCCACACGGAAAGAAGTTACAACAGCTTTTCGAGCCCGTTGATTGCTAACGACTTCATGGAGGATTTCAGCGGGAGTTGCATTGTGCATGGTGCCCGCTTTGAAAGCACCATTGACGGGGAGAACGTAACGACGGGTAAGAAATCCGGCATTATGCTATGGTGCCATTATGGCAGCAGCGGAACGTCCGACCATTTGCCCTTACTGAAATTGTCTGACACCATGGTGAGGAAACGCGCTGATGGCGTGGCCCTCAAAGGTGACGTGACGTTTTACCGTGGACTATTTCCCGTGGGCATGGTGGACGATGAGGATGACGAGGAGTTCACCGCGACAAACGCATATATGAGGGCGCGCGTAAAGATTGTAACCTACAGCGGGCGTACCCTCTACTTCCACCCCACCAGCCTGAATTCGACTGAGTGGCGGCCGTATATGTGGAATACCTACCCCGGTTACGCAGAATTGCCCATCGGTAACAGCGACAATTTCGACAAGCAGAAATTTGACCGCGCACGCGGGTTCCAGGACACCAACTGTGACGGTGGCGGGCTGGTTATCCCACTGCCTGACGATATCACCGGGAGCGACGAAATTATGACACTCACCGTGGATTTCTACAGGCACAATGCGCGCGAAACTAACGGATCGCAGACGGTGTGTATATTCATCAGCGGTTTATCGATGGCCACAGTCAGCAGGTCCGATGACGAATTGGCAGAAGAATACGACACGTGCCTGTCGGTGGTGTTCGATGACAACGAAATCGTGGCCAAAAACGAGGAAACGGCACGCCTCAGCAGTAACTACCTCAACAACTCCAAAGGGTACATCTTTCAAACCTACCTTGACGGCATATATTGGCAGCTGAGGAACCTAACCAACATTGCCACGGGAATATGTGGCAGTCCAGAGGTGCACCGGCTGGCCAACAAATACAACCAATACCATGATGCCCACATATCGGTATCAACCACCATCCACTACCACCATGGCGTGCGCCCATGGAGCCGGATAGTGTGGCCCACGCAGATGGCGGGTAAGGTATTCGTTGTTGACAGCATGGAGTTGGATTTTGAGTACGACGAGGCCAAAATAACCCTGTTGGATAAGGTTGTCAGCAGCAATGTGCCAGAGATAACCACCAAGTACTACGACAAAGCCACGGGCATTAACCTGGGAACAACGGAATATAACCCCACAGCCGGCCCCCGCGGTGACGGATGGCGCGGGTACACGTACCCCAATAACACCTATTACGACCGTCAGGAAGTTATCAGCAACTTCGACACGGATAGGGATTACGGCACGTTGGACGAATCTATCGATAAGAAGTCGGAGGCGTGCGTGAAATTTGAGCCCATGTTCACCGATGACGGCATATATGCCATGGTGGCCATACCCACTGACAACGTGACAGTGGAAATTGACGAAAACGGAAACTTAATACTTAATCAAAATGCCTAATAGAAGTTATAATTTAGGGCGCATTTTGCCCAAATTCAAGGGCAACTATACGGCCGAAACCGAATACAACTACCTTGACATCGTGTATTACAACGGGAGTTCCTACGTTGCGAAGCAAACCACAACCGGGAATGTACCCACCAATACCACCTACTGGGATATCGTGGCGGCCGCTGGGCAAATGTCCGGCACGCTGACAGCAGACCAAATAACGGCCATTGTTACGCAGGTGCTGGCCACGGCGGGTTTGGTTGTGGATGCCAGCTACGTGCATACTGACAACAACCTGACCAATGCCATGGTGGCGGCCATCGGTAACATAACCACGCCCGGCACGGGAGTACTAACCATCAAAAAGAACGGCACCACCATTGGCACCTTCAGCGCGGATGCCGCCGGCAACACCACCATCGACCTGACGGTGCCCACATCGGTGACTGACCTCAACGGTGGCAGTGGCGTGTTCAAAGCCATGGGTAGCGTGAAGTTGTCAGGGGATGCCGGCGTGATCGAGGCGTTGAAACCTGCCATGGTGTATAGATTCCTTGAAAACCTCACCTCATTGCAGGTTTCCGGGTTGTCGTACTCAGCCAGCGACAGCACCAAGCTGTCAGACACTCAGCATTCCTTCCTCTACTTCACCGCCGGGGCCTCATTCGTCATGACCATTCCAGCGGAATGCAAGTGCAACACTACCGCAATCGAAGAGGGTTACACATATAAGGTTGAAGTGGAGGGTAATTTATTCACAGTCACCAAATATCAGTAATCATGGCAAACAAGAATTTTTTTCACAAGGGCGAAGATATCCTCATCTACGCCAGCGATTCTGGAGACGGCGTTTTCACTACTGAAATGGCCAGCGAAATGATAGTATACCGCGATGACGTGGTGCCGTCATCCGAAACAGCAGAACAATTGATTGCAACCACCCGCAGCGTCAGCAACGACAAAGTGCTGTTCAGCATTGCGTACACTGACACCTACGACATGGAGGAAGGCCCGTACACCGCCGAAATGCGCTGGACTGACGGGGACGGGAAGAAGCACTCCATTATCAAGAAAAGCACCTTCACGCTGACCAACAGCGGCATGGCGGTGTTAGACCAAGCACAGGAGGGTTAAAAATGGCAGAATTCACAGTTGAACCCGGCAGCGTTGAATTCATGATCGGCAACGGTGGGGACCAAGTGTGCACCGGCGGCGGTGGCGTGACGCTGGAGATAGGCAAAGCCACTCCAGACATCGAGCCGTCATGCGGTGGCGTGGAATTCACCATAGTGGCGCAAGTGCTGGGAGGCGGGAGAGCAACCCAGCCGCGACTGACGCAAGGGGAATACGACGCATTGCCGGAAAAAGACCAATCCACCCTGTACTTGGTGGTTGATGAAAACGACAGCCTCATCAGAATCTACGTTGGCTATGAGCTCATAGCTGAAGCAGACGAAAGCGGGGCTTTCACTTACACATTTCCTTTCACTTTATCTTAATAAACTATGGCAACAGATTTGACACCCTTAAAAGGGAAAAGAAAAGGGCAAAAATGGTCCGCTGAGGAATCCAATACCTTAGTGGAAGCCGTTGAGGAATGCCAGGGGGCCGTGCACGGCATATCGGTGAACGGTGGCGAAACGCTAACCCCTGACAGCGAGGGTAAAATCAATATCCAGTTCAGCGACGCTGAATACTACCAACAATTGCGCCTCATGTACGGGGACACCGAATTGTCGGATGGTGACAGCATTTTGGCCGCAAACAAAAATATCAAACTCAAAGTCCAATTCATCGAAACCCGCGTGGCTACCGGCCAGGCAACCCACAAGATTGTGACGTTGACCATTGGCAGCTATGTGGACCGCAATTTCCAATCTGTGGGACAAAACAGTGACACATGGGTGGAGGTGGATTTGGCCAGCGTGTTGCAGTCAGGTTCCCAAACCCTGACGGTGGGCATCACCAACACTTCCAACCTCGAACCGTGGACCATGCTTGCACAAGTCATCGTGGCCAACCTTTCGTTGGAGGTGCCCAACAACACGGCCGTGGCACAATGGTACGACACGCCAAAGATAGCAGCTTCCCAAATGGATATGCTATTCTATGTGGGAGGTGCCGTTGATAAGACGTTATACGTCCAGTTTTACGACACCGCCGGCAACGCATTGTTGGCCACGCCCCAAACTAAGACTTTCACGTCGGAGGAACAATATACCTCCAACCCCTACACGCTGACCACATCAGCGTTAGTCAGCAACCGCGGATTTTTCACCCAGGAGGGCGTGCACAAAGTGGCCGCATGGCTGGAGTGCACCGTGGGTAATCAGACCATTGTTACTGACACTATCACCCTTGAAGTTATCATCATCCCTGACGCAAACCTGTGCACCTCAACGTATGTGGCCGTCCAGGAACTGCCCACGTTGGCGGTAAACTATGAGCTCACCCAGTTGTGCCGTTACACTGTTTACAGTCCCAATAGCCCAACGGATTTGATATTTAAAGTAACAGACGAAAACAGCATCTACGAATATCTGCGTGTGGTGAAAACGGGAGCGGAAAACGGCGTGCCATACACGTTGTCTGCCTCGATCGAGATTGAAGCAGCCGCCCAGGAACTCCCGCTGGATTGCTACTTGCGCATCTTTGAGGGCGCAACACGGCTGTATTCCCACTATTTGGGCGTGGATAACAGCATCAATTACGCGCCGGAAAGCGGTTACGATTTTTATTTCAATCCTAAGGTTAGAAGCAACCAGGATGATGACAAAGCAGTCATCTATAACGCCAAAGATGGTTCCGTGGTGCCGGCCAACATCAGCGGCATCCAGTTTATGGATTCCGTCAACGGCGTTGGTGGTAGCGGATGGGTGACTGACAGCGAGGGGCAAAAGTGTTTCCGTATCCCGGCGGGCGCAACCCTCGAAATCATGTACGACGCTTTCGCTGACATCCTCAGCGACGCAAATAGCCTTGCACACAAGTTGAGCATAGAGGTTGACTTCGCGGTCCGCAATGTAACCAACGAAAGCGACCCAATTTTCCAAATGTGCCAGTATCGTGCCAGCGGTTTGCCCGTGGGCCTCATGATGAAACCAATTGAGGGCTGGTATATGACCACGGAATCCGCATCGTTTGAAAGCTGTTCCGTGGCATGGCAGGAAGGTGTCAGAACCCACATGGTTGCAAGCGTGTTTCCCGGCCAGACGTTGCGCGGTGACGATGGCACGCAGTACACGTTGAATGCCGTTAAGCATTATATCAATGGTGTCATCAACCGTGAAAACATCTTTTCGCCGTCAGGAAGCAGCGCGGAACCCGTGGCCGTGGGTGCAACCTCTATCCGCATAGGACAGGGCGCATGGGACACCGGCAACGACGTGGTGGCGGCAGCGGATATCGATATCTACTGCATCCGCGTGTACAAAGATAACTACCACCTGACTGAGGAAAAGGTGCGCCAAAACCGCCTATCCTGTATTCCCACGTCAGCTGGCAAAAAACTGTTCTATCGGCGCAACAAGATTACGGGAACCAACGGCATTGATTTCTACAAAGCCCAGGAAGCCGGGTATAACACCATTTTGTGGCACGGATATGGCGTTGACAAGTCCAACGGCCACAGTTCCGACAAGGGCACCAACAACGAGGGCCGTTTGGATATCCACATCTATGGGGACACCGCCCACAGCGGAAGCCTTTACGGCGGCGCGATGAAGGGCCAGGGAACCACGGCCATGTTATACCCCCATTGGAATATATCATTGAAAGGTTCAGGGGAAGCCGGCGTGGTGGCTCGTTTCGTGTCAGAGGATGGCACCAACGACTACACGGGTTACAAATACGCCCTGGAGGAAGGGGACGCAAAAGCCAAAAAGTTGGTGGGTAAAATCAATTACGCATCGTCCATGCAGTCGCACAAGATGGGCGCAACGGCACTGTACAACGACCTGTACCGCCAAATCGTGACGGATACGGCCGTGGACTTCGACGGTGGCCAGCGCGTGTGCGTGAAAGAAAAACCTTTCCTCTACTTCACGCTTCCTGAAGGTGCCGAGGAACCTATCTTCCAAGGTTTAATGACCTTTGGCCCCGGTAAGGCTGATAAGCCCACATGGGGATTCGGTGTCGAGGGTAGCGGCGTGCTGTCGATGATTGAGGGTGCGGACAACAACCAGCACCTCACCGATATGCGCGTGCCGTGGACCACTGACGGCAAAATCACCTATGACGCAGAGGGAGAGGGTTTTGTTTATGCTGGCGGGCAGCACTTGGATTTCGACTATGGCGAAACTGATAGTGAAGAACTGCCCACGGCATTGCAGGTGCGCCGTTGGTGTCGTATCTGGAACTTCATTTACCTGTGTTATACCGATATCGAATGTTGGGACGGCACCCTCGACAGCCTCAATGAGGCATTGGCCACGGCCATTGCCGGCGGGCAGAGCTTCAACACTCATTCCGCATATTGGATTACCCAGGGAACGGGAACCAGCACGGTGGCTTACGACCTTGTGCGTATCGAAGAGGGAATCGGTACAAAACAATTCGTGCCCGCTGGCTTGCGCATGACGCACAACGGCGTGACGTGGACCAACAACGACATTATTACGCACACGGGTGCCAATGGCTTTGCCGCCCTGGCATCAGACGTGTGGACGGGCATTGTTAGTGGTGAAACGTACCAGCGGTTCAACTTACTGGAGGAATTCGGCCTCGACGCTGCCACCGATTTGGCCGGCATGAGCAACGCCCAAAAAACAGCTTTCTTTATCACCTTGCGTGCCCAGCTCTTTAAAACCTATGTTGATCAGAATATCTTTCTGAACAAAAACTCGAATCTTTTCCACTATGGATTCCGCAAATTGGTGGCTGGTACTGATAATGGTTCAAAGAATACCTATTACGTTGACACTGTCAATAATAATATGGAAATGGACCAAGATGACCTCGACACCATTTTACCAACCGATAACGTGGGATATCAGACCAAGCCGTACTATATCACTGAACACAGCAGCTATCAAAACACCATTGCGGGTGAGGTGATAACGGAATACTATTTCCAAGGACAGCACAACGGTTTGACGCTGGCCATTGAAGCCGCGTATGATGGCAACAACGGCCTCTATTCGATGATGAAGCTGATATTTCAGACGATGGCATCGTTGGTGGGTAACAGTGACAAAACCATGGCTGGCGAAAGCATCCCAAAAACCGCTTTTGGCTGCTTCCAAAAGTACTTCTTCAACACGCAGGAATATTTCCCGGCTGTGGCATACAATGAGACTGCACAACGCCGTTATGAATTGCCCCAGTTGCAGTTCTCAGCCCTCACTGTGGACCCCATTACACAGTCGCAGGGTGACCAGCTGGAGCGTGAAAAAGAGTGGGTGAAACGTCGTATTATCTTCCTCAGCGGTTATGCAGAATACGGCGCATTTGGCTACGAAAACGACACGCCCGGTACTGAGGAAGGCGGCGCATTGGTGACGCGTACCACGGGCTTTAACGGCACGCGTATTTACAACTTTGCGCTGAAATCCCACTATTATGTGTACCCGTCAGCGTTGTGCGGTTCCGGTAACGCCCAGTATTCCCACAGGCTGTTGGTGCCGGATGGTGAGGATACGTTCAATTGGCAAAATTTGGAGGTGGGCGGTGATAGCCCATTCGCCCTGATGGGCACCAACTATTACACCGAATTGGGCAACCTCAACACATTCCGTTGCAGCAGCACGTCCGTGCTTACCATTAAGGGTGATCGACTGAAAAAGATTGAGTGTTACCCCGTGTCAGGCGTTATGCTTTTCACGCCTCCCGCCGTGATTATCGACGCGCCCAATCTGGAGGTGCTGACGTTGCGTGATGTCACAAGCATTACCACAACAACGTTGGATTTGTCAGCCCTCACCCGTCTGCGTGTGCTCGATCTGCGCGGCACGCCGTACACTCAGGTGGTACTACCTCAAACCAACACTCTGACGGAAGTACACCTCCCTGGCACCATTACGGCCATTAACTTGCAGAATCTGCCCGCCCTCACTACGCTTGATTGCGAAAGCTACGCCAATATTATCTCTATCAGCATCGACGCGGTAACGCCCATTGACAGCTACGCCCTTTTGGTCCGCTGCTTCAACGCCAGCGCGCCGTTGGCTTCCCTGCTCGTCAAATCCATTACCTACGACGATGTAAACCTCACCGGCTGGTACAACGTCACGGGTGCCATGCTCGACTATATCATTGGCATTGGTGCCGGCAACGTCGAATTGCTGGGTACCATGAAAACCTATGAGGAAACGGGCCGTCCCACCATGACGTTTGCCCGCAAGATGGGCATGATTATGTTGTTTGGCAACATTGACGATTCCACCGATTCCGACTACCAGGGGCTATTGGTGACATATACCCAACGTGAGCTCACAACGGTTGGCGTTAGCGGTAAGATGTACACGCGTGAGGCTGGTAATTACCAGTACCGCGTTACAGGCCTCAACAGCATTTACGCGAATACGTTCAAGGCGTTCAGTTGGGGCATTAGTGGCCACCAACACGCCGTGTGCAGTATCAACGCCGTTACAGGCGTACTGACCGTCGATACGGTGGCCACCCAGGCAGATTCTGCCACCATTACGTTTACTTGTGTACCCATGGATGGGACCGCAAACATTGTGGGTTCCCGCGTGGTGTACCTGTACGACCGTCCAGCCGCCATTGGTGACTATGTGTACGCTGATGGTGACTATTCCGACGTGCTCGACGCGGAACGTACAGTGGTGGGTATCTGCTTTTGGATTGGTGACACCGGGGAAAACGGGGATTGTGACAGTAATGACACTCAAAAGAGGCTGTGCGTATCGTGTGCTGACATTGCGGCCCATGCCACAACTATGCCGTGGGGTATGTATGTAGGTAGTGATATATCACTCAATGGCCACGCAAACCATACTACAACAAGCCCATTACGCCCCGTAACAGATGATCAGGGTAATATCACATGGCACCTCTTTATGTTTGCTGATGATGAAACAGACCCAGACAACCGAAACGTGTACGACATTGCGGAAATGCGCAACGTGTATGGAACCGGTCTAGAGGGAGGCGGTTACCAAATTTGGGACGGTACCAATGACCACTTACATGGTTCCGGCAACGGTTATACTGATGCAGGCTGGTTCAAAGCCGGTGGTAACACCTACCAGGGTGACGGCTTCAACTACTTGCCTGATGAGGTAAACCACGCCGCGTATATTAATGAACGCACCCTTGATACTAACTTGGTGGCACTCACCGCCAGGGATAGCGACGGCAATAGAATGTACGAAGCTGGTGAGTTAGTAAACAGCGGATTTGCAAAAACCCTCAAAATTATTGCTCACCGAAATAAGTTATTGGAGGGTGAAAATAGGCCTGTAGGGTTTGAGGATTTCGAGTTGTCGGTGCCCACCGCCAGTGAGGGAACTACAGAATTAGCAGATTTGCGCGCCAAAATTACCGCCCTCATCAACAGTTCCATTGTGGCAGATATCGAGGGTTCTGATTCGTCATATTACACGAAATATGCCCAAATATACTATCCCGCTGCAAGTGTTTGCTACGCATATCAGCCCACAGTGGCAACCGGAGAAACGCTGGCAGATAAGTTCAAAGCACACAACTGGTTCCTTCCCACTGGGGGTTTGCTTGCACGCATATATTGGTATCACATTGTGGCACCTCAAACCACTGAGGATTTGGCCATATTCAGAACACCCATATCCGCTGGCGTGTTTAGGACAATGGCAAACAAGGTCTATTGGTCCAGTGGTGAGTGCAATTACTCTAACGCGGTGTACATGAATTTTGGAGCGGGCAACCTGTACAACCTCAACAAGTACAGCACCGCCTACTATGCCCGTGCCGTGGCGGCATTCTAAAACTTTAATCTTTATGGGGTTGGCTTTTAAGAGCCAACCCCGTTAGAAATGCTATGAAAACTGAACAATCATCAATATATAGAGCAATCGAAAACATTATGTTTTGGGTTATCGAAATGAGCCTCAGAGCCCCAAAAACAGCAATTTTTGCGGCAATGTCGCGCCGACTTATTGATGCCCTGACTGACGCGCTTGTAAGTTGCTCTATGGCGTTAAATCAACCCGACCTAAGAAGCCGGATCGAATTAATAGGATTAATCAAAATCCACCTCGATGTGGCAGCGTCGATTATTCGTGTGTGGCACCAATGGTCCAGTCGTAAAGATGTCAAGGCTGGGGAATGTGCCGCCAGAATCATATCGAACAAGCAGCTTACCTATTATTTCACCGAAATGGAGAAATTAGGCAGACAATTGGCTGGGTGGCGAAACCAGACAGCCAAACAGCTGGAGGCAACGACGGCAAAAGAGGATAAAGTATGAAATGGTTACGACTATGACACACGGACTTCTCATATCATTGAATGGACACTCCACAAGCGACATGATCAACCCTATATCGCTTGTTAAGAAGAAAGCAGAGAGTGTGCTACGGTCCAGTGGTGAGTACAATTACTATAACGCGGTGAACATGAATTTTGGAGCGGGCAACCTGAACAACAACAACAAGTACAACACCAACAACTATGCCCGTGCCGTGGCGGCATTAGAAGATGAGGAAGTCGTGGGTTGGCTTAACGCCTACGATGATTGTTTACGAAATAAGTACACAAGTAAGCATACTACAAGGTACCGAATGAATGCTGAGTATGACATTGTATCATTGGCCGCTGAAATCAAGGCCAGGGAATACAAGCCACGCCCAAGTACTGCGTTTATTGTTACGAAACCTAAACTTCGAGAAGTCTATGCCGCTGACTTCCGAGATAGAATTGTGCAGCATTGGATAATCCAGCGCATAAATCCATTTATCGAGGAACGCTTTGTGGCCCAGGGCAACGTATCGTATAATTGCAGGCCCAAATACGGCACATTGGCGGCCGTAACCACTCTTACCAAAAACATTGAGGAAGTTACCGAAAACTATACAAAGGAAGCATGGATTGGGAAATATGATATAAAATCCTTCTTCATGAGTATAGATGTAAATGTCCTTTGGGAACTGCTGGAGCCGTTCATTAGGGAGCACTACCACGGTAAAGACTTCGAAGATCTGCTTTACGCCACTGAGGTTACTATCTTCCACCGTCCCCAATTCAACTGTTACAGGGTAGGTGTTGACTTGTGGCCACTCATGGAGCCATCAAAAATACTTATCAATGCACCACACAACGTAGGTATGCCCATTGGTAATATAACGTCACAGATATTGGCAAACTTCTATTTATCGTACTTCGACGATGTGATGATAGCATATTGCAGTCAGCATGGAGGTAAGTACATTAGATTTGTCGATGATTTTGTGGTAGTATTACCATGCAAGCATGACGTATTGGAGGTGCATACAATGGCATCCAGCTGGCTACATGAACACTTACACCTCACCCTCCATAAGAACAAAGTTTACATACAGCCGGCACGGCATGGTGTAATATTCGTGGGCAGTGTGATAATGCCACATAGAACATACCTAATCAATCGTACATATGGCAGTATGCGGAGAGCTATAATGGACGCTGAAAAGGTGTGCGGTGAGAATATAACCAGGGGCGAATTGGATAGCCTACAGGCCACAGTAAATAGTTATTTGGGGTTTACTCAACATACCTCATCCTTTCATAGGATAGAGGATATGTTCCGGCATTCCTCGAAGCTGTGGAATGTATTTGCTATCAACCCTAACCTATCATCAATTACATTACTCAAACAAACTAAACAAAAACTAAACTATGGAATACCACAGAAGCCCAGAGTTCCCCAATATCGTGGAACGCGGCAACCCCTACGGAAAGAACCTTTCGTATTGTACCGTCTTTATCAATTTCAAGGTAGAGCAGCTGCCAGACGTAGACGAAGCCGGAAACAAATATGAATTCTACCGTGTCGAATTAAAACCAGGACAATACACCCACGATGGTGTAGTCAATGCCATTATCCGTGCCAGATATCCACAGGATGAAATGGAAGCTATAACGAATAACTATCTTGCTGAACTCGATATCGAGGGATTAGTGGCTGCTGTCAAGTCAGCACGTACCATTACGGCCCTCAAAACAGCCGTCGTTGGCACCTTCGAGAAACGAGATATTAACATTGTAGCTGCATATAACACCATGCAAGAGTGGCGCAATATGGCAAAGGACGTGGCAGTCAACATCTTCGACAGTGGTGACAAGTCCCTTTCTAACCTCATAAATAATTGATACAATGTTATTTAACTACAATTCAACTCAAAACGAAATTTGATAGGGGGGGGGTGGGTTGAAATTTTTCAAACTCAGCGCACACCCTCGCCCCAGTTTTCTTCACACACACGGCAATTTTCAAACTTTTCAATTTGTTAAATATCGAAACTATAAATAAAAATGAATAACATAGAATTAATTTGCTCGCTTGTTGGTTCTGCTTTCGCCGGCGGCTGGCTTACCAAAATCCTGACGGTTCGCCAGGAAAAAAAGAAAGTGACTGCTGAGGCTGACAAAATGGCCTCGGATAATTGGCGTGAGCTTGCAGAGAAATTTGAGGAACGGATGAACGTATTAGAGGGGAAGGTGCAAGGTTACACCGAAGTAATCATGATGACCTTTACCTGCCGGCTGCTCACCCGCAATCCCAACTCTGAGTGCCCTGTCCAGCAAGCATTCAAGCAGATGCGTGACGATGAAAAAGGAGGTGACAATGAAATCTCTGATTAAAAAGATATGGCAGTGGCTTTGCACCCATAAGAACTGGGCGCACTTCATCGGTGGCTTTGGCTTTGGTCTGGCCTTTGGCTTCGATGCCGCCGTGGCCGCTGCTATCACCTCAGAGGTGAAAGATGTACAGTGGGGTGGTGCTATCACCGTCATGGATGCCGTCATCACCATGGCTGGAGGTGCCATTGGTGGCGTACTGCATTACTTCTTTGTTAAACCTTTATTCACTCTAATTATTGGCATATGAAACTCTATCTCTTTCGTAAATTTTTGAAGGAAAAATACACCATCGGCAAACTCTATGTCGACGGCAAATATTATTGCGACACGCTGGAGGATAAGGACCGGAGCTTATCCGCGTCCCTGACCTTGGAGCGCAATAAGAAATTAAAGGTGTACGGGCAGACTGCCATACCTATTGGTATCTATCACGTCAGCCTCCATCGGTGGACCAAATACAACGTGGTTGTGCCAAAGCTGGAGAACGTCCCGGCGTTTGAAGGAATCCTTATCCATAACGGAAAGAACCAGGACAACACAGAGGGTTGTATTTTGGTTGGTAAGAATACCGTTGTGGGTGGCCTCACCGACGGCCGCGTCTATATGCACGGATTAACCGACATGATCCGCGCCGCCATCAGGCGCGGTGAGCAGGTGACAATCGAGGTTACATGGATGCGCCCGCCGTGGGAAATGCGCGCCGGCACCAACAATTCCGTACCATCTAAACTATTGGAAAATGAAAGAGGAAACAAAAGATAAACTTATGGCCGCTTTCGCATGGTTTGCCGTGCTGTTGGCCATTGTGGCAATGTGTCTGCCATTGGGCGGATGCTCAGCCCCCAGGGAAATAGAAAAGGTGTATATAACGGATACCCTCTACCAGAATAAGGTTGTGCACGATTCCGTAGATCGCTGGCACACCCATTATGAGGTGATAGAGGGCAGTACCAAGTATGTATACGATACGTTCTACACTGACCGCTGGCACCTCAACACGGATACTGTTTATAAAACAACCTTGGTGACGGAAACCGCCACCAAGGTTGTGGAGGTGGAAAAGAAAGTGTACGTTTGGTGGCCGTGCATAGTCGTAATAGTAATTATTATATGTTCTATTATATATATGGTATAAGAACCGGCGCAAATAACCCTTAAATGGGTACTTTTTGGGTACAAAAACGGCATTGATTTGATAATCAATGCCGTTTGTTGTCCATCCAGGACTCGAAC
>DFDY01000068.1:70084-71140 GCA_002368955.1 Bacteroidales bacterium UBA3816
GGGTGCAAAAGTACTATTTTTTTCTCAATTGACAAATATTTTTTTACAAAAAAAACACTATTCTCTGATATTCAGCTGAATATTTTTACACAACAGCACTGTAACCAGTCCCCAAAAGCACGTATTAAGCATCAAAATATACAGAAATTGAGCGTATCTCTGTTGCGAAAAAAAACAATAAAATGACAAAAAACAAAGCCTAAAAACAATAATACCGCAGTGTGCGCGTTATAGAATTAAAGAATAAGACATATGAAAAGATACTGCCAGACATTATCGCTTGTTCCCAACGAGGAGATAATTGACAAATATGTAGCGGCACACTCTCAAGTATGGCCAGAAATAATGGCTGGACAACGAGAAGTAGGCATTCTCGACATGCAAATTTACCGCTATGGGAATCAGTTGTTCATGATTTGCGACACAGTGGACGACTTTGAATGGGAACGCGATATGGCCCGTCTGGCAGAACTACCTCGTCAAGCAGAATGGGAGGCATTTGTAGCACAATTCCAAGGCTGCGACCCCAATGTCCCTTCAACCGACAAATGGCACTTGATGGAGAAGATATACCAATTAGCTTAGTATCACATCATTCTGAAAATAATAATTTATGGCAAAAAAATCATTTTGGAAAAGTAATCTATTCAAGATATTAGTGTTCTTTTTAGTCTTCCTCATCATAGCTTCCCTTGGGGCCGTTCTCTTTGACTGGGGTTACAGGTTCAGAAAGCGTACTATCTTCTTAAGGGGCGCATACATGTCCATTGCCGTCATATGGGTCGTCGGTTGCATATGGGGGATCAGCTATAGATTTCGTTTTGGAGACAAATGGCGGGGCATGATAGAAGACTTCTATTCCCACCAAGAAGATTTCGAAAGAGACTTGACCAAGGAATACCAAATCCTACTATCAAAATACCCAATTGCAGTTGCCCAATACGAATCGAAATGCTGGAAACAGAACCCAAGACCAACCAACGTAGAAATTATGGACAACGCATTAAAAATTAGCGAAATAGAATGGTCCGAAAAAGAAAAAGAAGCAGAAGAAAA
>DFDY01000071.1:0-30832 GCA_002368955.1 Bacteroidales bacterium UBA3816
CTGATTCTTGCTCGTATTTCTCAATGTGGCGTGTCTTCGACACGCTGAGTAGTAGGGGTTTCGCTATCCCCACACTGCGCTCCCGTTGGTCGCTTAGTATGGGGTTATTGAGATTCAGCCTCTTCGAGGCTGCTAAAAATCAGTCTTTTATCAAACTAGAGCCATGTTCTTCTAGTTTATTTCATAACAAAAGGAGGAGGGATGGTTGGGGTTCTGAGTTATGAGGGGCTAACGCAACACTCATAATTCAGAACCCATCATTAGTTTAATCCGTATCGTCGTCCCAGTCATCTTCCATTTGCTGCATCATTTGGTCAACGTCGTTCTGCACGTTCTCACCCATCTGCTCCATGTAGCCTTCCATGAAATTAACGCCGTCCTCTATGTCGTCGCTGAGGCCTTTGAGAGAGCTGGCGGCACGGGCTTTGGCATAGCGGGCAGCACAACGACCGAGGGTTTTCTGGTCGGCGGGAGTCAACCTGTCTGCGAAGCGCTCGTAATAGTCCTCGGTGTAGTTTTCGAAACGGTCATCGGCTTTCTCCCAGTCTTTGAGGGTATAGTTGGCACCCTTGGTTTCCACCTCTTCTACAAAAGAGACAAATCCTTTAACGTAGCCGTCTTTGTTCATTGGAACATTGCAGGCAACAGTGAGGCACAGCAGTACCACGCCCAACAAAGCAAATAATGAGATTCTTTTCATGACATGATAATATTTGTTCAACAATAATTTATATAAATAACGCATCAGAGAGAAAAATATTGTATAGTGATAGTTTCCGCTTCAATCGTACATAATAGTAATGTCTGGAGCACACCGGCATTGGACAGGCTGATAGATTACCGATTTTTGAAAATATTCATAAATAAAGTTAAATATTAACACAAAAGGGTAACTTTTTTGAAGAAAAGGATACTTATATAAGTAAGATTATAAAAAAACATGGAAAAGAAGAAAACAAGTTGCCGAAGAGGTGTGATGATGGCAAGGGTGGTTGTTGTGGGTTTGGTGCTGATGGTGATGGGCATGGCTCAGGCCGTGGGACAACATACTGTGCGCATGACCTGCGGCACGCTCTATGTCGACGGATGCAACTATCCGTCGGGAGTGATTTATGATGATGGTGGGAGTTTAGGCGGTATATCTAAGTATTTCGATGGGATGGTGATTATCAAGGCTGGTGCAGGAGATACAATTACACTAAGCGGCCTGTACAATTTAAGGTATTATTCATGTGGTCTGACGATATATGACGGTGAGGGGATGACTGGCAACAAACTGATAGATAATGTTGTCAGAATTGGTTTGGTAAATGTTGTATCGACCACAGGGGTGATTACTATCCATTTATATGATTATCATCCCAATAGGCATAACGCTGCTCAAAATCATGGAATTAATTTGTCTTACAATTGCCGGAGGGCAAGTCATTGCACTCGATGTCCTCAAAACCTAAGACTGGAGCACTTAACGCAGACGGGAGCACACCTGGCATGGCATGCAGCAGACACTGGCAGCCGTTTTGCACTGAGAGTAGACGACTCGACGATGGTGGTGGCAGATACCACTTTCACAATTGACGGACTTGCTCCTGGCAGCCAGCATATGGTGGAAGTGAGGAGCCTGGAGGACAGCATGAGTGTGGAATGCCGCCAGCAGATGAGCTTCCGCACACTATGCGAACCCCTTCGGCAGGCAGACTTACCACTCTGCTACGGTTTTGAGGATGCCACCGGCGAAGGGCCCAACGCGACTATAGACAGCTGCTGGACCCTAGTGGGCTCACATACATCGCCTCTGTACCCCTCGCCACTATACCCACTAGGTGGCCGCTTTGCCCTGCTGATGGCAGGCTGTAGCGGGGAAGGTTCGGCCTACTTGGTGCTGCCGGAATATGCCGACTCGCTGAGTCGGACGGCATTGGATTTCTGGGTCAAGCATGCTGACAGTTGGATATTGGATAGGTATGAGGTGGGCATCATGGAAAATCCGATGGACTTGACAAGTTTTGAGACCATTGCGACTTTACTGGGCGAAGCGGAAGGGTATGTACACCACACCGTATCTTTTGAGGGTTACAATGGGTCGGGACATTTTGTGGCCATCAGGATTTTGAATAAAGAAACGGCCATGTATGTAGACGACATAAGGCTGCGAACGGTAGAGGCGTGCCCAGCTATCGGGGAGGTAGCAGTGAACGCACTGGCCCCAAGGGCAATGCAGGTTAGCTGGACGACGGAGGAGAGAGCCTCGTCTAGCATCAGGGGGTACCAACTCAGGATTAGCCCTCTCCAAGGGGGCACTCCCACAGAATTGTTCACCACACGGTGCAATTCGATGGTTTCGGGGCTAGAACCAGGGACCGACTACGCTGTGGCGGTTCGTGTCTGTTGCACCGACAGCAGCTATGGCGAATGGGACTCCATAGTGGTAAGTACTCCGTCATTGTGCATAGAGTACACGAACGATAGTGGTCAGGGGTCGTCGAACCTCTGGGAGCTGATAAATACCCAATTGGGCAATAACGCCTGTCAGAGCATCTACACGGAGTCGCAATTGAGCAGCATGGGACTGCAAGCGGGTTATATCAGTGCCATAGAATATACATGGAGTATGAACCGGAACTACCCCAAAACGATAAGCATTTTCATAGGTCAGACTACACAGAGGGGATACTCATGGGGAGGCAGTCCGCTAACCTTCGGCCAGACACTGGTATACAGTGGCAACCTCCAATGCTTTACGTCTGGGCCCCAGACTTACGTCTTCACCACTCCTTTCTACTGGGACGGCGTGAGCAATCTGGTGGTGACACTGCTGGTGAACCAACCCAACAGCATGCCACAAGATGCAAGCCCCTTTTTTATGAAATGTATCAGTAACAATTCCGGTCTTTTCTCGACATTCATCTATGGCAGGGACAGTGTGGCTATAAGGTTGAACGATTTAGGCACTGTACAAGGCTCGGTGAACACTATGATGCCATCGGTGAGGTTTGTACAATGCAACGAGGATGAGGGATGCCGAAAACCGCTAGTAGCAGTGAGCGAAGTGGGAATCAGGGAGGTCACGCTACAATGGACTACCGACAGTACTGCCAATGAATGGAATATTGCCTACAGGGCTATCGACGACAGTATCTGGACCTCTGCAGCCAGAAACTATGACAGGACAGAGCTGCAAATAGGGGGATTGACACCAGGGACTCCCTACCAATTCAGGGTGACGGCACTATGCGACTCTGGTCAGGCAGAAGGGCTGGCCACGGCCGCAACAGCCTGTAGACAAGGCGCCTTTGAATATGATAACCTGTATGGTCCTTCGGTCACTTGCTACACAGGCAGCTATGGCAGCTACCCTAGAGTAGAAGTGGTGAACTATGGTAGCAGCAACATGTACTCGCGACACACAATCCACCGAGACTTACAAGAGACGGATCCTAGAACTGATGGGCAGCTATACACCGTACCCGAAGGCTATTGCAGTTCGGTGCGCCTGGGCAACTGGAACAACGGAAAAGAGAATGAGCATATCAACTACACCTACCGTGTTGACACAAACGACTACAACCTTTTGATACTAAAATATGCTGCCGTATTGGAAAACCCCAACCACTGGGCAAACGACCAGCCTCGTTTTCATTTCAGTATAACCGACAGCACTGGACATACCATCAACCCTTGCTATGAAGCCGACTTCGTGTCCAGCACAAACCTTGGCTGGAATGTTGTTAATAGAACGAATGTGTTATGGAAAGACTGGACAACCATTGGTGTTGACCTAGTTCCCCTGCATGGGCAGTTGATAAACATTAAGTTGAGCAGCTATGATTGCAGCATAGGTGCGCATTTTGGATATGCCTATTATGTGATTGACTTAGACAACAAGTTGATGCGCTCGGTCAGCTGCAACAGCGAGGAGAACACCTTCTATGCACCCGTAGGGTTCGCTTATCGATGGTATGCCGCGGAGGACACGTCTACCACCCTATCAAATGCGGACAGCCTGCATACCAGCGGAAGTGGTATCTACAAATGCGACCTCTCCTATTTGGGGGCACCCAACGACTCGGCCCACGCCGACTGTCATTTCACGCTGACTGCCGTGGCGGGAGAGCGCCATCCCTATGCCCGCTTCACGGCTTGGGTGACAGACACGATGTCGTGTTCTGCGGTGTGGATGAGAATGCAAAACCAGAGTATCATCACGCGCGACTCGGCCCACACCGACTCAGTGGCAGACGGATGTGAGAGCTATCTGTGGAATTTCGACGACGGCACGTCAAGCACCGAGATTCATCCACGCCATGCTTTCCATCCAGGGTGGCACACGGCGACACTCTTTGCCATGCTGGCTGACGGATCCTGCGTCGACACCGCCGTGCAGCAGTTCTATGTTCCCTACCCCTGCACGGTGAGGGACACAGTGTACGACACCATCTGCCCTGGAGACACGGCTGTGTGGTACGATTCGTCACTCACTGCTGAGGGAACATACATTTTCGATAGCCTCATCTCGCAGGATAGCCTTCTGGAGCACCGTGTTATCCTTACCCAGTTAAGCAACAGTGTGGACACCCTGAGAGTGAGCGTATGCCGAGATTATCTATGGGAGGCGGACTCGAACCTATACAATGAAGAGGGGGCATACGACTATGTGACAGTGGCCGCATCGGGGTGCGACAGCATCGTCACCCTCGTGCTGAGCCTCATTCCACCATTCGACACGAACTATTACGACACCATTTATCAAGGTGACACCGTTTATTTCCAAGGCATGGAGTGCATCCTGCCAGGCGACTACGTCTCGAACAGCACTAGCGAAGATGGGTGCGACACGACAAGGATTCTGCACCTTCTGTGGCGCTATATTGTGCCCGACAGCCTCACCGACTCTTTCTGCCACGGCTATAACTATCCCTTCGACGGAAGGCTCTTGACTTCGTCCGGCACCTATTACGACACGATTTTCTCACCATTCCCCATCCCCGACACACTGCGGGTGCTGACTCTGAAAGAACTGCCACTGCCACAGGTGGAACTGAGCGGCAGCTTTGAGTGTGCCGACCACCCGCCCTACACGCTGCAGGCACATGCCACGGTGCCCTACTACAGCTGGAGTTCATCGCCCGACGACCCCCTGTTGCAAGAATGGCAGGGAAACGACACGGCACGAGCCAACCCACAAACTGATGGCATCTACTATGTTACCGTAGACTATAGGGAGGAGGGGCTCTGCCCGGTGACAGACAGCATTCGGCTGATACCAATCCATCTGCCAAATGCAAGGATAGACTTCTGGCCCGACAGCCTCTCTGACATACAACGGGCACTGACTGCCTACAGCCGCAACAATCGCTATGTGGACCACTGGCAGTGGACCGTGTGGTACGACCGCGAGGTGCGACTGCGAGACACTACTCAGAACCTCCTGTTGGAGATGCCCGAAGGCACCGTTGACCTGCGTCTTGCACTAGTGGTGAGCAACAGCCATTGTGCCGACAGCGATACAGTGTCGGTGGGCATATTAAAGTCCGAGATTTACTTTCCCAATGTCTTCACCCCAACGTTGGGCACCAACCATGTTTTCCGACCCGTCTATGTCAACATCTACGACTTTGAGATATGGATTTATGACAAACGGGGCGACCTCGTCTACCATTCCACCGACATAAACGAGGGCTGGGACGGTACCCACAGTGGTCGCCTATGCACTCAGGCGGCATATGCCTACAAATGCCGCTACCGTAGGCGAGGCACAAGCGCAGACCACCAAATCAAGATTGGCACGGTGACCTTGCTAAGATAAGATAGGCAGAAAAAACACCCCGGAGCCAAATCAAGACTCCGAGGCTGCAATCAAAAACCAATAAAAAAAAGCCAATACTTTCATTGACATTATTATGTACAAGTTCTTATGCTTTTATTGCACCATAAGTGAAATTTTAGTTCCGTCATGCGAAATTTTGCTTTTTTTTATTTCATGGCGAAATAAAAAGGCATTTTTTACGTAATATAGAGTATGAATGAAGATTATCACTTGAATCAGGAAAACGAGTCTATAGGGGATGGCGCAATTAGGGAAAGAGTGCTGCAATTGATTATGAAGGCCACCATGTCCACCGGCATGTGGAAAGAAATGATGAGGAAGCTAGTGACCGAAAGGCCAGAGACAGCCACATGGGTCTGCAATGAACTGGAAGGGCTGACTCAGGCGAGCGATGCAGAAGAAACGCCTGCCACAATCATGGGCATCCAAGGCCAGTCGGAGATTGCGCAAAAGAGTGACGACCCGCTGCATGAGGAACTAATGGCACGGTTGGACAGCATCAACGAAGACGAGTTGCTGAGCTGCCAAAGCAATGCCCTGTGGGTATTCCGGCTGATGCTGCAGATGGGCAATTTGGAGCGGGCCCTGACTGCTGCCGAAATGGACAGAAGTGTTTTCTTGCGCAACATCACTGAAGCCCTCGGCTATGAAGAGGGTGAAAAGTTCAGGATCTACAACTACTTGAGAAGATACGAGAAGTAAAGTACAGAATTTTCTGATAGCCGCCCGCCCCTATATAGAATTCACAACACAGAATTCAGAATTAATTGTTCGTGTATGTGCAACACCTGGCGGGCGCGAGGGTTGCCTTCATAGTTGAGAATGACATAGTCGGCACGCCGCATCTTCTCTTCGGCAGGCAGTTGATTGCGCATTCGGTCCAGAAGCTGCTCACGGGTGGCATGGTCACGCAGTTCCAGCCGTCGGAGTCTTTCTTCCTTTTCAAGATAAACACAAATTACCCTGTCAACGAGGCGGTCGAAACCGTATTCGTAGGCAATGGCACTTTCAAAAATGACATACGGATCCTCGATATGTTCTTGCACGAAATGTAGGAAGTCCTCCCAAACCCGAGGATGGACGAGGGCATTCAGCCGTGTAAGTGCATCGGCATCATTAAACACGATTGAGGCAATAGCACGCTTGTCAGCCGAGCCGTCAGGATGAAGGACAGAGTGGCCGAAGAGAGCCTCTATTTGCGACAGAAAGGCGGGGTCGGTATAATACCCCCCTGCCACCTCGTCGGCCACAAAGCAGGGCACGCCCAAACGGCGAAACTCGTTCAGCACGGTGGTCTTGCCGCAGCCTATGCCTCCCGTCAGAGCCACAAGCAATGGACGGTGGGCAGCAGGGGCTGAAGATTGGCGGATGTTACTTGATGATGACAAAACTGATAGTTGAGGGGTTAACAGACTTGATACGCGACTGGGCAGGGAATCGAGTGATTAAGACAGGCAAGTCGGTGGTGGGAGAAACCCCATCGTAGCGCACAACGGCCTCGAAATGGGATTCGGAAACAAGCTCGTAGTCATGCACTGGCACCCACAGGGTAACATTGACATGGTCGGGATAGAGCCTCACCTGCTGATGGGCATATTCACTCATGAACTTGACAGGCACCGAAACCGTGGTCTCCACCTGTCTTTCGGCAGGGATAAAGATACGAACGCTGTCAGTAGAGGGGCGCACATCGTGATATTTCTCCCATACGGGTTCCAAGGCTAGCATATAGTAACCGCTGTCGGTAATATTAGCCACAGCGGCAGGGGCCGTATAGAGTTCTGGAATGCGCTGCAAAGAACGAGGGTCGCCATAGAGCCATACGGTGTCGGGCTGCAGGGTGGGGCTTCCCGAGAGACCCACCTGTCCGGCAAAAATAAAATCTACGTCACGCAGCTGTGGCACATAGGCTCGGCGACGTCGTTCTGTGGTAGCAAAAGTAAGGGTCTCGACAGGGCTGGCGATATCATGAACACCCGAAAAACCCAACTGACGGCAGAGGTCGTCAAAAAGGGGTTTGCCCACCTTCACCACAGTGTCTGACGAGATAGAGATGATAAAGGCTTTCTTGCGGACGGTCAGATAACGGTCGATGGCATTAAAGCAATTGGAAGTAATCACCAAGGGCAAGACTGTGTCGGCCTGGGTAACGATGAGACTATTTGTATCAACACCCGTCCACCGAATAGGCACATCAAGGGAGTAGTCACCGTGTTCGGACATGGCGAAGACGAACCACACCACGGCTGTTAGAAAGAGTATTATCCAAAAATGGCGATGCCGCAAAACAGTTAATAGTTATTAGTTAATAATTGGAGGATTCTTGCCGTGGCAGAATGTGTTGGGACAGAACCATTACAAGTAGTAAATCGAGTACTGTATTTAGTGGGGGGAAGCCACTCTAATTTAAACTAAAAGGTAAAAACTAAAAAGTAAGGCGGCAGCATCACTAATTAGTTTTTACTTCTTACCTTTCACTTATTTCTGGTTTTGCTGGGCGGGTTGCTCGGGGAGGGGCTGAACCATAGATTTCTCCACGGTGACGACTACGCCGTTGGCGATTTCGACATCGATGGTGTGCTCGGCTATCTCGTGCACTTTGCCATAAATGCCGCCACTGAAACTGACACGATCGCCTTTCTTGAGGTTTTCACGAAACTCACGTTCTTTTTTTGCCTGTTTCTGTTGCGGACGAATCATGAGGAGCCACATGATGACGAAGATGAGGATGAGCCAGATAAGCATACTGCTGCCGCCCTGTCCACCGGCGGCCGACTGAAGAAGAATGACTAATGGAGTGTTCATTGTTACGTGTTTTTATTTATTGTTTCTAATTTTAATTAGCTATTTGAGCGGTGATTTTAAGTACGTGGCGCGAAGGCTGGGCATTGGAAGAGACGGTGACCTCCTGATACTGTTGCCCCACCTTGCCGCGAGAGTTGAAAGAGACGGTGACATAGCCGTCGGCCCCAGGCGCAATGCGCCCCTTGGGAAAGTCAGCCACGGTGCACCCGCAACTGGCATGGCAATTGGTGATGACCAAGTCGCTCTTACCCTTGTTGGTGAAATGGAAACTATATGAGATGCTCTCGCCCTCAGATATGCGGCCAAAGTCGTGTAGGTCGGTATCGAAGACCAATTGGGGCATGCCCACGTTGTTGTCGTAGCCTTGGGCAGTATTGGGGTTCTGAATCAGGTCTACATCAAAGTCCGAAGAATTGGAACTGGTGCGGTTGCACGAAAGAATGAGCAACAGAGCCATGAATGGGAGAATGCGTTTCATCTTTGGAAAGGATTGGTTAATTAACTCTCGGGGAATTGGATATTGGCCACATTGGGGTCGGAAAAGTCCAACAACCCGCTCTCTTCGTTTTCAAATATGGCAGTATTGATCAGGCCACGGCCCGACTTGCTGATACGGCCGGCTGAGCGCAGTTCGATGATGAACTTGTCCAAAATGCCGTTGATGAACAGCTTGCTACGCTCGGTGGAGAACTCCTTGGAGAGCTCGATATATTCGTCCACCGTGACACGCTCCGGAATGCTGGGGAACTCCGTAAGCTCGGCCACTGCCATGTTAAGCAACAGCACATCCATCAGGGCCACGCGGTCAAACTCCCATCCGTTGAGGTGCTTGCGAATCATCACCTCCACCTCAGGAAAATGGCGCATGGTAGCCAAAAGGAGGTTGCGCGAAAACTCAAAGGCCTCGTTGTCCTTTTCATATCGCTCGTCGTGCATCAGAGGGATAGGCGTAGCCTCGTCGGTGGTATCGTCGAGCCCCTTGAGCATCATAAAGTTATACTGGGCAATCTGGTCAAAATCATCCTCCCAAAGAAGGCTCTGAGGATAAAGGAAGTCACGGAGAGAATCAAAGTTCATCAAGAACTTGAAGATGCTGAGCGCAAACTTCTGGTCGGTGTCGAAAGAGGGTTCAGTTTCAAGATAAGCCTTATACTCGGGGTATTTGACAAAGGCCTGATAGGCCTGCCTGAAGATTCGGTCGCAGTCGACTCCGCCCCAGTTGACATTGGCGGCCTCGCTGTGGCGGCGGAGGTCATAGTTGTCGGCCAGTCGCATAATGAAGATATTCTCCGGTATGCGACGGATGGGATTGAGGTCCTCTTCGCTAGGGAGAAATTTGTGCTGAGCCTCATCCATAAGGACACCGGAGAACTCTGCAAAATGGACCAATGCGGCCAGCTGGATAGTTCCCAAATCATTGAGACGGGAAATCTGATGTTTGTAATTCTTCTCGACAACGTTGAGTTCGACGGGGTCGGCCTTGGCAGCATAGAGCGCCTGAAGGACTTTGGAGCGGAGGAAATGACGACTTAACATGTTAGATGAATGTGGATAGATGAGTTATTGCGTCAAAGGAAAACTATAGTACGATATTGATAATTTTGTTGGGGACGAAGACAACGCGCTTGGGCTCTTTGCCGTCGAGCCATTTCTGAGCCAGCTTGTCGGCCATGACGGCGGCTACGGCCTCTTGCTGACTGATGCCGTTGGGCAGTTCCAGGGTGAGGCGCGTCTTGCCATTGAAAGAGACGGGGTAAGTGAAGGTGTCCTGCACCAACATGGCGGGGTCATACTCGGGCCATTGGGCATCACAGATAGAAGTGGTGTGACCCAACTGGCTGTAGACCTCCTCGGCAATGTGGGGGGCAAAGGGGGCCATGAGGATGGCCAGCTGCTCTATTACCGTGTGCGAGACACTGTCGAGGGCAGAAAGGTCATTGACACAAATCATGAAGGTGGATACCGACGTGTTGAACGAGAAACGCTCTATATCGTCAGTAATCTTCTTGATGGTCTGGTGGAGTATTTTCAACTGAGGTTTGGTGGCAGGAGCATCGATGCTGCTCTCGAAGAGCTTCCAAAATTTCTTAAGGAAACGGAAGACTCCCTCTATGCCATTGGTGTCCCATGGCTTGGCTTGCTCCACAGGACCGAGGAACATCTCGTAAAGGCGGAGCGTGTCGGCACCGTAGCGGGCCACCAGATCGTCGGGGTTCTGAACGTTGAACATCGATTTGGACATTTTCTCCACCTCCCAGCCGCAGACATACTTGCCGTCTTCCAATTCAAAGCGGGCATCGGCAAACTCGGGCCGCCACTGACGGAATTTCTCAATGTCGAGGATGTCGTTGTTGACAATATTGATGTCCACATGGATGGGCACCGTGTTCTCGGCACAGCCGGGGATATTCTTAGAAATGAAAAGGTTGTTGTCGGTCTTGCTGCGATAGACAAAGTTGGAGCGTCCCTGAATCATGCCCTGATTGACCAGTTTCTGGAAGGGCTCCTGTTTGACGGCCAGTCCCATGTCGAAGAGAAACTTGTTCCAGAAGCGGGCATAGATGAGGTGGCCGGTGCCGTGCTCGGCGCCGCCCACATAGAGGTCCACATTCTGCCAGTAGTTGACAGCCTCGGGACTGAAATACGCCTGCCCGTTGTGCGGGTCCATATAGCGCAGATAATAGCCACTGGAACCGGCAAAACCGGGCATGGTGCTCAGTTCTAGGGGAAAGACGTTGACATGGTCGATAAGGTTCTTGTCCACCACCTTTCGGTTTTTCTCATCCCATGCCCACACCTGCGCGTGGCCCAGCGGAGGCTCGCCTGTGGAGGTGGGTTTAAAGTCCTTCACCTCGGGCAGTTCCAAAGGCAGGCACTCCAACGGGAGCATGTAGGGGCGGTTGTTCTTGTAGTAGACAGGGAAAGGCTCGCCCCAGTAGCGCTGACGGCTGAAGATGGCGTCGCGCAGACGGAAGTTGACCGTGCGGCTGCCGATGCCCATCTCCTCCACCTTATTGATAACGGCCTTCATGGCATCCTTCACCTTCATGCCGGTGATGAAGCCGCTGTTGACCGAGTAGCCGATCTTGCTGTCGATGCTTTCTTCCCAGGTGTTGGGGTCGGTAAGATGTTCGGGATTGGGGTCGGCGGCCACCACCTGACGAATGGGCAGATGGAAATGGCGTGCAAAGGCAAAGTCGCGGCTGTCGTGGGCGGGGACGGCCATAATGGCACCCGTTCCATAGCCGGCAAGCACATATTCAGAAACCCAGATGGGTATTTTTTCGCCTGTGAGGGGATTGACTGCGAAGGCACCGGTAAACACGCCCGTCACCTTCTTCACTTCGGCCTGTCTCTCGCGCTCCGAGCGGTTCTTGGCCCAAGTGACATAAGCCTCCACTTCGGCACGCTGCTCGGGCGTGGTGATTTGCTCAATCATCTCGTGTTCAGGACAGAGCACCATAAAGGTAACGCCGAAGATGGTGTCGGGGCGGGTGGTGAAAATCTCAAAGGCACTCTCGGGGATGGGCTCGCCTTGGCCTTGATAGGCCTGCACGCCGGGAAGTAGGTTGGCCTTTTGGTCCACAGCCAGCGGGAACCACACGGAGGCTCCTTCGGAGCGGCCAATCCAGTTGCGCTGAATTTCCTTGAGGCTGTCGGTCCAGTCCACCTCTTCCAATCCGTCCACCAGTCGCTGGGCATAGGCCGAAATGCGCAGGCTCCACTGGCGCATAAGCTTGCGCTCGACGGGATAGCCGCCGCGCACGCTCAGCCCGCCGACCACTTCGTCGTTGGCCAGCACAGTGCCAAGTTCGGGGCACCAGTTGACGGGAATGTCGGCCAGATAGGCCAGGCGGTAATTCATCAGATAGTCCTGTCGCTCCTCTTCGGTCATCTCCTTCCAAGGCTTGTCGCCCTGGGTTTCGAGGGAGCCGTTCTCCAACTGCTCGACCAAGTGGCTGATGGGCATGGCCTTGTCCAGTTCCTTGTCGTAGTAGTGGTTGAAGAGCTGCACAAAAGTCCACTGAGTCCAGTGGTAATAGAATGGGTCGCAGGTGCGCACCTCGCGGTCCCAATCAAAAGAGAAACCAATCTTGTCCAACTGCTCACGATAGCGGGCAATGTTGCGCTCGGTGGTGATGGCCGGGTGCTGGCCCGTCTGGATGGCATACTGCTCGGCCGGAAGACCGTAGGCATCGTAGCCCATAGGGTGCAGCACGTTGAAGCCGCGCAGGCGCTTGTAGCGGGCAAAAATGTCAGAGGCTATGTAGCCCAGCGGGTGCCCTACATGAAGGCCGGCCCCAGAGGGATAGGGGAACATGTCCAAGACATAATAATGAGGTTTGTTGGAGTCGTTGGAGCAACGGTAAGTGTGATGCTCGCGCCAATAATTCTGCCACTTGGGCTCGATTTCGTTGAAGTTATAATCCATTGTTCTCTTCGGTTAACCTTTGTGCAATAGCCTATTAGGAAACTTTCCGCAAAAATAGGGAATTGCAAATATACATTTTTTTTTTGTTTTATTGAAGTTTTTTTATGCCAAAACCCCATTATTGTCAATTATTCATCGAAGTGTGACGGACATTCAAGACTTAAGGAATTCTTTCTAGAATCCTTGTTTTCGGCACGTCCTAAACTCTTGGATGTATTCCGTCAATTTGCTCTTTTTGCTCTGGGGAAACTCATTTTGCAAGCATATATATTACATATATATGCTTTGTGGGTAATTCCGCACGTTATGGCTAAATTATTGAACTTCAGTAAATAACACATAACTCATTGATTTCTTCGGACGTTAGACCTTTTTCTTCGTCGGTCAAAAGTAGAAACGCCTGAAATTCAACGTTTCCCCGATTAACCGAGCGAACCATCGGCGAACCATCGGCAAAGCTTCTTTGGACTTTCGAAAACCTCCGTCCGACAATAGCGCCGCCAAATTACTCGCCAATCTGTAGTTATCAACAACGATTTTCAAACAACTGCCTCCCAGCCCCTTTCCTCTAACGTTGTTAAACAGCATGTTGACGAGAAGCCCTCTGTCCAATAACAAAATAGATGGAGTCTTCCTTTGCTGTCTCTAGACACAGTATAAATCGCAGAAAAAGGGAATTGGACAAAAATATAGATTACATTTTTCATTACATTATATTTTTTTTGTATCTTTGCAACCTGCCACGAAGGCAAAGCAAACCCAATTAAACGTCTGCAACTGAATGTTACAGAACTAATTCTAAACACAAAAAAACCCAATTATGGAAGAACTGAACGAAAAGCAGGAAGCCGTACAGAACGAGGAACTGCAACCAGTTGTCGAGCAAGTTGCTCAGGACAATGACTCTAACACCAACGTGACCCCCGAGCCTGCCTCTGAGGTCGAACCCGTGGCCGAAACCCCGGCTACTACAACGGAGACCGCTCCTGCCAAGGAGAACGCCCCCGCCGAGACCGCACCGGCTGCCGAAACCGCCCCCGTGGCCGAAAATGCCACATCCGAACCACAGCAAGAGCCAGAGGTAGACTACAGCCACAAGAGCCGCGAGGAGCTGCTGGCTGCTTTCACCGAACTGATGGACGACGATGTTTCTCACATCCGCAACCGAGTGAGGGCCATCCGCGACCAATTCGGCATCCTCAACAAAGAGATGGAACAAAAAGCCGCCAAGGCCTTCGAGGAACAGGGAGGCAACAAAGAGGATTTCAAATTTGAGAACGACCTCGTAGCCCAAGAGTTTTACAAACTCTGCGACACCTACCGCGCCCGCCGTCAGCAGATGCAGGAAGAAATAGAGGCCCAAAAGCAACGCAACCTCCAAGCCAAACGCCAGATTTTGGAGGACCTGCGTCTCCTCATCAACAAGGACGAGGAAACCCTCAAACAGACCTATGACGAATTCAACGCCATACAGGAAAAGTGGAAAGGCATCGGCGACGTTCCCCGCGAGGACATGAACGATCTCTGGCAGAACTACCATTTCCTCATCGAACAGTTTTTCAATAAGGTTAAGATTAGCAAAGAGCTGCGCATGCTCGACCTCAAGCGCAACTTGGAGCAGAAAATACAGCTGTGCGAACGCGCCGAAGAGCTGATTGTGGAGACCTCGGTGGTCAAGGCCTTCAAAGCCCTGCAGGACCTCCGCGCCCAGTGGAAAGAGATAGGCCCTGTGCCCTCTGAACAGAGCGAAGAGATTTGGCAGCGCTTCAACAACGCCGCCGACCAGATTGACGAACGCCGTCGCGAGTACTACGACCAGCGCAAGGAGGAAATGGACCAGAACCTCCTGGCCAAACAAGCCCTAATTGCCAAGGCCGAAGAGCTGACACAAGAGATTCCCACTTCCACCAAAAAGTGGAACGACACCACCGAAGCCCTCGACGAACTGCTGAAACTCTGGAAGAGCATCGGACCCGTGCCCAAGGAGAACAACGAGGAGGTTTGGAACAAATTCAAAGGCATCATCGACAAGCACTATGCCGACAAGAAACAGCATTTTGGCCAGGTGCGCGACGAGCAAAGCGAGAACTACAACAAGAAGGTGGACCTCTGCCTGAAGGCCGAAGCCATTGCCAAACGCGAGGACTGGAAGAAAGCTACGGAAGAGCTGCTTGAACTCCAGGCCGAGTGGAAGACCATCGGTCCCACCAGCCGCAAGGTGAGCGACAAGATTTGGCACCGCTTCCGCAGTGCCTGCGACGAGTTCTTTGCCAAGAAGGGCGACTACTTCAAGGGCATCCGCAGCAGCGAGAGCGAGAACCTCGAAAAGAAAACCGCCATCATCGAAGAGCTCAAAGCCTATGCCTTTGGCGACGACAAGGAGGAAAACCTCAACGCCGTGAAGGATTTCCAACGCCGCTGGGCCGAGATTGGCCACGTTCCCATGAAAGAGAAGGACCGCATCATGAAGGAATTCCGTGGTCTGTTGGATGGAGTCTTCGAGAAGCTGAAAATTTCTGCCCGCGAGGCCGACGACACTCTCTTCCGCAGCCGCGCGCGTGGTGGTTCTGGACGTAGAGGCTCTGGCAACGAGGAACACGACATCCAAAACCGTATCGACAAACTCAATTCCGACCTCAAACTGTGGGAAAACAACATCGGTTTCCTGGCCAACAGCAAACAGGCCGACCTGCTGAAGGAGGAGATGGAGAAGAAGATGGAAGCCACACGGCAGGAGATTGCCTTGCTGACCGCCAAACTGAAACAGAAAGCCCAAGAAGAGGAGGCCGAAAATAATGAGGCTGCCGAATAAAAACGGATTGGACAAAAAATAGTATCAATTGATAAAAAAAAGATTTCTCATACAGCTGACGGCACTGGCGGCCATCACCCTGACAACCGCCTGCCGTCACACACCTGACGAAGCGGTGCAACTGCACCGCTTCGAAAAGGTGCTGTTTGACACGCCCGTGGAGCAGTTGCAAAGCAAATTGCAGACAATGGGTAGCGAATACAGCACCGAATTGTTGAATGTCCAACCCGGCAATCCCGAATATATGCAGATGCTGGCGGGATTTGTGCAAGACCCCACCATGCGGGAGGTCTACAGGCTAGTGGACAGCGTTTTCGGCAATATGGAGGCAGAGTCGGCAGCCCTGGGCAAAGCCCTCAAAAGAGCACAGGAACTCTCCCCTACCCTTCGCTACGACAAAGTGTACACCTTTGTCTCCGGCATGTTCGACTACGACATGCGCGTGGGATGCAACAGCCACGAGGTGGTCATCAGCCTTGACCAATATATACTCCCCTATACGGAGAAGTATAACTATTTCAACAGTCCCCTCTTTCTGGTGCAGCAAAGCCGCCGCCAGTACTTGGTAGCCGACTGCATGACAGCCATCGGCCGCCAACATATTGCCATTCCCCAAGAGGGTGACCTGACCCTGCTGGACTACATGGTGGCCGAAGGCAAGGCCATCTATTTTGCACAGCAGACCCTGCCCGACACTCCGGACAGCATATTGATGCGCTACAGCAAAGAGCAAATGGAATGGATGAAGAAGAACGAGAGCAACGTGTGGAGCTATCTGCTACAGAACAAACTGTTGTACGACATAGACTTCATGCGCTTTCACAATATGATTGACGACGCGCCCAAGACCAACGCCTTCCGCGACTCGTCGCCCCGCACACCTTACTATATCGGTTGGCAGATTGTCAGCGGATATGTGGCACGGACGGGTGCCACCATGGATGAACTATTTGCCGAAACAGATTCTCAGAAGATTCTGAGCCAGTCAAACTATCGACCTAAATGAGAAGAAAACGCCCTTGGTTAAGAACCAATAATATATATTTGTACTTATTGTATAAATCGCTACTGGCATTCTTTGTGCTGCTGGCAGCGCAAGCTTTTTTCTATCTAGACAATACAAGGATATTCAACGTGGACGGTTTCCACGAATGGATGGGTATCTTGTGGGGCAATATGGTCTTCGGCATTGCCACGATTGGGTGTATGCTGATGGCCTACTATGCCTTGAACCTTATTCCCTTTAACTTCCGTTGGAACAGTCACTACCACCGATGGGTGGAGGTGGTGTTCTACTACCTGCCAGTGCTGGCCATGCTGGTGGCCGACATATGCGATTCGGCCTATTACCAGTATACCTACCGCCGCTTAAGCGGTGAAATATTCCGCTATCTGGGCATCAGTGGCAACATGGGGGCTTTGTGGCCGCACTTTGTGGTGGACTACTGGCATTCTACCCTTTTTGCCATCATCATCACCATCATCCTCTTTTGGTTAGGCGGGAAGGCAAAACTTCTGCCCCGCAACCGCTATCGCAAACATAAGGCCAACGACTTGGTGGGTCTGCTCCTTGGAGCTGCCTGTGTCGTCTTTCTCATCCGTGGCGGTTTTGGCAAGAACATCGAATGGCACGACACCACTAAGTACTGCCAGGCAAAGAACTGCGCGCTGGTGACCAACAGCGGCTACAACATTGTGCGTACCTTCAATGGCGGAACGCTGCAGGAAGTGAATTATATGGATGACCGCCAAGCCAAGGCTCTCTTCAATCCAGTCTTCGCTCCAGACAGCACTCTCGCCGGCACCCGCCCCGAGGCTTTCCAAGGCTGGGCCCCCAACGCAGGTCAATGGTGGCAACCCGACTCATTGGGACTCATCGGCAAGGAGCAATTGATGCACAAGAACGTAGTGGTCATCATACTGGAAAGTTTCTCGCAGGAATACATGGGCTGCTACAATAAGGGTATCATGCCCAGCTTCACCCCGTTCCTCGACTCACTCTACCAGCACAGCGTGGTCTATCAGGGCCGAGCCAATGGCAAGAAATCCATCGAAGGCATCCCTGCCGTGTTTGGTTCTATTCCCACCCTTATGACTTTCCCACTGATAATGAGCGACTACCGCGACGACAGCATGAATGCTTTGCCCAACGTGCTGCGCAGCAATGGCTACCACACCGCTTTCTTCCACGGGAGCTACAACGGGGTGATGAATTTCGACAAATTGTGCCAGAAATTCGGTTTCAACGAGTACTATGGCATGAACGAGTATATGGCCGACCGCCACTCCAAAGAGAGTGACTATGACGGCTGTTGGGGCATATACGACGAATTCTTTCTGCAATACATGGTGCGCAGGATGAGCACCTTCCGCCAGCCCTTCATGGCGGGCGTATTCACCCTCTCCTCCCACCACCCCTACACCATGCAGCCAGGTCACGAGAACGACTTCAACGAGGGTCCCCACCCGCTGTGCCGCGTGGTAATGTACAGTGACAACGCACTGCGCAAATTCTTTGATGCCGCCCGAAAGACCGACTGGTATGAGAACACCATCTTTGTTATCACTGCCGACCACAGCGGCCAAGGCCTGAGCCGAGAGTACAACGATTACAACGGTTGGTACCGCATACCCATGATGTTTTACATCCCCAAACACGAAGAATTCTTCGTTCCCCAATTCGGTCAGCAATGGAGCGTCCACAAGGTATACCCACGCCTGATGCAGCAGACCGATATTATGCCCACCCTGCTTGACTATCTAGGCATCCAGACCACCACTGTCTGCTTCGGCACCAGTGCCTTCCGCAATCCCGACATGGGATGGCAGATTGCCTATGGCAACGGCTACTACCAACTGGAGACCAGCGACGGCAAGATTTCCGTCATCGGCCAAGAGAAAGAGGAGGGCAACGGCAACATAGAGCTGCTGAAGGCCATCGTGCAGCAGTATAACCACCGCCTCATCAACGACCAACTGAGATAGAACTAACCACTAAACCAATTAAGGAGATATTATTTATGAAAAAAAGAATGCTTTTGATAGTCAACCCCATTTCGGGCGTTGGAAGACAAAGAAAGATAGAGCGGCTGCTCAAAGAGAACCTCAATCAGGACCTCTACGACTACGAAGTGCGCTACACCGAACGTATCCACCATGGCGCAGAGTTGGCCCGGCAAGGCGCAGACGAGGGATTTGAAGTAATAGTGGCAGTGGGAGGCGACGGCAGCATCAACGACGTTATCAAGGGCATCCACGGCACCGACACCACGCTGGGCATCATTCCCTGCGGCTCGGGCAACGGTCTGGCCCGCTGCATGAAGATTCCGCTCACTCCGGCACTAGCCATCCGTGTCCTCAACCAGAACAACCAAGGCCTCATCGACACCATCACCCTCAACGACAAATACTACATTGCCAGCATAGCCGGCGTGGGTTTCGATGCCTACATCGCCCGACTGATGCAGGCCGCCAAACTGCGCGGATTCTCAGCCTATCTCAACCTCATCCTGCGCGAATATCCTTCCTACAAGGAGAAAGACTACGGCCTGGTTATTGACGGCAAAGAGATACGCCGCAAGGCATGGTTCACCACCTTTGCCAACAGCAACCAATTCGGCTACAACGCCGCCATTGCACCTCATGCCAAACTGGACGACGGCCTTATCGACATCAGCATTGTAGACAAGATACCCATCGAACATGTGCCCATCACTGGCCCGCTGGTCTACGCCAACCACTTTGAATTGAGCCAGCATGTGGAGATGTTCAAAGCCCACGAAATATGGGTCACCGGCAATGTGGACAAATGGGTCAACATAGACGGCGAAGGAGAGAACGTGGGTGAAGAGCTCCACTTTGTCAACTACAAGCAGAGCCTGAAAATACTCAAGCGCGACATGAAACGCCCCCTCCGTCAGCACAATCCGGGCGAAACTTTCCAGCTGGTTCAAGACCAGCTTCAGATGGTTCACGACCAACTTTTACCCAAAAAGAAATAGCCACGCTGCCATGTCCAAGAACAAAAACAAAGTGGGTGTGGTCTACTCAACCAACCCCGACTACCAATACCAATACGAGGGTGACGACGAAATCAGAGACACCCTCCCGCCGCAACAGCAGAAACTGCACGTCCGTATGGAACGCAGCGGGCGAGGGGGCAAGACCGTTACCGTAGTAGACAACTTCGTAGGCCGCGACGACGATCTCAACGCCCTCGGCAAAACCCTCAAAGTCAAATGTGGCGTAGGCGGCACTATCAAAGAGGGGCAAATCATCATCCAAGGCGACTTCCGTGAAAGGATTGTCGCCCTCTTGAGAGAGATGGGGTACCCTGTAAAGTAAAATCTACTCGTTCACTCGGCCTCCTTTATAGAAGTGCTTGGACCAATAGCTGTCGCCCAAGCGGCTGATGATGACGCCGCGGGAGGTGGAGGAGTGGGCAAAGATGCCGTCTTTTAAATAGATTCCCACATGTGACACCCGCCCTTTGCTATTGGTGAAGAAAACCAAGTCACCCTCTTTCAGTTCACTTTTTGAGATGAGCTCACAGTCGAGCTGCATGTCGTTGGCCACACGGTGAAGTGTCCTGTGATACACCTCTTGATAGATATTGCCAACAAAACCAGAGCAGTCAACGCCCGACTTGCTGGTGCCGCCATATTGGTAAGGAGTGCCTATCCACGATTGGATGGCATTGTAGAGGGTTTCGTTGTCACCTTCTGTGCGTTCTAGGCCGAGGGCGTTGACGCGGCCTTCAGCCTTGGCCTCGTCCGAAGGGGTGGGCACATAAGGAACCTCCTTCACATATTCGTCTACATAGAGCTCTCCCAGTGAATAGTCTTCCTCTTCCAAATCGGTGGAGAGGAACCGCTTGACGGTGTCACAGGAAGCAAAGAGGAGGGTGGCAGCCAAAAGGAGGGTAAGCAGTCGTGGGGTGGTCATAACGATGGGATTCGGCGGAGTGGGATATTATTTTTCGTCTTTGATGATGTATATGTCCTCGTCATCACGTTTCATGTAGTAGTGCTCGCGGCCATAGGCTTCGAGGGCTTCTTTGCTGCCAAAGAGGCTGACGGCTTCGAGGCTGTCTTGATGGATGTTCTCCTCAATGAGGCTGGCTTCCTTATTGAGGTCGTTGAGCTCATGTTTGAGCCGATGGATGACACGAACATTATTTTCTCCCAGAAAGAGGAAGAAAAGAAGGAAAATCAGCGTGGCGGCGACATATTTGTTCTTGACGATTTTCCATAGTTTAGATAAAAATCTTTTCATATTGTGCTTACTTACATTTGATTAAAAATCGTTAGAAGGCTTCTCGTTCTGATTTCTAAGTGGGGTGCCGACCACTTGGAATTGTGAACTCAGAAAAAGAGCTGTTTCTTATCTCACTTTGATTCGCTGGCCATAGCGGATTTTGTCGGACTTGAGGCCGTTGAGCTTTTTGAGCTTGCTAACGGTGGTGCCGTGCTTGGCAGCGATGGAGGTGAGGGTCTCACCCCTGCGCACCTTATGGTAGGAGGAGGGTTTAGCCGCATGGCGCGATTTGGCCACGGTAGGTGAGACAGAAGGGCGCTCTCCGTCCTGCATGGTAGGTGTGAAATGGACTCGGCGGCTGATGGAATCTTCCGAAGCCAAGAATATGGAGTCGGCCCATGTGATGAGGTCGTTCATCTTGTCGGTGGGGAGACAGAGGGGATAGGAACCGTCTTCGCCAGGGATATAGTCGGCCCTGTACTGAGGGTTAAGAGTGCGGAGCTCTTCCATGTCAACGCCAGTGTATTTGTTGACATAGTGGAACATCATGTTGCGCTCGACCATGATGGTGTCGGTGCGCAGAGGGATGGCGACTCGATTGGGGTGCAAACCATGTTCGGGATAGAAATTCATGATGTAGGTGGCGGCGATGAAGGCTGGGATATAGCCGCGGGTTTCGCGGGGCAGGTAAGGGTAAATCTGCCAAAAATCGCGCTTACCGCCCGAGCGGGCAATGGCCTTGTTGATGTTGCCCGGGCCACAGTTATAGGCAGCAATGGCCAAATGCCAGTCGCCAAAAATGCGGTATAGGTCGTGGATATAGTGGGCGGCGGCATCGGAAGACTTGTAGGTGTCGCGGCGCTCGTCAATGATAGAGTTGACCTCCAGGCCGTAGTTCTTGCCGGTGGTGTACATAAATTGCCAGAGTCCGGCGGCCCCGACGCGCGAGGTGGCCTGCGGGTTCATGGCCGACTCTACGATGGTGAGGTACTTCAACTCCTCGGGCACTTCAAATTTGGCAAGCGATTGCTCAAAGACAGGGAAATAGAATTCAGACAGGGAGAGCATGACATCAAGGCGGGTTTTCATCCGGTTGAGATACATGCGGATATAGGAACGCACCTCTTTGTTGTAGGTCATCGGAATGACCGTATGGAGCGACTGCAGACGGCGGGCAATGACGGTGTCGGGAATTTGGTCAAAGGCATAATCGGTGTTGATATTGGCTCTGTGGCGACGCGTGGTGGCCGCATATTTAGTCATAAGGAAGCTGTTGAGGAGGCTGTCGTAGTTGGAGACAAAGCGGTCGGCCATGTCGGCGGCTTCGGGATTGGTGGGAGTGAACTGGGCTTGGGCCACCGGACTCAGCAGCAGAAGGATTACAGCGATATGGCAAAAATGTTTCATAACTATTAATTCTATACATTGATAACACCCTCCGACGAAAAAACTCTCCCCAAAAATGGCCCTCCGTGGCAAAGGGATACAGAGGGATGAGGCAGCCGTATAGGCTCTCTTACACGGAAATGCAAATTCCGACAGTGGGCGGTCTCTCAATTATATTTAGGGTGCAAAAGTACACAAAAAATCTTTTATGGCAAAATGAAAAGCCAATAGAGTTATCAACATTTTTTCCATCACCCGCACAATCATCTGGTATGAAGAACATTAACAGATACCCGACAGTGGAAACATTTTTTTTTCAAAGCAAAGGCAGCTATAATCATTTTTTTTTGTATTTTTGCAGACGGAAAAATAATTAAAAATAAAAACTATACGACATGGAAATCAACATCACAGAACAAAACTTCGACGAGATTCTTGCTAACAACCCCGTCGTCATGGTCGATTTTGGTGCCACCTGGTGCGGTCCCTGCAAGGCCCTTGCCCCCATTGTAGAAGAAATTGCCAATGAGTATGAAGGCCGCTGTGCCGTGGGCAAGGCCGACGTAGAGGAGTGCCCTGCCATCGCCGCCCGCTTCCGCATCCGCAATGTTCCCACCGTCCTCTTCTTCAAGAATGGCGAAATGAAGGACAAGAGCGTCGGCCTGGTCCAAAAATCCACCCTCACCGACAAAATCAACGCCCTGCTGTAAACGGTAAGCCTTGTTCGAAGAACTAGAGAAATACAAATCGCTGGACTTCTATGCCCGCCAGATAGTCGAGGGGTTCCTCACCGGCCTGCATAGAAGTCCTTTCCACGGCTTCTCAGTCGAGTTTGCCGAACACCGCCAGTATACAACCGGCGAGTCAACACGCAACATCGACTGGAAACTATACGGGCGCACCAACAAGCTCTTCGTCAAACGATTTGAGGAAGAGACCAACCTCCGCTGCCAGCTGGTGATTGACCACAGCGGCTCTATGTTTTTCCCCACCGAACAGCATGGCAACCTACAGCATCCCAACAAACTTACTTTTGCCTGCTACGCCGCCGCTGTGCTGAGCGAGCTGCTTGTGCGCCAGCGCGATGCTTTCGGCCTTTCGCTCCTCAGCGAGGGCATCGACCTGCAGACCGACTGCCGCAGCAGCCGCGTGCATCAGCAGTATCTCTTGAGCCTGCTGGAAAAGGAACTATTGCAGCCCACCCCCGACAAATTGGGCGACAAGGCCACCTCCAAAGGCACCCAGATAAGCGAGGCCCTGCACCTCACCGCCGAAAAGCTCCACAAACGATCGCTCGTGGTCATCTTTACCGACGCTCTGGTCAAACCCGACGACCACGACCCCCTGATGGACGCCCTGCGACACCTGCGCCATGCCAAACACGAAGTGATTCTGTTCCACACCCTTCACCATGGCCACGAACTCCTCTTTGACTATCCCAGCCGCCCCACCGAGTTCATCGACCTCGAAACCGGACGCCGCCTGAAGGTGAACCCCACCGAGGTAGCCGACAAGTATCGTCCGCTGATGGACCAATACACAAACAATATCAAGCAAAACGCAATTCGCTACCGCATCGATTATCAACGGGTCGATATTGAACGAGGATTCGACCAGATAATGTTGCCATTCTTGCTCAAGCGCAGCCGCCACCTGTAGAGACTTCCGTCTGTCATATTCTACTCTCAAAAGGTTCGCTTGGGTACAATTCCAACACCATTTTCACGCCCCTAAGGCCCCTCTAGGGCCAAGAAAAAGGCATTAAAAGGCATTCTTTTTGCACTCATTTTCACACAAATAACAAATTTTGTGAATAAATTTTACTAAAAGTGCAATTTTATATATTGTCAATTAATATTTTTTTTATATCTTTGCAATCTAAAAAAGAAGATTAATAATAACAAATAACATTCCACTAAAATACACATGAGTACCAAAAAGTATACCTTAGTCATTAACCCTGGGGCAACCTCCACCAAGGCTGCCATCTATGAGGGCGAGAACGAAGTATTCACCGAAAACATCTCCCATCCCATTGAGGAAGTGCAGAAATTTGCCGAAGTGGCCGACCAATTCGACTACCGCAAGGGGGCCATCCTCGACATGATTAAACGTCACGGCATCGGCACCGACGAGATTGCCATCGTCATGGGTCGCGGTGGCCTCACCCGCCCCTGCGAGAGCGGCACCTACCGTGTCAACGAGCTCATGAAAAAAGAGTGTCATGAAGGTGTTCAGGGCAAACATGCCTGCAACCTTGGTGCCCTCATCGGCGACTCCATTGCCAAAGACCTCGGACTCGACTACGCCTATATCTCAGACCCCGGCATTGTCGACGAGCGTCCCGACTTCGCCAAGATTTCCGGCCATCCCGTCTTCGACCTCGACAGCTCCCGCGAGGGTGTCATTTGGCACTGCCTTAACCAGAAAATGACCGCCAAACTCTATGCCCGCGAACTTGGCAAGCGCTATGAGGACCTCAACCTCATCATTGCCCACATGGGTGGCGGTGTGAGCGTAGGATGCCACGAGCATGGCCGTTGTGTCGAAGTCAACCGCGCCCTCTGCGGCCTCGGAGCCTTCTCCCCCACCCGTTGCGGCAGCATTAACTCCAGCAAACTCATCGAGGTGGCCTGCAGCGGCAAATACACCGAGGCACAGCTTAAGAAGATGGTCACTGCCGAAGGCGGATTTGTGGCCTATCTGGGCACCAACGATGCCTACGAAGTGGAGAAGAAAGCCCTTGCAGGCGATGCCAAATGCCAGCTTCTGGTCGATGCTTTCTGCTATCAGGTCTCCCTCGAAATCAGCCGTCTTGCCGCTGTGGTCAAAGGCAAGGTCGACGCCATCCTGCTCACCGGCGGCATCTCCTACAGCAAACCCTGGATGCAGCAAATCACTGAGCGTATCGATTGGATTGCCCCCGTCAAGGTCTACAAAGGCGAGAACGAAATGCTCGCCCTGGCCATCTGCGGCAAGGAAATCCTCGACGGTGCTACTCCCAAGGAATATAAATAACCGTCCCGGTCAGAACACTCTATCAAATAGTCGCTGCAAAACTCTTTGTGGCGACTATTTGCAATAAGAAACAACTATAAAAACAATTATTTATCAAAATGAAAAAAACACTCTTCATCGTACTTCTCCTTGCCGTTGGTGTCACCGCCATGGCTCAGGAGGTAACCATCAAGCGAGGCAAGGTCACCATGTCCGAAGCCGACTACAACCTGCTCAAACAGAAAGCCGATGCCTACGAGGCCACCAAAAAAGCCCTCGACGAGACCCTTGCCGCCTATCAGAAACAGCAGAGCATGAACGACATGTACCGTCCCATTGTGCTTAAAGACTTCAACGACTCTGCCTCCTACGCTATCGGTAAGGACATTTACCAAAGCTGGCTCCAGCAAAACCTGGGCATCAACGGAGAGGCCGCCGGTCAGTCTATGATTGACTGCTACAAAGGCCAGAACACCTGGACCAACGAGATGATGCGTCCTCTGCTCAATCGTTTCCAGCAGGAGTTCGAGAAACGCCAGCGTGCCGAGCAAGACAAGATGATGGCCAGCAAGGACGAGAACATCGACAAAGGCAAGAAATTCCTTCAGGAAAACGCCCTCAACAAGTCCATCTATACCACTAAAAGCGGCCTTCAGTACAAGATTGTCAAGAAAGGCAACGGCAAGAAACCCAAGGCCACCGACCGCGTTCGTGTCCACTATACCGGCACCCTCATCGATGGTACTAAGTTCGACAGCAGTGTCGACCGCGGCGAACCCGCCGAGTTCCCGCTGAACGCCGTCATCCCCGGCTGGACCGAAGGCCTACAGCTTATGGACGAAGGCTCTAAATATATCCTCTACATCCCCTATAACCTCGGTTACGGTGAACAGCCCGTAGGCTCCATTCCTCCAGGTTCTACCCTCATCTTCGAAGTGGAACTTATCGAAATCCTCAAATAACTCACACTTCAATGAATAGCATCGGCAACACCTTCCGGCTGACCACCTTTGGCGAATCTCACGGTCCCGCCGTGGGGGGCATCATCGACGGCTGCCCAGCCGGGAAGGTGTTGGACTTTGCCTTCATCCAGCAGGAACTACTCCGCCGCCGCGACGGCGACACCCCCTCCACCCTCACCACCACCCGCCGTGAGACCGACCAGGTGGAGTGGCTCAGCGGCCTTTTCGAAGGCCGCACCCTCGGCACCCCCATCGCCTTCTTGGTGCGCAATCAGGACTGCCGTCCCGCCGACTACGACCAGCTGCGTGACTGTTTCCGCCCCGGCCATGCCGACTACACCTACCAGCAGAAATACGGCCACCGCGACCATCGCGGAGGTGGGCGTGCCTCTGGACGTGAGACCGTGACCCGTGTCATAGCGGGGGCCATCGCCAAGCAACTGCTCCGCGACCAGGGCATCTCTTTCTCCTCTACCATTAGTGGAAGACAAATCACTTGCACCATTCAAGGACTTCGCGCCGGAGTGGGCGACCCTGTCTTCGACCGGCTCAATGCTCGGTTGGGCTTTGCCGAACTGTCCATTCCCTCCGCCATGGCCTTCTCTGTGGGCGACCCTGCCGACAGCTATCAGTTGCCGCCAGACCAGTTCCCAGATGCCTGGCAGCCCCAAGGCCATGCCAACCAGCTAACCCACACCAACCACTGCGGTGGCATCCAAGGCGGCATCAGCAACGGCATGCCTGTCGTCTTCCATGTGGGCTTCCACCTTCCCGTCACCCAACCCGACGGCATGGTTTGCCGACGGCCTGACGGCTCCCTCGTCACCATCATGCCCCACGGCCGCCACGACCGCGACCACCTCACCCGTCTCCCGGTCATCGTCGAAGCCATGGCTGCACTAACTGTGGCCGACCTCACAACCCTAACCTAAATATATCTTTCCGAACAACGAAAAACATGAAAAAACACAACAACTATCTTTTCGCCACATTACTGCTGTCCGTGTTGCTCCTTGCATCCTGTGGCCAAAAAAACAATATCACCATCGAAGGCACCCTCGACAACGGTGCCGGCAAGACAATCTATATCGAAGAGATGAGCCCCGAGTCCACTATCTTCCTCGACTCCGTCACCCTCGACAAAAAAGGCCACTTCAAGTTCAGCTATGCCATGCCTTATAAGACCTTCTACACCGTCCATGTCTCTGACGATGACTACGTAGTCCTACTGCCCGACGAGGGTACCACTATCAGCATGACAGGCAGCTACGATTCCCTCTCCCTCACCTATCGCATTCAGGGCAACGACGATTCTCAACTCCTCTGGCAGTTGCAGGACTACACCAACATCGGCACCCGTGCCCTGCGCCAAATTGTGGCCATCGACCGTCACAACATGGACCTCCTTGAGCAAGGCGAAATCTCGCAGCAGCAGTACGACCAGGCCCACAATTATACCGACTCACTCTACCTTGCCACTTTCTCCGAGCAGCAGCAATACGTCGTCCGCTTCATCGAGGACAACCTAGGCTCTTTGTCCACCCTCATCGCTCTCTACAAGCCCTTCAACAATCGCCCCCTCATCAATCCCGAAGACAGTTTCGAATTCTACGAAGGCGTGCTAGAAGGCCTGGAGGCCTACCTGCCCGACAACCCTCATACCCTCAGCTTCAAAAACCTTGTCGAGCACACCCGCTTCCAATATGCCCGGCAGTAAGCTATACTTTGTCACCGATGCCCACCTGGGAGCAGGAGAAGACTCGCACCAACGCGAGTTGGAACTATGCGCTTTCCTCGACAGCATCCGTCACGATGCCGCCATGGTGGTCTTCTTGGGTGACATGTTCGACTTCTGGTTCACATACCGCCATGTGGTGCCCCGCGGCTATGTCCGCCTACTGGGCCGCATGGCCGAGCTGGCCGATGCCGGGGTTGAGCTGCATTTCTTCATAGGCAACCACGACATGTGGCTCTTCGACTACCTCAGCAGCCAAATGAACATCACCATGCACGACGACCCTACCACACTTCATTTCGATGGCAAGAAATTTCTCGTCGGCCACGGTGATGGGCTGGGCCACTTAGACCGCCGCTACGACTGCCTGCGCCGAGTCTTCCGCTGCCGTCTCAACCAGCGCCTATTTGCCCTCTTGCCCGAATGGATGACCTTTGGCGTGGCCCTTGGATGGAGCGGAAGCAGCCGTAAAGGCCATATCAAGAAGAACCCCACCATCTTTGAATATCAGGGCGACGACCGCGAAGGAATAGTCCTTTACTGCAAGCAACGACTCAGCCAAGAGCCATTTGACTACTGTGTCTTCGGTCACCGCCACACACCCCTTGTCCGCACCATCCAGTCCTCTAGCGGCAACCAGTCCACCTACGTCAACGTCGGCGACTGGCTCCTCCACCGCAACTATGCTGTCTACTCCGACGGCCAAATCACTCTACACGACTGGCAGACATAAGGGTACACCATCGCTTGACATTATGAAGTAGGTTTTTGCACCGTTGTTCTTTTGAGTGCTGTTTATGGAACTTCGGCAGGCTCTGAGGAACTACACATAGAAATGTTAAGATGAAGTCCTAAATTCAAATAATAAACAACCAATGAAACGCAATTTATTAATCGTGGTTGGTATAGCATTGCTGATGACCACCACCGGATGCAAAAAAGAAGAAACAAAAGTCAAACACCTGACTAAAATCTATTCGACCATGACGGCCACAATGAATGGAACCGTTATATCTGAAATAGAGCGTTTCCTCCAAGAGGAGTGGACCTGGGATGGCGACAAACTGACCACAAGAAAGCACTTCAACTCAGACGGCGAACTGAGAAGTATATCCACATTAAGCTACACTGACGGACAATTGACTAAAGTGGAAGACGTCATCCAGGGCACAAACGAAATCTATCGTCTCGATATCAAATACGATGATAAAAATAAAGTAATCTCCACAAAAGAATACAAAGATGACGTTCTTTTCCTTACCTATAACTACGAATACAACGGATCTGACAAAATATCAAAATTCACGAAAATCCATACGGTCAATGGCTCTTCTGATACGAGTATCTACGATGTGGAATGGACTGGGAACAACATCACCCGCATCAACTGCCCCGGCAAAGACTCCTGTTCATACACCTACGACAATAACCCCAACCCCTTTATTGGCATTATTGAAAGCAACAATGCCTACTCATGGGCTTCGAAGAACAACGCTATTTCCGTTGATGGCAATAACCGCCAATTCACCTATGACAATGACGGTTGGCCAATTAAAATTGAAATAGAAACCGGCGCTGGCGCTTATAGCATTTCATCAACAACCGAGTATGAATACGACCGCTAGTCTTCAGTAGCAACTACTCCATTAGGTGACAATTGGCCACCTATATCATTCCATAAAAACGTCCACCCACATCTAGGTGGACGTTATTAGCTATCAAACAGACTCTTTCACTCTCAGTGAAAGGCAAATATATTTTGGTTTAACTGAATAAAAAAAAGAGGACATCGCGCGGTGGCGGGATGTCCTCTTGTGGTAGCTGGACAAAGTAGTCGTTACTGGTGGCTTACCTTGTTCTGCGGGTTGTAGAAAACGAACTGGCCGTCTATGACATCTATGACGATGGTGTCGCTGGTCTTAATGCGGTCTTCCAATATCTGACGCGAGAGTTCGTTGAGGATTTCGCGCTGGATGACGCGTTTAACGGGTCGGGCACCCATAGCGGGATCGTAGCCGATGTCGGCCAGGTGGTCCAGTGCCTCATCGGTGGCGGTGATGAGGACGTCATTCTTCTCCAGCATCTTGGCTACGAGATTCAGCTGAATCTTCACCACTTCGCGTATCTGGGTCTTGGTGAGCGGACGGAACATGATAATTTCGTCGATACGGTTGAGGAACTCGGGACGCAGGTGCTGTTTCAGCAGCTCCATCACGGCATTCTTGGTCTCGGTGAGCTCATAGTCGGTGAAACTGTCGTTGCCTTCCAGTCGCTCGCGGATGAGGTCGCTGCCCATGTTGGAGGTCATAATGATGATGGTGTTCTTGAAGTCGGCCACGCGGCCCTTGTTGTCGGTCAGTCGGCCATCTTCCAGCACCTGCAGCAGGATGTTGAAGACATCGGGGTGGGCCTTCTCAATCTCGTCGAAGAGGACGATGCTATACGGTTTGCGGCGCACGGCCTCGGTGAGTTGGCCGCTCTCGTCGTAGCCCACATATCCCGGAGGCGCTCCAATGAGGCGCGAGACACTGTGACGCTCCTGGTACTCGCTCATGTCAATACGCACCATCATGTCCTCGTCGTCGAACATCACCTCGGCCAGGGCCTTGGCCAGCTCGGT
>DFDY01000071.1:30891-47527 GCA_002368955.1 Bacteroidales bacterium UBA3816
GCCAGCTCGGTCTTGCCCACGCCAGTGGTGCCGAGGAAGATGAAGCTGCCGATGGGGCGTTTGCCGTCGCTGAGGCCTGTGCGGCTACGGCGGATGGCGTTGGCAATGGTGCTGATGGCCTCGTCCTGACCAACCACGCGCTTGTGCAGTTCCTCCTCCAGGTGCAGCAGCCGCTCGCGCTCGCTCTGCATCATGCGGGTGACAGGAATACCGGTCCATTTGGAGACCACCTCGGCAATCTGGTCGGAATCCACCTCCTCGTTAATCATAGCATTGTCGGCCTGCAGCTGTTTAAGCTGTATTTTAAGGTCGGCGACCTTCTTCTCGGCCTCCTTGATGCGGCCATAACGCAGTTCGGCCACCTTGCCGTAGTCGCCGGCACGCTCGGCCTGTTCGGCCTCCAATTTATAGGACTCGATGTTCTTTACTTCTGTCTGTATGGCTTCGACCACGCTCTTCTCGTTCTGCCAGCGGGCCTTCATCTGGTCGCGTTGCTCACCCAATTCGCTCAATTCCTGGTTGAGCTGCGAAAGTTTGTCTTGGTCGTCCTCACGCTTGATGGCTTCGCGTTCGATTTCCAACTGGCGGATGCGGTGCTCGATTTCGTCCAGCTCTTCGGGAACGGAGTCAATCTCGATACGCAGTTTGGCTGCCGCCTCGTCGATGAGGTCGATGGCTTTGTCGGGGAGGAAACGATTGCTGATGTAGCGGTTGCTCAGCTCGGCAGCGGCAATGAGGGCGTCATCCTTGATACGCACCTTGTGATGCACCTCATAGCGTTCCTTCAGACCACGCAGGATGCTGATGGTGTCCTCCACGCTGGGCTCGTCGATAAGCACACTCTGGAAACGGCGTTCGAGGGCTTTGTCTTTCTCGAAATATTTCTGATATTCGGCCAGAGTGGTGGCACCGATGGCGCGTAGTTCGCCACGGGCCAAGGCTGGTTTAAGGATGTTAGCCGCATCCATGGCCCCCTCGCCGCCACCAGCACCCACCAGGGTGTGTATCTCGTCGATGAAGAGGATAATGTCGCCATCACTCTTCTCCACCTCCTGAATAACGCTCTTTAGACGTTCCTCAAACTCGCCTTTGTATTTGGCACCGGCCACGAGGGCACCCATGTCGAGGCTGTAGATGGTCTTGTTCTTGAGGTTCTCAGGCACGTCGCCCGAGATGATGCGGCGGGCCAAACCTTCGGCAATGGCGGTTTTGCCCACGCCTGGTTCGCCAATAAGGATGGGGTTGTTCTTTGTGCGGCGCGAAAGAATTTGCAGCACACGGCGTATCTCATCGTCGCGTCCGATAACAGGGTCCAGTTTGCCGCTCTGGGCCAGCTGGTTGAGGTTCTTGGCGTACTTGCCCAGAGCATTGTAGTTGTCCTCGGCGCTCTGGCTAGCCACCTTGCTGCCCTTGCGCAGGTCTGCGATAGCGGCCTTGAGGCTCTTCTCGCTCATGCCCGCGTCCTTCAGCTGACGTGCCAGCTCGTCGTGGCCCGCAAGCAGTCCCAGCAACATGTGCTCGATGGAGACAAACTCGTCGCCCATGTCGGTGGCTGTCTGGGTGGCCTTGACGAGGGCCTGATTGGCGGCACTGCTCAGGTACTGGTCGCCGCCGCTCACGCGGGGCAGCCGCTCCAGCATGGCGTCTATCTGCTGGCCAAGGCGCGGAATGTTCACCTCCATCTTCTTCAGCAGATAGGGGGTCACATTCTCATCCACCAACAGTATGCCTTTCATTAGGTGGGCTGTCTCGATGGACTGGTGCTGACGCCCCATGGCAATCTCTTGTGCCTTCTGCACGGCTTCTTGTGCCTTGATGGTAAAATTGTTGATATTCATAATGCTATTTTTTTATTTCTGACATTGATTCCATCAACTACTGCACCAAAACTGATTGCAAGACATTTTGTCAGTCTTTCATGGACCATGAAACCAACAAATGAGACATTATGGCACGATCCATTAGCCGTGCCAGTGGTCTCCTCCATTTTTGTGGACTAACTGATGACCAAAACGTCAAAAACTTGGAAAGCCTTACTCCCAATTATCCCCCCACGCGGTGTAGGGTTATTGGGATGTCAGGCTATTAGCGTTTTGGAAAAACGCGCTCTCAAAATCGGTCATTTTTCTACTTTATTTTTCACTAAAAATATGTAGTAAACGAAAAAAAAAGTATTTTTGCATAACAAATAACACGATGTCACTATGACAAAACAGACTCACAATCAGACATTAAAAACAACCTCAGCCCGCTATGCCTACTCTAGTTTGGGCATTATTTTCCTTCTAACTCTACTGCTGCCTGCCGTCTCAACGGCCCAAAGTGAAATCACCCACCGTGTCACCGCAGCCCAAATGGGCTACCATGGCAAGGTTAAGTTTGTGCAGCACAGTGCTGTCTGCACCGACTCAGCCTACCGTTTCTTCATCACCACGGCCGAGGCTTACAACTCCGAGGGGTTGCGCACCGAGGCCTCCACAGCCGACATGATCTATCAGCAGGACGAATACTATGATTATGACGAACAAGGGCATTTGATCAACTATGTATTCAAAAGCAGTGGTCGCGACAGCGTGGTTTTCCACTATGGTGCCGATGGCTGCCTCAATGCCATTGACGAATATTTCCTAAGCGAAGACCCCACAGAGGGCAACAGTCTCACCACCAACACCGTGACCTGTGACGACCAATGCCGCATTTTGAAGAGCATATCAGTGTGGGAGGACACCTTCGCTTTCAGCTACGACACTTTGAGCCGTCTAGTCGAAAAGAAAAGCTCCACAAATACCACTATTACATACCACTACGATTCCAAAGGCCGACTGGAACGGGTGCACACCACGGGCGAGAACAATCCCGGCACCGACGACCACTTCCGCTACAACGACCGGGGTGACACGCTAGAAATCTGGCACACAAATTGGGAGCATATTGAGGGTGAGACCGGTGCCCACGAGGTGGGCGAACACAAACACTTTGCCTATAGCCGCTACGACGAGCACGGCAACTGGCAGGAGGCCGAAGTGACCGTGCGAGTCTCTCTCGGCCGCCCCCGCCCCTCGGCACCACCCGCCTACCGATATTACAAATATCGCATCATACGCACCTTCAGCTACTACGACTAGCCCTACCCTCAACTTTCCCTGCCCCAAACCACCCGCCATTCTCCTCATAGCCTGTTCTCCCCCTACCCCACCTTGCCCATAAACACCTCTCAAACAACGCCTATCTGGCTTCTAACCCGTACTTAAACCCAAATCGGTCGTTAGTATTTGGGGCAGATTAGTATTTGTTTCGAGTAGATTCGCTGCATCACTGTCGCTGTCGTAGCGGGCTACGTCAAGACAGAGATGTGGCCAAGATGCCAAAAGAAATGTTAATATGCCATAAATAGAACTTGAAATAAGGATATTATGACCACGTGTCGTCTAATGACCGATTTAGGTTAAACACCTCCTACACAACTTCTAGCCAGTCTGCAGCCCGCCCTTCGGAATTGCCATATAACCATTGCCCCTGACTTGAATGGAGACCGTAGAATCTTTGTCGAAGATTCGTCCCCTGCGACGGGGAACCCGCGTAATTACTAGGTTTCTCCCCAAAAGGAGCGTTCCACCCATCGCAAACCGCCCCCAAACCGAACCCCGCCTCTTCAGTCCACCACAAAACTAATTGTCAATAAAAACTCCACAATTCAGAAAAATTTAGTAATTTTGCACCGAATTAATATCAAAGAACATCCATGAACAACAACAACCTTTTTGAAAGTATCGTTGGTCCGATTCTATACGACTACCCGTCGCCCTACATGGTCATGATGCGGCTATTAAAAAGCCTACGAGAACAATATTATCATAGTATTTCGGTACTCGGCAATGAATTGGAACCCGAACTGGGCGAAAGGATGAAGCACGAGATATTCGACACCTTCATGACCGAAGCCAAACGGCAGGAAGAGCGTGAAGAGGAGCTGACCCAGTTGTCGATAAAAACTATCATCAAATATGGCACCCAGCAATCTCTAGACAACGAATTGCCCCAAGTACTTTCGCGGATGCGCACCCTAGCTGGCACTCAGTTGGTCTATCACCAACCCAGCCCCTACTCGCAATCCGAACTGAGAAGGAAAAAAGCAGCCGCAGGACGGATTACGCTGATAGAGAGAATAAAAGGGAACAACTCTGAAAATGTCCGCGACTATTTCAATTCCATGGTCTACACCACGTTGCACACCTGCCAGACCATGACTCGCCGCCGCGCTGCTCAGTATCTCACTCGGCTGACCGACGAGATAGAGCAACGACTGGACAGCGGAGGGTTTGCCACAGAGACAGCTGCGGCAGCCCCGTCGGCCCCAAAACAGGAATTTACCCCCAAGCAGGTCGAACACCCCGAAATCAAGCTCTCACCAGAGTTGATGCAACTGGCCGAACACATGGCCGAAAACGTGCACGACGTGTGGGCCGCTACCCGCATAGAGCAGGGCTGGACCTATGGACCCGAGCGCAACGATGCCGAAAAGAAGCATCCCTGCCTCATCCCCTACGACCAACTGCCCGAGGAAGAGAAAGTCTACGACCGCAAAACCAGCCAGGAAACCCTGCGTTTCATCCTAAACAACGGATTTGAAATCAACAAAATGGGATAATCCGACACAATCTAGTAAATCACATTATATTATAAAAACAACATACCATGGACACTGCTACATTCTTATTAAAAATCCTCAGTCAACCACAAGCCAGTGGCAACGGTTGCTTCAGCACAGCCAACATAGCCATCATTTGCGGAACCATCGTCTGCCTGCTAGCCCTCTACCTCCTGTGCTACATGACCCAAAAAAGCCATGAGCGGAAGATGGCAGCCCAAAACAACCAAAAAGAGGCCAAAGCCACTGAACACACGTGGGCCGTGGAGAAAGACAAACGAGAGCAAGAAGAAGCCCTACAAGAGAGAAACTTCAAAAAGAAACATGAGTACACTCAGGAACTCCTAAAATTTTACAAAGAAAACGGTGACAAAGAAAACTACGTCAATACTCTAAACAAAATCATAGAAGAATTGAGAACTGAGCACTAACAATGAAACTAAAAGGTAAAAACTAAAAAATAGAGAACGGTTAATAATTGAAAGGTTAGCGGTTAATCGTGGAAGGGCGATAACTAATGAACAATTAAACTTCTAAACTAATAAACTATAACTTAGAATTAAAACGCCTAGCCTATGAGAATCAACCTAAAACTCATCAACTATTGGTTATCCAAACAAATATCACGGATTTCCTCAAAGTTTATCTGGTGGACTTTGGGCATCATCGCCACGTCGGTCATACTCATTCCTTGGTTGGGCAAAATACCCTGCCTTTCCGGGATAGGCAGGTTCTTTGTCGACATCTTTACCCCCGTAAGCTTTAGGAACCTTGGGTACAATGCCGACTCAGGCTACAGCTGGTTCTCCTCCATCGCCTATGCCATTGGGGTCATCATTATCACCGGCTTGTTCGTCTCCCTGGTCACCACCTACCTGCGCACCCTTGGTGAAAGCTACAAAAGCGGCACTCTGGATCAATACTCATGGCATGAACACATCCTCTTCCTGGGCTACGACGAGCTGATGATTGGTACACTAAAAAGGACTTGTTCCATGGGGAAACAGGTGGTAGTGGCAGTGCCGGAAAATGTGCCGTGGGTGCGCAACAAGATAAAAAGAAGCCTCACAGAGAGCGAATTCAAATGGGTGGAAGTGATACTGTGCAACAAGACCGACAAAGAAGACCTGAGGAGGAAAGCCTGCGTGGACCATGCCACCCACCTTTTCATCGTCGGCCAACCAGACGACGCGACCCATGATGCTTCAAACTTCAAGTCGCTGGATGCAATTGCCGCCATCGTGGGAGAAGAAACCGACCTGGCCTGCTACATCTATATTCGCAACAGGGCAACGCTCTCACTGGTGCAACGGCAAGGATTTGACAGCAAGGACGATTCCAAGTTACGGCGCATCACTAATCCGTTTAACTTTTACGAAAACATGGTTGGTAAGTTGCTCTGTGGCGTAGACTGTGAGAATACGCTGATGACTCTCGACTACCACAGTTCGAAACGTAATCTAGCCATGTGTCCCAGGGCGAATGTCCATCTAGTTATTCTCGGCATGACAGAAGTGGGCATGGCATTGGCGCGCGAGGTGCTGATGGTGGCCCATTACCCCAACCACAGGGTCAGGATCACCCTTGTGGACGAAAAGGCCCGCGAGGAGATGTTCTACTTTTGTGGACGATACAAAGAGTTGTTCAAGTACTGCAACCTTTCCTACGAAGATCTTGACAACACCTCTGTCAGCCCATACCCAACCCGGACAGCCAATACCCTTTTTGACGTAGACTTCCATTTCATCCAAGCCAGCATTGCCCACCCCCTACTAATGGAGCGGCTTGAGACATGGAGCAAGGATGAAAACCAGTTGATGACCCTTGCAGTCTGCACCGCAGACTCTCCCCGAAATATGGCCACGGCACTCTACATGCCAAGAACCATACTGGAGAATAAGACACCTACACCGATATGGGTATACCAGCAGGGAGATGACAGCCTGAGAGAATTCACCAGCCACGAACTTTTTAAAAACATCCATACCTTTTCCACCGACGAATACGGCAGCGTGAATATTCTTGGCAGCCTTGAAATAAAATGGGCAGAAGAGGTGGCCATGGCTTATGAGAAATCAAAAACAGGTGGACTGAGGGCCAAACCATGGAACGAAATGACACAGTATGAAAGATGGTCTTCGCTATACAACGTCCGTTCCTTCTTCATGAAAATCCGAGCCATGGGCTATGAGGTTTGCAATGAGAAGGGGGGAATGGCATTGCACTACTATGGCGACGGGGACTTGTCGAGACAGAAACAAATGGACTTCTCTGAGCGTCAGATATTAGAACTGGCAGCCACAGAACACACCCGCTGGATTGTTGACACCCTGATCAAGGGCTTCCGCCCCACCACCGAAGAGGAACACCAGCAAGTCGAACAAGACCCCACCAACAAAGAAAAATACAAGAAAGAGCTCTTCGCCCATGACGACATAAGACCCTACACCGACCTGTCCCCCGACACCGCCGCCTATGACAAAAACATGACCGAAGCCATGATAAAGGCCATCAACCGACAGCTCCGCGATGGGGCATAATAGATTATCGAAATGATTGACACTATATACGACATATTCATCAGCTACAAGCGCAAAAGCCTGCCAACCGCCAACAACCTTTATTACCGGCTGACCACACGGGGCTACTCCACCTTCTTCGACCTCGAAGAAATGGGGAGGGACAATTTAAATGTGCAGTTGCTGAACTACATTGATAATACCAAGGGATTTAGCACCATCTTTAGTAAGAAATAATTAACATTTTTACCTTTCAATGAGAGCAAAACAAATTGCAAAAGATAATAACAGAGTGATTAATGATGGTTTTCGTGCCTTCATTGATGAGATCAGAAATGGGAATGTCCTCTTAATGATCGGAAGAGCATTTGAATCCAACACAACTGTCTTTAACGGAGACTTTTATGACTGGATTACAGAAAGACTTAATGAACTAGCTGGCACAAAGAACCTTGACTTCTCCGATCTTAACTGCGACAATAGATTTCTTTTAGACACCAAAGACCACAATCATATCAGAAACCTTCATGAAGAGATCATACGGATTATTGAAGAAAATGAATATGATGAAAGTGATGTATCTGACGGTTTATTGTCACTAATAAGAACTGGATTGTTTCGATTTGTTTTTACAACTTCTTTCGATCCACTTGTCGAAACCGCTATGAGGAAACAATTCGGGGAAGTTAGGGTGATGAATATCTATGACATAAAGAACCAAGACATCTTGTCCAAATCTGATTTTGAGATTCCAACTATTTATTATCTCTTTGGCAAGGCAATGCTTCCTATGGAAAATGAGAAAACAAAAAAGTTTGTTGCCACAGACAACGATGCTTTAGAGGTATTGAAGAAGTGGCAATTGGACATGACTAATTCCGTATTACTCAGATATACAGAAGACAAATATCTACTTACACTAGGTTGCACTCAAAAAGATTGGCTATTTAGATTCATATGGTACACATTGAAAGGAGATAGTGGTAAACTATCAAGAGGTGTTATTGCCGGTCACGAACAGAGTGAAAGCCTTTCTCATTATCTAAAAATGAATAACATCCTTATAGATAATAATGCAAATGAACTTGTTGCAAAAATATTGAATGCCCTAAATGAAGAAGATAATAATAAGTGGGAAACTCCGCAAACGTATTGCGACGTATTCATTTCATATTCAAGAGCGGATGCCGACATTGCCCTACGGTTATATAACAGCCTTACTTCTCAAGGATTAAAAGTTTGGTATGATAAAGTAAACTTGGGAGGAAGGCACGGCGGAAAATTCAAAGAGATTATACGAGAATCTATAGACACTTCAACCCTCTTTATAGCTATTCTTAGTCAATCCATTTCCATACAGGCACAAGATGTTCATATTTATCGTAAAGAGTGGGAATGGGCAAAAGACCTTAAATGGGGTCTGACTGCTGATTGTCGTTGTTTTGCGACTTTTGCTGATAACTATGACATTTATGGAAAAAAATACACAGATGGATTAGGGTGGCTTTCAGACACCGACAACTACATGTTCTCGTCTCAAGACCCATACTTTGACGAATGGGCAAAAGACCTTAAATCTAAAATCAATGAAATCAAATCTCATGGAAGAAGTTAAAATAAATGGTTGGAACATGCTTGATTCCTACAAAGAGGGACAGGCGATTTACGGACGAGACGAAGAAATTGAGTCTATTAGTGAAAGTATTGTATACAATGTTCAGACGTTTTTATATGGCAAGTCTGGAATTGGTAAGACATCCCTGTTGCAGGCTGGTGTTTTTCCTGTGCTCCGAAAAAAACACTATTTCCCTGTAATAATCAGATTGGCTTTTTATGAGACGGAAACCCTGGTGGATGTTGTTAAAAATTTGGTACTTGATGAGGCAAAGGCTATGAATATCCATATTGGCAAGTCTCCTTTGGAAGTCCATACGATTGATAATACCAACATATCTAATTGTTCTCTGCAAACTTTTTTTTCAAAAGTTAAATTTGAGGACGAGAGGGGTGAACCCCATATACCTGTGCTTATCTTTGATCAGTTTGAAGAAACAATCAATAATGAAGACAATTGGCAGAAGACAGTTGACTTTCTAAAGACTGATTTGTATGATTTACTGGACAATAGCAATGTCATCTCTGGTGAGATATTACCATATACCAATTATCGTATAATCATTTCCATGCGTGAAGATTATCTTTACTGCCTTGAGGATATTATTGACCGTTTTTCATTATGGGAACTCAGGTACAACCGTTTTCGTATTAAAGCATTAAATGATTTGAAAGCCACTGAAGTAATACGAAAAACATCAGGTATAAATGGACTAGAGGAAGGTAAAGAAAAATTAATAGTTGATACAATAATAAGAATAGTGAAATTGAATAGTGGAACACGATTCACAGAAATAAATACTGCTCTGCTATCGTTGGTTTGCTCATTGCTTTATGAAAATTCTGAGAATGGCTGTGTTCGATATAAAGACTTGCGAAATATCAATTCCTATTTACGTTCATACTACGACGACATATGTGACATAATAGGGAGTGAGGCCACACATTATCTAGAAAGTCACCTTCTTACAAAAGACGGACGTCGGAGCTATATTGACGAATCCGAAGCTATATATTCTGGTAAAATAAGTCAAAAGGCCCTTGACTTCCTTGTAAAGAAGAGACTTGTCCGACGTATTAAGACTGACAATAGTTCTAATAAATATGAATATATCCATGACCTTTTTGCAAAAATGGTCTTTAAGAGATTACAAGAAGATAAATCCAAATGGTTTTATCCTGAACTTCGTACTATTTCAAAAAGGGTAGGTCGATCTACGTTTGTACGCAAATTTTTTTTCACATCATTATCGGTAATAAGTATTTGTTGCGGCCAATTGGCTCTACATTTCTACATAGTGCATGATACTTGGAGGTTTTGGGACTTTACTATTTGCACATCAAATGTACTATATTATATGCTGTTTGTATTTTCTGTGTATGCATTATCCATTGTTACCAAAAGACTTCATGATGTAAATAAGTCAGGATGGTTGTGCTTAATAATACCATTATCAGCATTTCTAATTAGCATACCTCATATCTACCCATCCTCTTTCGAGAAATCACCATTGCTCGTCGCACCAGTATTAATAGGATATTTATTAATTGGCTATTTTTTATTCTTATGCCTCAAAAAAAGCGTAAGCCCCACAAAACCCAGAAACTATAGCAGAGAATACGAACAAGTCTTTAATATGGAGTCTATAGGCAATATCGAATTGGTGAAGTGGCTTACAATTGAACTGTTATGGTGGGGGATATGTTGTTGCATGACTGACATGCTAATATCTGCAAACTACGATTTAATGACTGACTACACGGGAACCAATACCTGGAAATTGTTCAAAGAACAAAAATTTATTATCTTGGAAAAATTCGGATTGAACAAATCCGTCCCTGCTGCTATATCCCTTTCACCTATTATTATCTGTGCGTCGCCAGCACTTAGAGCCCGTGTTAAATCACTTGGATACCCTGTATGGATTTCATTTATTCCTTATTTGAACTTTATACTCCTCTTAATTGGTTCTATGCCCAATAATGTACTTATGAGGCTAGGACTTTTTAGAGTCAACAAGAATGACCAACAGCAAGAAACGGATAATATCTTCGCTGAAATAAATGAAGACTTCAGTATTATCAACGACTATGACGTAGTTTATAAACAACAAGTAAGACATAATCTAAGCTTGGCTAAAATCATTTTGCTTTCAATCGTACCCCTCTATGGTTTGATTAATGGATTTAATAAAAAAGAGCCAAGTGGAGTTAGAGTCACATCATTATTTATAGGGTTAGTGAACTGTTGGATTATAAACCTTTTGCTTTCTTTTATGAATTGTATTAATGATTTTTTAGGCTATCTGTTAATTGTGATAGACTTAATTGCTTTATTAGTGTTTGTAATTGGGTTATTGTGTGAGGGACGAAATCAAAGACGAATGATTATGGATATAATGAAAGAACATCCAGAATATTCCATTAATCAAATCGCCCACGAACTTGTTGCTAAACCATCAGGTCTTGAAAAAGAAATAAAACTGATGAAGAAGAAAGGAATGATAATGCGAGTAGAGGAAAACAGGCAACTTGTTTGGAAGGTTAATGACACCTATAAAAAAAAATAATAACGATAAGTAAATATGAAGATAATCCAAAGTAACTGACACAACTCGAATGATCCACTCATTGGAAAGATAAAAGCGTCACCTTAAATGGATGCGAATAACTCTAGAAATGTTATAAATGAAGTCTCAATTGCAATGGAATATGGAAAAAAAGTTATTCCAATCCGATTGGACAAAGCCCCTTATTCTGAAAGCATTGAATACGACATTATCAACCATGACTATGTGATGTATGATGAATCCCGTTTAGAAGATACTATTCAAGAGATGTTGAAGATAATTGTGTCCACAATGAAGATGATTTAATTTGGTGCTGGAAAATATTGTTTCGCTGTTGGGTGTTTTATTCGTGATTTTTTGTGTATTTTTGCATGACGAAATGGCGGTTCTTATTTCGAGTGTCTATCAGTAGGTTTCTGTTAGTCAGCACCGAACAAAAGGTTTCGCTATTTTTTGAGAGGCTTGCAGGAGATTGAAAGGGTATGTGCAACGAATAGTTTGTCCTCTTCGGAGGCAGGTTTATATAAGATGATTTTGACAAAAACAACTTTTATGGCTGTGAAACAGATATATCTTTTATTCAGACGTGGGGGCATTGGGGGGCTGATGCTGGCATTATTGCTGGTGTTGGTGCCTCAGAAGACTATGGCCCAGGAAAATAAGCCCAGCATTGACTTCTTTTCGGGAATCGATATTGGACTGACTGACTTCACTTTCTATCGACAGTACAATGTGCTGCTTGGTCTAACCCCAGGGTTTAAATTAGACATGGGGCATCACTGGCAACTGTCCGCCAAAGGCAATATTTGGATCGTGAACAACTACAACAACAATCTCAAACGGGCCTATCTGACCATGTTGGTGCTGAGCAAGGAGCTGAAGGCAGGTCCTGTCTACCTGAATGGGAGCGCCGGTCTCTTCAGCAATGCCCGCTATGGTTTTGACCTGAAGGCATTCCTTCCAGTCACAGAATGGCTGGCCTTTGAGGCACAGGCAGGCTACACGGGACTGCTGTCTATGGCGGGCGGATGGAGCATGAGCCCCATTGGGAGATTCACTGGCACCATTGGCGGCGACATTTATATACCCAAGTGGAACACCCAGTTCCGCGGAGTAATTGGCACCTACGTTTTTCAAGACTGGGGTTTCGAGGGCGAAGTAATGCGCCACTTCAACCACGCCTCGGTGGGGCTGTATGTCAAATGGAACAACATTGCCGGACAATTGAACCAAGAGGGCATCAGCTTGGCCCAATCGCTCACGAAGGGCATGGACGGTGGATTCCGCGTAACGGTGATGCTCCCACCTTACAAACGCACCCATCGCACGGTCAACTTCCGACCTGCCTCAAATTACAACCTTCTCTGCCTGATTAGGGGCGTGAACATCTACCGCGACGCCAACCAACTCTACCATACCGACCCCGAGGAGAATATGCGCGACGGCTGGTTCAGCCGCGACCTGTTGCAATGGGGAAGTCACACGATGGAGCCCGATTTTAAATATCAAGAAAAGGAGGATAAAGAATGAAAAACTTCGCCAAAGCATTCATCTTGATGAGCGCGATTGCCGTTCTGCCCGTCATGGGTCACGCCCAGCAATACACCGGCATTTCGGGCTTTTTGCACATTCCCTCGGCCGAAATGAACCACGAAGGCGACGCCCGCATCGGAGCCCATTTCCTCAATAAGTCGATGACACCCGACACAGGTTTCCTTTTTGGTGGCGAGAAATACAACACCTTTGATTACTATTTCAGCATTACCCCCTACCGTTGGATGGAGCTAAGTTACACCAGCACCAAACGTAAAATCAAACGCCCGATGGTGGGCGACACCATCTATGGGGCCAAAGACTGCTACCTCTCGGTTAAAATCCGACCACTGGAAGAGGGGAAATACCACCCTGCCATTGCCATTGGGTGCAATGATTTGGGGACAACAGTCTTCGATAAAGAACGGACATCGGTGCAGCTTTACTTCTCCAACTTTTATATTGCAGCCACCAAGCACCTTACTTTCGGTGGAAACGAATTAGGCATAAACCTAGCCTACCGCCATTTTTTCCGCGACTACAACAGTAAGTGGAATGGTGTAGTGGGCGGCATCTCCTTCCGACCAGCATTTTTCCCACAGGCACGGGCCATAGTAGAGTATACTGGCAACGAATGGTTGGTTGGTGCCGATGCCCTACTTTGGCAGCATGTGCTGATACAAGCCAGCCTAAAGGACTTCAAATATGTCAATTTTGGTCTCTGCATACAACTCAATATGTTGGGTAAAAAATATTTATACTAATATCATAATCATGCAACAATGAGTGATTGTGAATAACCATGTTTAAAAAAGAAACAAAAAAAAATTGATAAATAAAAAAAAGTTTGTATCTTTGTTGAGTGGAATATAGTTGGAAATAGTCTGAAAAAATCATACAATTCCCAAGTATACAAACAAATAAGTAAGTACACAATAGAAAATAAATAATAGTAAAACAGTAAAAATACATTCTGAAAAATGAAAAAAATGAGATTTTTCCTAATGGGCACCATGACATGTCTCGCCATGTTTGCCACGTTGAGTCTCACCTCCTGCAACAAGGAAGATGTTTCCTATAACCAGGAAGAGGAAGAGGTTCTCTTCATGGGAGTAGATGGTAAAGACATGAACATTCAATGTCCTTTGTGCCATCAAGATGTGTTGCCTATGCATTACCATTCACATTATTATGCCAACGGTAACTGCCCAATTGGAGAAGCTTGCTCACATTGGCAGCGCGCACACTGGCACATATTCCAGAACGCTACTAGCGACTACACTGGTGGTACCTGGTTGAGACTCACTACCCACTATGGCCGCACCATTCCCGCCGAAGGTGATCACAGTGGTGTAATAGTTGCTCCTCCATTACCGTAAGAACAAGACAACAATTAATAAAACGTTGTGGTAAAAAAAAGAGATGCGCAAAAGTGCATCTCTCTTTTTTTGCCTCAGAACCGGGCATTAGAGTTCCGACGTAGTAGAGTAAACTCTTTGGAGGAGTGCCTTAATGTCGGCAGTGGCATCAGGTCGATGAGGTTTCTCGGCCGGGACTACATTGCCATTCACAATATCGAAACGTGTACTGCCACAAGTATCTATTAGATTCACCCCATTCTTGTAAGCATGCATTATCAGTGAGGGCTGATAACTGGCACTGAGGACATTACGACTAAAGACAAAATCGGTGGCATCTATGCCCATCTGGGCCATCAGTGTTGCCACCAAGTCGCTCTGGTTCATCATCTTGTCAACCACTTTGGGCGATTTCACTGCTCCGCCTACCCAGAGAATCGGAATGCGTGAAGTCTCCACGCTATAGGTATAGGCATCGCCATATGCCACCCCGTGGTCGGGCACCACAATCATCAACAAGTCATCCCAAAGTCCGTGTAACTTCAGGTTCTGAACAAAGTTATAGAGGCAAGAATCTGTATAAGCAAAGGCATTGGCCTTATCGTCGACCAACCTGTGGTAGGGCACAACCCAAGGCTCATGACTGCTGAGTGTCAGATACGTAGCAAAGAAAGGCGTCTCGGGCAGAACATTGGGGTTGAGAGTCAGCAAATACTCATCATCTGCCCCCCACTTGCTCTGGTTAGGAGCCCAGGCATAAGACTCTCCACCCTTGACCATAGCATAGCCCGTCTCAAAAAGATAGCCGCGCATATTAGTGAAATCGATATCGCCCCCATAATAAAAGGCAGTATGATAGCCCTCGGCATTGAGGTGCTTGGCCATCGACGGAAGATACTTGCAGCGGCCGCTCATTTTCATCACCGACGTGGTGGGCAAGCCGGGCCAACCGTTCAGGATGGAAACCAGGCCACGGTCGGTGCGGAAATTATTGGCATAGCAATGCGAGAAATAGACTCCCTCCCCTTTCAAACGAGTAAAGAAAGGAGCCACACTGTCGTTGGCAGTCATGAGGTTGCCGCCACCCTCCCATATCACCAGAATGATATTGGGGTGCTGCGTAGTGAGCAAAGTGTCAACAATGTCGGGATGGCTTTCGTAGACCTCATCTGTCATCTTCGCCAACATCTCTGGAGCGTAGAAAACAAACTCGTTCGCGAGGTCTTCGTTTTTCGTCATAGAGTGCAGGATATTGAACGCAGGATTCAGCGCGGCATGGTTGAGGAATTGATTTTTCGAGAAATAGACATAGCTGGGATTGGCCGTTGATTCCTGCACTCCACCACGCATACCTATAAAGTTCACACCCAAGAGCAATACTATTATAACCGTTCCCAACCATCTAATTTTAACCCTAGGCATATTCTTTGGAGTAGACCAACAGAGCAACAACACCTGTCCAAGAGTGAGTAGTGCAATAACCACAAAAGCCAACAGAATCAACCAGAAAGACAGACTTGCGAAGAGGTCTTTTGGATTTTTGGCATAGATGAAGTCGGCCGCATCAAGTTTTGAACCCCAGAAATTGTACAGCATGGCATCGGCCAGAAAAGCAATGGTGACAATCAGGCTGGCCAAAACAAACCACCATGAAAGCAACTTGCGAAGATTGACATGTTTGAACCACAATGCCACCGCCATTATCAGTAGAGGCACTACCATCAAATAGGAAGTGGCCACTGAGTCTAATCGCAAACCATGCCAAAGGACCAACAGTACCTCCTTGAATGTGACCCCATCGGCATATGAGAAATTGACTGCCAGAAACAACAGCTTCTGCAATACAAACACCAATAAGAATGAGAGATAGAGCCGAAGTATAGTAAACAGATATTTTTTCACAAAGAATAGTATTATATAAGTAAAGCCACACAAGGTGGCTTCGAGTATCTAAGTTTAAACCATAAATTAAAAACCTTCGGGGTTGAGTTTCTGGAAGTTCCACGAGTCGCGAACCATCTCCTCAATGCCATATTGTGCCTTCCAACCCAGTTCTTTTTCGGCCTTGGCCGGATTGCTGTAGCAGGTGGCGATGTCGCCGGCACGACGGGGTTTGATGCTGTAGGGCACCTTCACGCCGTTGACCTTCACAAAGGCATTGACCATGTCCAGCACACTGTAGCCGTGGCCGGTGCCTAGATTGAAGATTTCCAATCCACATTTGCGTTCAATTGCCTTCAGGGCGCAGACATGTCCACGGGCCAAATCCACCACATGAATGTAGTCGCGCACGCCGGTTCCGTCGGGCGTGTCGTAGTCGTTGCCAAAGACACCCAATTCGGGACGTTTGCCCACGGCCACCTGAGTGATATAGGGCATCAGGTTGTTGGGTAT
>DFDY01000071.1:47587-59485 GCA_002368955.1 Bacteroidales bacterium UBA3816
CCGTTGGGATTCTCGCCAATAAGACCGCTGGGGTGTGCACCGACAGGATTGAAGTATCGCAGCAGCACCACATTCCATTCGGGATCGGCCTTCTGCATGTCCATCAGCACCTGTTCCAACATGCTCTTGGTCCAACCATAGGGATTGGTGCACTGGCCTTTGGGGCACTGCTCGGTGATAGGAATCTCTGCTGGGTCACCATAGACCGTGGCACTGGAGGAGAAGATAATGTTCTTGCAGCCATGCTGGCGCATGACATCCACTAGGGTGAGCGTACCCGAGATATTATTTTCATAGTACTCCCATGGCTTTGCCACGCTCTCGCCCACAGCCTTCAAACCGGCAAAATGGATACAGGCATCAAACTTGTGCTCTACCATCAATTTGCTGAGGCCCTCACGGTCGCGCACGTCCAACTCATAAAAAGGAATGGACTCCGTGCCGACAATCTTGGCCACACGGCGCAACGACTCGGGATTGGAATTGCTGAGATTGTCCACCACCACCGCGGTATGTCCGGCAGCATACAGCTCTATCAATGTGTGGGACCCAATAAAACCGGCCCCGCCAGTAACGAGTATATTCATATATATTGCTATTTTCTATTACAACTTTCTATAACGCAAAGAATGAGATAATATTTTGTCATGTACAGAAATTGTTGCCTACTACTCTTTTTTTCTACTCATGGTTGCACCTGCAACAGAAATTTAGGGGGGGCTCATAAGGCAAACAAAAAATGAAGAATAGGTCGAATTTATCTTTCAGAGAGTCCTACATAAATCGGCCGAAGATGGCGAAGAGTAGAGACAAAAAACAGCCTGCGACAACAACTGTTTTCAGCACGGCCAAAAGCAAACGACCACTGGGCGACTCCCAGAAGCCGTCGCGGTTCTTGTTGTCTTCATATTCTCGGGTCATAAGGCAGATAAGGTAATTGAATAAAAGAAAGGGGCCACTGAAGCCAGCGACCCCTTTGTATGTTGGTGAACTACTACCAAGCAAAGAGAGGACGGTTCTGCATCATCTCGTTGGCCTGGCCGGCAATCTTGGCGCGGACAGCCTCGTCGGTGGGGTTGCAGAGCACCTGGTCAATCATGTCGACGATGACGGGCATGTCGTTCTCTTTCAGACCACGGGTGGTGATGGCGGGAGTACCTACGCGCAGACCGCTGGTCTTGAAGGCGCTGCGGCTGTCGAAGGGCACCATGTTCTTGTTGATGGTGATGTCGGCGGCCACCAGTGCGTTCTCAGCCTCCTTACCGGTCAAATCGGGGAACTTAGGACGCAGGTCAATGAGCATCAGGTGGTTGTCGGTGCCACCGCTGATGACCTTGTAGCCCTTGGACATAAAGGCCTCGGACATAACCTTGGCGTTCTTCATCACCTGTTGGATATACTTGTCATAGCTGTCAGTGAGGGCCTCGCCGAGGGCAACAGCCTTAGCAGCGATGACGTGCTCCAGAGGACCGCCCTGGGTGCCGGGGAACACAGCGCTGTCGAGCAGGGCACTCATTTTCTTGATTTCGCCCTTCGGAGTGGTCTTGCCCCAAGGATTGTCGAAATCCTGACCCATGAGAATCATACCGCCACGAGGTCCGCGGAGGGTCTTATGGGTGGTGGTGGTGACAATGTGGCAATACTTAAGGGCGTTGTTCAGGTAGCCCTTGGCAATGAGGCCGGAGGGGTGGCTGATGTCGCCCATGAGGATGGCGCCAATCTTGTCGGCAATTTCACGCATGCGGGCCCAGTCCCAGTCGCGGCTGTAGGCACTGCCACCGCCAATGATGAGCTTAGGATGGTGCTCAAGAGCCTTCTTCTCCATATCGTCGTAGTCGACAATGCCGGTTTCTTCCTTCACCTGGTAGCCAACCACCTTGTAGTTGATACCGCTGAAGTTGACGGGGCTGCCGTGCGAGAGGTGACCACCGTGGTTGAGGTCCATGCCCATGAAGGTGTCGCCGCAATTGAGGCAAGCCAGAAACACAGCCATGTTGGCCTGTGCGCCGCTGTGGGGCTGCACGTTGGCCCAGCAGGCACCATAGAGTTTCTTGGCGCGCTCGATGGCGATGGTCTCGCTCTGGTCGACAATCTGGCAACCACCATAGTAACGTTTTCCGGGATAGCCTTCGGCATATTTGTTGGTCATGACGGAGCCCATGGCTTCCATCACCTGGTCACTTACGAAATTCTCAGAGGCAATCAGCTCGATGCCTTTGGTCTGACGCTCTCTCTCCTTCTGGATGAGGTCGAAAATTTGGGTATCTCTTTGCATATCAAATATATGTATTAAGTATTTATTTTATTAGTGATTTGCAAATATACGCTTTTTTTGTGATATAAATAGTATAGTTTCATAAAAAAGATGGAGGACCTCCAAAACACAGTCCTTCAAAACACACATTTGTGCAGCCTATCGTTTGTCCATCACGCCGAAACGAATCCATTGGGGCTGCTCATAGTGTCCCTTGATAGCTTTGCGAAACCCCATCATTTGGGCTTTCAGCTGTGCCAGCAATTCGTTGTTTTCTCGCACCTTGACGGTCAGTTGGCGGCGCAGAGCCTCCACCTCTTCATCCTTCTTTTTCAGTTCCTTGTAGGCAGCCTCAAGCCTGTCCACTCCGGAGGCGGTCACGTTCAGGGGTTTCACCTCGCCCATGTTCTTGCGGAGCCCATTCACCAGGGCCTCGGCCTTGTCAATTTCATTCAAAATAGTGATAGACATAATACAAATTTTAAGTGTTACACAAAGGGTTCTTCGAAAGCGATTTTCGCCTTGAAAATCAGCGATAAAAACGCCCAATATGCTGTTCTACAAACCCCTATGCAAAAATACAATTATTTTTCGACAGGGCAAAAAATAATTTTCCAATGATAAATGTAACCTAACCTCCCCACTCGCCGACTTCCGCCATCAAGGAAATAAAAGTATATGCGGTGGCAATAAATTAGTATTATGGACGTTATACATATAAAAAATATTGCCCAATGAGAAAGAACTTTTTTCTGCTAGTCTTGCTGCCCATGCTGGCCGTGGTTTCCTGCGGCAAAGATGATACCATCAGCCCTATTGACACTGACAATGACGTGGCCGTAGTGCCAGAGGATCTGGTCGGCTACTGGGTCAGCACCGACCAAAGCACCGAAACCTGCTATCATGGTGACACCTACAGTTGGACCACCAACTACAAGGGCCTCTATTACCGCCTCTACCTCAATGCCGACGGAACCTACGCCATGGAGACCGACCTGCAACCCGATGCCGACAATATGGTCAGCCAAGGCCGGTACGCCCTTATGGGCGACACACTCATGCTCTACAACGACTACGACTGCCTGGTAAGCCATCGCACAGCCACCAGCATGGAGTTGGACTGGACCATCCGAGTGCAAGGCTGCGGCAACGACGTCACCTACTACGAGCACTTTGTTTTCGACAAAATCCTCCCCGAGTAAAAGTCCCGTCCAAATAACATTCCCTCATATACATATAAACCCCAACCATGCCCAAAGCCATTCTGTTTGACTTCGACGGCACCCTTGCCAACACTGCCCCCGGCATCGTCCTCACGATGCAGAAGACCTTTGAAGAGATGCACCTCCCCCAGCCCAGCGAGGAGGCCGTGCGACACACCATCGGACTGCCGCTGAAAAAATGCGTGCAAATGCTGGGCAACCTGAACGACGACCTGGCCGAAGAGGGCACCACCATCTATCGCCGACTCTTCCCCATCTACGAAATAGACCACATCAGCATCTTCCCCGAAGTGCCCGAGACATTGGAATTGCTGGCTTCCCGCGGCATTCGCATGGCCATCTGCACCAGCCGCAACCGTTTTTCGCTGGACAGCATCCTGCAGCGGCACGGCCTGGACCCCTATTTCGAGACCATCCTCACCGCCGACACTCACCAACTGAAACCCAAACCCGCTCCCGATATGGCCTTGGTGCTGCTCGACAGGATGCAGACAAAAGCAGAAGAGACCCTGGTGGTAGGCGACACCACTTTCGACATCGAGATGGGCAACCGCGCACACTGCCCCACCGTGGCCGTTACCTATGGCAACCACACGCCTGAGCAACTGCTCACGGCCTGTCCCACGCACCTTATCGACCACTTCAGCCAGCTGGCCGACATAGCGGGATAGGCAAGCCATGAAAGACGAGATTTTCCACTTCCAGCAATTCGACATCCACCAGGGGCGTGCAGCCATGAAGGTGGGCACCGACAGCGACCTGCTGGGCGCCCTTTGCGCCGGTGGCAGCCGCATTTTGGACATCGGCACCGGCACGGGCGTGCTCTCGCTAATGCTGGCCCAACGCTGCCCCGAGGCACAAATCACCGCCATAGAGATTGACTCCGACGCAGTGCTAGATGCCCGCCAAAACTTTGCCCAGTCGCCCTGGAGCGACCGCCTCCATCTGGAGCACATCTCGCTGCAAGACTACCTGTTGCAACACTCTGTGCCCCAATTCGACAGCGTGGTGTGCAATCCGCCTTTCTTTCACCGCAGCCTCCACTGTCCCGATGCCGGCCGCACCCGCGCCCGCCACACCGCCAGCCTCCCCTTCCCCACCCTCGTTGGCGGGGCCTACAACCTGCTGCTGCCTGGCGGCAGTTTCTCGGTGTGCCTGCCCACGGAGGTGCTGGCCGACTTCACGCAGCTATGCCTCCAGACAGGCTTTACGCCCCGGCGGGTGCTGCACATCAAAACCCTCCCCCACAAGGCACCCAAACGCCACGTGCTGGTGATGAATAAAGAAGCCCATGGGGCGGTGCAGGAAGAAGAATGCTGTATGCGCAATGCCGACCAGACGCGCTCCGACTGGTACCTCCTGCTAATGGCTGACTTTCTCCTCTGTGGCCCACGGTAGTCCGCGACAGGCTCGTTTCCCCACCACAATAGAAACGCTTCAAAAACGTTACTCCTCCACAGCACTAACGAGGCGGTAACGAACCTATAAATTTTAGGTCTAGAATCGCCATAGAGAAGAGTGAAAAGAAACAAAGTGTAGAAAAATAATATGGAAAGTTTGTAATTCATTATTTTTTTTGTATTTTTGCGCATTACGACAATAGTACCCACCCTTTGTGTAAGAAGCTATGCACAAAGACGTTGAGTGATATTAGAAATTTATTAATCCATTATAAAAACACAAAGACAACATGGCAAAACTAAAATCATTGGCCGATTTGCAAGCTCTTTATGAGTCTTCCCAGCCAATCATGGCCGACCGCAAGGGGCCCAAAGGCTCCACCGGCACCAAAACCATCTTAGTCTGTGGTGATACAGGTTGTGCCGCTTCTGGCAGTGTCCCAATCATTGAAAACTTGAAGAAGTCCATCGAGGCCCACGGCCTTCAGGACAAAGTGAAGGTGATTCGCACTGGCTGTTTCGGTTTCTGCGAGAGAGGTCCCATCGTGAAAATCATGCCGGACAACACCTTCTATACCGAAGTGGCTGCCGACGATGTTGAGGACATCATCGAAACCCATATCATCAATGGCAACCGAGTGGAGCATCTGCTCTACACCGACCCTGACACCCAGGAGACCATCGAGGAGCCGGAAAACATCGGTTTCTACAAGAAACAGATGCGCATCGCCCTCCGCAACTGTGGTGTGATTGATGCCGAAAACATTGAAGAATACATAGCCTGCGAAGGCTATCTGGCCTTGGCAAAGTGCCTGACCGAGTACACCCCCGAGAAGGTGGTGGAAATCGTCACCGAGTCGGGTCTGGGTGGCCGCGGCGGTGCCGGATTCCCCACCGGCAAGAAATGGGCTGCCACCGCCCGCGCCAAAGGCGACCAGAAATACATGGTCTGCAATGCCGACGAGGGCGACCCCGGTGCCTTTATGGACCGTTCCATTCTGGAAGGTGACCCCCATTCGGTGCTTGAGGCTATGGCCATCGGCGGCTATGCCGTCGGAGCCGACAAGGGCCTCATCTACATCCGTGCCGAATATCCCATGGCAGTGCACCGCCTGCACATGGCCATTGCCCAGGCCAAGGAATACGGCCTGTTGGGCGAGAACATCCTGGGCACGGGATTCAACTTCGACATAGAGCTGCGCTACGGTGCCGGTGCTTTCGTCTGCGGCGAGGCCACGGCCCTCATCCACTCCATGGAAGGCAAGCGCGGCGAACCCACCTTCAAGCCCCCACGCACCTCGGAGAAAGGCTACTTGGGAAAACCCACCAACGTGAACAACGTGGAGACCTATGCCAACATACCCATCATCATCCGCAAAGGGGCTGAGTGGTTCAGCAGCATTGGCACGGCCAACAGCAAGGGCACCAAGGTGTTTGCACTGGCAGGCCAGGTGAACAACGTGGGCCTCATCGAGGTTCCCATGGGCACCACCCTGCGCGAAATCATCTACGAGATCGGCGGCGGCATCAAGGACGGCAAGAAGTTCAAAGCCGTGCAGACCGGCGGCCCCTCAGGCGGCTGCCTCACCGAGAAGCACCTCGACATCCCCATCGACTACAAATCCCTCACCGCAGCCGGCTCCATGATGGGTTCGGGCGGTATGGTTATCATGGACGAGACCTCCTGCATGGTCTCCATCGCCAAGTTCTATCTTGACTTTACCGTGCCCGAGTCGTGCGGCAAGTGCAACCCCTGCCGTATCGGCAACAAGCGCTTGGCCGAGATGCTCGACAAGATTACCAAGGGCAAAGGCACCATGGAAGACCTGGAGAAGTTGCGCAACCTTTCCATCAATATCAAGGACACAGCCCTCTGCGGACTAGGCCAGTCGTCGCCCAACCCCATTCTCTCCACCCTGGACAACTTCTGGGACGAGTATGTGGAGCACGTGGTGGACAAGAAATGCCGTGCCGGTGTCTGCAAGGACCTCATCCACTACGAAATCAACAAAGCCGTCTGCATCGGCTGCGGAGCCTGCGCACGCAACTGCCCCGTGGAGGCCATCAGCGGCGAGCGCAAAATGCCCCACTTCATCGACCAAGAGACCTGCATCAAGTGCGGCACCTGTGTCACCAAATGTAAGTTTAACGCTATTCAAATTAGATAACCATGGATACAATGATAGCCTTAACCATCGATGGTCATTTTTTGCAAGTCCCCAAAGGTACCACCATTCTGGAGGCTGCCAAAAGCATCGGTATAGAAATTCCCACGCTCTGCCACTATAAACTGGAAGGACAGGGCATCGAAAATAAACCCGGCTCATGCCGTGTGTGCGTTGTAGAAGTAGAGGGCAGCAAAAACCTCGTGCCCTCCTGCTACACCGAGTGCCGCGAGGGCATGATAATCCACACCCACACCCTGCGCGTCATCATGGCCCGCCGCACGGTGGTGGACCTGCTGCTCTCCGACCACCCCGCCGACTGCCTCGTGTGTCCGCAGTCGGGCAAGTGCGAGCTGCAAAAACTGGCCCTCGACCTCGGCCTGCGCGAAATCACCTACAGCGGCGAACAGTCGGTCTATAGGAAAGACATCTCCCCCGCCATCATCCGCGACATGAACAAGTGCATCATGTGCCGCCGCTGTGAGACCGTCTGCAACCAGATGCAGACCGTCGGCGCCCTCTCCGCCATCAACCGCGGCTTCACCGCCGTCGTTGGCACCGCCTTCGAGCAGAACCTCAGCGACAGCACCTGCGTCATGTGCGGCCAGTGCGTCCAGGCCTGCCCAGTGGGAGCCCTGAGCGAGGTGGACAACACCCGCGACGTGATGAAGGCCCTCAACAACCCCAAGAAAACCGTCATCGTGCAGACCGCTCCCGCCGTGCGCGTCGCCCTGGGCGAAGAGTTCGGCATGGAGCCCGGCTCGCGCGTCACCGGCAAGATGGTCACCGCCCTGCGCCAGCTTGGTTTCAACTATGTGTTCGACACCGACTTTGCAGCCGACCTCACCATCATGGAGGAAGGCACCGAGATGCTCAACCGCATTGCCCGCTACAAAGAGGGCGACAAATCGGTCCGCCTGCCCATCATGACCTCCTGCTGCCCGGGCTGGGTCAACTTCTTTGAGACCTACTACCCCGACATGCTGGACGTGCCCTCCACCGCCAAGAGCCCCATGATGATGTTCGGCGCCATCGCCAAAAACTACTGGGCCGAGAAACTGGGCATTAAACGCGAAGACCTGGTGGTCGTAGCCATCATGCCCTGCGTGGCCAAGAAATATGAGTGCCAGCGCGACGAGTTCAAAGTGGACGGCAACCCCGATGTGGACATCTCGCTCACCACGCGCGAACTGGCCGATATGATTCGCTACCTTGGCATCAAATTCGACCAGCTGCCCAACGGCGAGTTTGACCGCCCGTTGGGCGAGAGCACCGGTGCCGGTGCCATCTTTGGCGCCACCGGCGGCGTTATCGAGGCAGCCACCCGTACCGCTTACGAGCTCTACACCAAGAAGCCCCTCGGCAAGGTGGACTTTGCCCAACTGCGCGGCTTGAGCGGCGTGCGCGAGGCCACCGTTGACTTCGACGGCACCCCCATCCGCATCGGCATTGCCCACGGACTGGGCAACGCCCGCAAACTGCTGGACAAAGTGCGCAGCGGTGAAGAGTTCTTCCACGCCATCGAAATCATGGCCTGCCCCGGCGGCTGTGTGGGTGGTGCTGGTCAGCCCTACCACCACGGCGACTTCTCCAAGGTGGAGAAACGCCTCAACGCCATCTATGAAGAGGATGCAAGCATGCCTATCCGCAAATCGCACGAGAACCCCTATATCAAGCAGCTCTACCAAGAGTACCTGGGCGAACCCTGCAGCGAAAAGGCACACCGCCTGCTCCACACCCACTACTTCGACAAGTCAAAAAAGAATTACGGACTCTAAAAAAACGAGAAAGCCATGTGTAAATTTGAACTGAACGAAACCAACAAGCAGATCATCATCGATGTCTGCCGCGAGAACCAATTCTCTGCCGGCAACGTAATCCACGTGCTGCATGGCGTGCAGGGCAAACTGGGCTATCTCCCCGCAGAGGTCCAGGAGTTCATCGCCAAACAGCTGTGCATACCCGTCTCGAAGGTGTACGGAATTGTCTCCTTCTATTCCTTCTTCACCATGAACCCGAAGGGCAAGTACCCCATCGACGTGTGCTTGGGCACCGCCTGCCACGTGCGCGGCAGCGACAAGATTCTGGAGGAATTCCGCCGCCAGCTGGGCATCGGCGAAGGCCAGACTACCGACGACGGCAAGTTCTCCCTCAGCACCCTGCGTTGCGTGGGAGCCTGCAGTCTGGCCCCTGTGGCCATGATAGGCGAGCGGGTCTTCGGCCGCCTCACCCCCAACCAGGTGGCCGGCATCATTGCCGAATATCGCGACAAATAAAGTCTATAGCCCTTTATCAGGGCCATACTTTAACCCTTTTGAGAGGATGCTTTCGGGCATCCTCTTTCTTTATACTATATGAGTGTCAACTACCATCAAAAAAAATACTAAAAAAAGCCGCTAATATAAAAAAAATTCATATTTTTGCATATTCATTTAATCCAGACCTACAATGTACCGCCGCTGGCCCATACTACTCATTCTCCTATTCATTGCCATAGGAATTTCCGCCCAAGACCTTGGGGACCACCGCAGTGCGCAGTTTGCCACCCACGGCACCGAATTCTGGTTTGCCATGCCCAGATGGATGGGGCAGGGGTTTAGCGACCACCATCGGACCATCTGCATTGTGGCCGAACACGACTGCGATGTCACCATCTCCAATCCCTACAAGGGCTACTCGGAGACCTTTCATGTGCTAAGCCACTACACCACCAGCAGCTCACTTTATCTTACCAACTTTCACGACTTCCCCCTCAACGTGTCCGAATACTTTGACACCCTGATTCGCGATGGCCGCCCCGACAGCCAACAGCCATGCTTCCTTCCGCAGAACTACGGCCTGCACGTCACCAGCACCGACACCATTGCGCTCTACTTGCTCAATTTTGTCTTCGGCTCCGAAGCTTCCTTAAATGTCCTTCCCACCGAAATGCTGCGAGACGAGTATGTAATTCAGAGCTATCCGGCAGAAAGAGCACGTCAAGAAGTACCTGGGAACATCTATACTGGGCCCAGTTTTGCAGACATTGTAGCCACGGAGGACAACACAATAGTGGACATCATTCTTGGCGGCGCGGACCTTATGGGGCACCATGCGGGCGACACCGTCACCGTCACTTTGCAACAAGGGCAAATGTATCACATCCAGACTCCACAACCACAGGAGATAACAAATCAGAATGCCATGTCCCACGCCTTTGTTCCTCAGGCAATCGTTTTGAACAACAACATCTGCGACATCAGCGGAACCCACATCATTGCCCGCGACTGCAAGCGCATAGCCGTGTTCGAAGGCAGCAATAGGGCAACTATTCCTATGGTAGGACAACCATTAAGTACCGACCTCTTTGTGGACCAATCCATCCCCATCCGCTATGCCGGAAAGGAATTCATCGTGCCAAACCTGTGGCGGTCGAAAAAAGAGTATCTACGTTTTACCGGGCTGGTGGACCACACAACAGTGATCATCACCGATGCGGCCCGCACCACAGGCCGTATCCGCACACTGAACCTCAATGCCTACCAGACCGACTGGTTTGTGATGGACACCAACGAAGGTCCTTTCCACATCACCACCACACAGCCAATTATTCTAAAGGAATACACCTCTGGCTCTTGTATCAATGTGCTGCCCACCGAGTGGTGGAACAGCAACCCCATCCACAACCACACGATCCACTGGGTGGACAATAACAACAACCGATACCACGGTACCTACGAGACCTATATCTTAACCAGAACAGAAGACGTGCCCTTCATGCAACTTGACGGATACGACATATCCAATCTCTTTCAAAGCATCAGCGGCACCCCCTACAGTCACGCATTTGTAGGCCATACGAGCAGTTTCAACTCAATTGGCACCCACGACATCGACTGCCCACGCAATGATGGCCAAAAGGGCTATTTCGTCGCATGGATGCAGACTGAGGCAACCGCTTGGGCCTACTTATCTCACTGGCAGCAGTCACACATACAGCCAGGCGGGTGCTACCTGCGGGTCAACGGAATTCCTGCCCAGCAGTTGCCCTACGACAGCATCTGGTGCATGTACGACCCCATCCATTTTCACGCATGGAGCGAACGACCCGCCGACAGCATCATCTGGGACTTCGGTGACGGCACTGTCCAACGCTATGCCTACGACGACGGCCAGCAGGTTGACTACACCTACAATACTAACGGAGACTTCCTCATGCGCCGCATCATCACCTGGCGCGACGAAAGCACCGAACCCTGCCTGGGTGGCCGCAGTGCCTTCACCCGCACCCCCGACACCATGTCGGTCCACATCAACATACGCAACCACTTCGACTCCACCATCATCGTCCGCCTGTGCGAGGGCAGCTACTACTTCCGCGACGAGGAATACGCCTACACCGACACTTTCTACAAGACCACCTACTGGACCCCTTCGGGCTGCGACACCCTCTGGACCATCGACCTCGTCACCTGCCCCCACTGCCACTATGTCAACGACACCGTCAGCACCGACGACATGCCCCACCGCTGGGGCGGCATTTCTTTTGGCAGCGAAGTGACCGACTACCCTATCTACATCTCCATCAACGACACCTGCGACAGCATCATCTTCTACACCCTCGTGGTTATCAAACATTGGGGCGAACCGCCACTTGACAGCACCTTCATTCTGGTGCCCAACATCTTCACCCCCGGCCAAGAAACCAACAATCGGTTCAAGATAGTGGCTAACAAGTTCATCCTCGAAGCCCAAGTCAACCTCTTCGACCGCAGAGGCGTGAAGGTGGCCGAGTTCGACGGCCTCACCGGAGACTGGGACGGCACCCACGACGGCATTCCCCTCCCGCAAGGCTCCTACGTCTACTACATCCGCTA
>DFDY01000200.1:0-1197 GCA_002368955.1 Bacteroidales bacterium UBA3816
ACGGCAGTTGGGCAGTAGCCTGATTCCCTATCATATCAAAAACAATGATAAGTAATAGGGAAATAACTTTTGGAGAGAAAGTTGTATGTGTTTTCATATTACGTATTTTTTTTGCAAAGATACTTTTTTTTTTTTAATGGCAAGCAAATTCGTTATTTTTAACTTTTTCGCACTGATAAGGCTGAATGGTGTTGCTGCAGATTGCATATCCTTATACACAATTGGTCCGGATGCAAATCTAGATGAACGATGAGACTACGAACATTCACCACATCAAACACCGTCAGCTATCTAATTCCTGCTACTTTTACAATTACTGTTCCGAATAGCTATCGTAATGTGGTCTTTTAATCAGCCTTACTCTCGCCGCCGAACCTTCTTCGTCAAGTATGATATTTGTTGCAGGAATACGTCAGATTCGGCCCCACGCGAGAACCTATGCCTTGGGCAGTGTGATTGGAGCTATTAAGGTTCTCTGGGGACTTGAACCCGATAGACAATGCTCATGCCGAGCATACACAAAAAAACGCCCCCCAAAAAGGGGAGCGTTTTTTTTGTGTTTGCTTTAGAGAAGCTATTAGATGATGCCCTGAGCAACCATAGCGTCAGCAACACGCATGAAACCAGCGAGGTTAGCACCCTTGACATAGTCGATGGTGCCGTCAGCCTTACGACCGTATTTCACGCACTGAGCATAGATGTTGTCCATGATGGTGTGGAGGTTCTTGTCGACCTCTTCAGCAGTCCAGTTGCGGTGCTCGGCATTCTGGCAGATTTCAAGACCGGAGGTAGCAACACCACCAGCGTTGACAGCCTTACCAGGACCGAAGGGGATACCGGCAGCCTGGATAGCCTTGATAGCACCGGGCTGAGAACCCATGTTGGAGATTTCAGCAACATACTTCACGCCGTTAGCGATAAGCTGTTTTGCATCCTCTTCAGCAAGCTCGTTCTGGAAAGCGCTGGGGCAAGCAATGTCGCACTTGACGCTCCAAGACTTCTTACCAGCAGTGAATTTGCACTGGCCGGGGAACTTGTCAGCCATATCCTGAACTTTGTTGCGGTTAGAAGCACGCATGACGAGCATGTAGTCAATCATCTCTTTGGTGATACCGTCGGGAATCTCGCAGACACCGTCGGGACCAGAGATAGCGACAACCTTAGCGCCGAGTTCGACAGCCTTGGTAGCAGCACCCC
>DFDY01000200.1:1246-1567 GCA_002368955.1 Bacteroidales bacterium UBA3816
GCAGCACCCCAAGCCACGTTGCCGAAGCCAGAGAGAGTGATTTTCTTACCCTTCATGGTGTCACCCTTCTCCTCGACCATGTGTTTCACATAGTACATGGCACCGAAACCGGTAGCCTCGGGACGGATGAGGGAGCCACCCCAGCCATAGCTCTTACCAGTGAGAGCGCCAGTGCTGTGCTCGCGGGCCAGTTTCTTGTACATACCGTACATGTAGCCAATCTCGCGGCCGCCAACGCCTACGTCACCAGCGGGGCTGTCCTGATCGGGTCCGATGTTGCGCCAGAGTTCATACACAAAGGCCTGGCAGAAACGCATGATT
>DFDY01000200.1:1620-18920 GCA_002368955.1 Bacteroidales bacterium UBA3816
TGGCAGAAACGCATGATTTCAGCATCGCTCTTTCCAACGGGGTCGAAATCAGCACCACCCTTACCACCGCCGAGAGGCAGCATGGTCAGGCTGTTCTTGAAAATCTGCTCGAAGCCGAGGAACTTCAGCATGGACTCGTTCACCTTGGGGTGGAAACGGAGACCGCCTTTGTATGCACCGAGGGCGGCATTGTACTGAACACGATAACCGAGGTTCACCTGGGTCTGACCCTTATCGTCAACCCAAACAACGCGGAACTTGAAGATACGGTCGGGCTCGACAAGACGCTCGACAATCTTAGCAGCCTCGTACTCAGGATGCTTGTTATATTCTTCTTCAACAGTCTCCAAGACCTCACGAACGGCCTGCAAGTACTCGTTTTCGCCCGGATGTTTGGCTTCCAGGTTAGCCATAATTTCGTTTACTTTCATGATATTTAATGTTTTGTATTAAACAAGAGTTTTATTTTTGTGGCAGCAAATGTACGACATTTATTTGACATAAACAAAATAATTTCAAAAAAAAGTTTTTTTTTGAGCATAGGAAGATGACTGCCAACCTCTGACCATGACAGTAACAATTGAGAAAAAGTCGAGAAAGCAACCTCTACATATAGCAAGTGTTGACAAAGTTGAGGATGCGGGGGCGGATATAGTCGCGCTCTTCCAGATGGGACATGTGGGCGACGTTTTCCAGTAGGAGTACCTCGGCATGGCGGGCTTCCATAGCTTGTGCCAAAGCCAGTTCAACGGGGATGCGGTTGTCGCTCTTGCCGTAGACAAAGAGTATCGGGACTTCCAGTTTTTTGAGCACATGTATGCGCGAAGGACGGGTGGCCATGCCACGCTGCGCAGCAATAATGCTTTCCATTTTGGTCTCCAAGCACTGATCTTGCAAATCTTTGATTTCCTGATTCATCTGCTGGCGTTTGGAGGGGTCGAAAAGCGTAGGGATGAAATTGACCACATAACTTGCACGATTCTGTGTCACACGGTCACAGGTCTCAATGCGGCGTTCAATGGCCGACTCGGTGTCCGCCAAAGCATGGGAATGCAAAAGGCCAAGGCCACGCAGTCTGTGGGGATAAAGGTCGGCAAAGGCCAAAGCCACATAGCCTCCCATAGAATGGCCAACCATCACACACTGCTCCACACCGGCATCGTCGAGGACGGCCTTCACGGCACGCGCCATCAAATCCATTGAGTGCACCTCGCCGAAGCATTCTGAATAGCCATGCCCGGGGAGGTCAATGGTGACGACATGCATAGAGCGGAGATAAGAGAGTACATAGGAGCTCCATATGTCAAGGTTCTGCAAGTAGCCATGCAGCAGCACCAAGGTCTGCTCATGCTCCCTGCCCTCGTCGCGATAATGCAACGTATGACCCTCAAAGACAATGGTTTTATGTTGTTCCATATATTTCCTAATGCACTATGTTCCGAAAAGCAAAATTACACCTTTTTTTCTTTGTAACAAAAAAAAGATGGATTATTTAACAAAAAAATATTACAATCCTCAGAATTATAAATAGTTATAATTCCTAACAAATCATTCCGCAAGGTAATAACAATCCTCGGTGCTTAAAGCACTCTGATGTCAGAAGAATTTCACCTCCACTTCGTTTGCAGCAAGGCCTTTTTTGTAGTCGGCATTGCCGTAGGCAGCAATAGTGATTCGGGAGGCATCAATGCCATAGTCTACCAAAAAGGTGCGTACAGCCTTGGCCCGTTGCAGGGAAAGGTCATAGGAGTCTTTGTCATCGGTACCCTCGGCACGCACCTCAATGTGCAGGTTGGAGGCCATGCGCTGCTGCATGAAATGTCCCAGCATTCGCAACTCCACCTGAGCCAACGGTAGCAGGCTGGCAGTGCCATTGTAGAAATGAACTAGTGGCAAGGCTAAGGGCTGTTCCATTGACTTCAACTCGTCCAAGGAATATTTCCTCATCTCATATTCTTGAAGAGTGGTTTTCTCGCCCTGCTGGGCGCTGTCAATAAACAGCGTGGGCACATAGAACCAATCTGCCTCAACCACAACGGCATACTGCCCACTTCTGTGGACCTTGTAGGTTTGAAGCGGAGTAACTTGGCGGTCGATAAGGTGATTGGAGGTGGCCTGTGAAGAGATTTCGACTAGGCGCACATTTCGCATAACATCCATGACCGGTTCAAAATCCACCTGAACCGAGCAGTAAGCACTACTTGTGTCGTGCTGTGTGGCAAAGACATAGGCAGCCTGGCCATTGGGCGAATCAGTTGTGACGACTATCTGTCTTTCGGTCTTACCGAAGGCAATGGTGGATTCATCAAAGGCCCTGTTGACGTTGCGACCCAAATTGACCGGCTGAGACCAGTGAGACCAATCACCCACATTGGTGCGGGTGGCACAATAGACATCGCCATAGCCAAAGCCACGAGCGTCGGTAATATAGTATAGGGTGCGCATATTGCGGCTCAGAATGGGGCTGCGTTCGCAATAGGGAGTGTTGACCTGGATGCCCAAGTTCTGTGGTTCGCCATAGATTCCCCCATTACGAGGAATGAAATATAGGTCAGTGGCCAGCTGTCGGTCGCCATGGAAGTAGGCGCCGGACTCCTGCACGTTCTGTCCTCCGGGACGGTCGGAGGCCAGCAGGAGGCCGCTACCATCCTCCAGCATGAAAGCATCTTTTTCTATATACGCAGTGTTGACGGGCGAAGGCAGAGGGTCTTCTAGCACCCACAACGTATCGGCGACCACACGGGCCGACCAAATGTTGCCCTTGATACCCAACAACACTTGGCTGCCCTTGTCAAAGAAACAATATGGGACTGCCTCAGATGAAGTACCCTGGATGACCACCGGCACTGGCTTTGTCCAACCAGCCTTATTGCCAGAAGTGCGAGAAGCGCAAAAAAGAGTCTGTCGGCCTTGTCGGTGGGTGATGAAATAGCACCTGTCGCTGCCAGGGAAAGGCAGCACATTAGAGATGCTGTCGGCTGCATAATAGCGTGCAACTGATGGCCCGCCATGCTTGTCCGTCAGGAGCTTGGCCAGCTCGGCATACTCCGCCTGATTCATTATCTCAAAACTGAGTTCGAACTTCTGCATCCTTTTGCGTGCAGCAGCCCAATCCTTGCGGGCTATCTGCTGCTGGAGTATGCGCTGCAAGGCCACAAAAGCCATCTTACGCCCAGTAAGGAGCCGTATGACGGTAGTCATCGTGTCAAAGTCGGACTCGACAAAGGGTTTGGTGAGGTCAAAGCCATCGATGCGGTCGGCGCGCTCCAGATCGGACTTCACCGCCAGGGCGAAGGGAAAATCGGGATGTGCTGCGGCGAAAGCCTCTATGGGTTGGCGGTTCCCCTCTTCGGCATACCATTCGTAATAGGCCTTGTAGACATTCGTATACTCGGGGTCAAGAGGAAAGCGCGAAAGGTAGACCTGGGCTGCCTCTTGATTGCGCTGGTTGACAATCATGTCACGCAGCAGTGCCATAGCACTGTCGGCCATGGGATCATCGTTGTGCAACTCGATATAGTCGGCCAGCTCCTCGCCAGTGGTGAGGGTGCCTATCTCGTCATTGCGCAACTGGTCCAACCGAGCCAAAGCCTCTAGATAGTAGTCACCGCGTGGGTATTGCTCAATATAGGCCGAATAGGCCGCGACATTGTTGGCACGGCAGGCACGGCTGTAGGCAATGCGGCTTTTCTGGCGCATGGCGGCATCTTGCAGGGCCTTGCTGGCGGGATAGAGGGCGGCAACAGAGTCAATAGGACCTTCTGACGAAAAGATGGAGAAAAAGTGATTGGAAAGACTCGCAATAGCGGCCTCGGCCGAGTCTACTTGAGGAGAATTGGGATATTGCTGGCAAAAAGTATAGTAGCCGTTGATGGTGTTTTCCTCACGCACCTGGGCATAGGCATCGGCCAAGGATTTGGCACGCAGCAGGCTCACCATCTCTTTCTTTTCGGGGAACGCCTCCAGGAAAGACGACAGTTCGAAGGTGCGCATCTGCGACACATGGTTGCGCACATACATCATGGCCTGGGCCTCTATATCGCCCTTGGCCTGACGAATCGAGTTAACGGTGACACCGTGGCGGATAAGTTTCTGCACTTCGCGGTAGCGACGGCGGTCCTGCACGGCCACCGTGAAGAGCTCCTCGGCCCTCCGAATAAAGCCGTAGGCCATCGGCAGGTTGAATTGCGGATTGGCGGCATCGGCGAAGAACTCGGCCATGCTGATGAGGTTGGCCACGTCGTCGGGATTCTTGGCATACTCCTTATATAGGCTGACATACTGCTGCTGATAAGGGTCGGGTTGCGGAGACTGGCCGTGCAGCACTCCGGCGAAGAGGAGCGACAGAAGGATGGGCACGAGTTTCTTCATAACGGGGGACTAGAATTTTAGGCTCTTCAGAATAGATTCAAATTCCTTCTCCATCTGCGCATAGGTGGCGCGGGTGGTCTCCAGACGGAACTCCACAATGGTGTTCTGCACCTTAAAGTAAACCATGCGGAACTGATAGTCCTTCTTGTCTTTCACATTGGTGTAGGCACCCACATAGCCCATACCGCCTGAGCGGGGCAGGCCCAAGCCCTGCGTATAGTCGGAGAGCGACTCGTAGGGCTCGCGGTTATAGCGGTCGAAGACAAAATTATAGATGGGTCCCGTATAGTTCTTGCGGACCACAATGCGGAGAAAAGGCAGCGTGGTGTCGCCCTTGGAGGCAATGGCCTTGGCACTATAGAAATAGAGATACTGCGTGGTGTTGGCATCTATCTTTTCAGTGCTTAGGTATTTCCATTTGCTGGGAAAAGTATACTGCACCTTGGTGCCAGGAATGGCCACCTGGGCCTGTGCGCTTCCCCCAATGGCAAGGATTACGAGAAAAACAAACGCTGCAATTCGGCTGCCACGGAGTCTTTCGAAAAGAGTTTTCATATTATGTGCGGTTTTAATGTTATTATGCTATTTACTCTCTGTCGAGAATTTTCTGGAAGAACTGTATCAAACGCTGCGTGAGCAGCTGGTTGTCGTACTGCTGAAGGATAAGATTAAGGGCGTTCTGCCCTACCTCTTGGCAGAACTGTGGGCTGTCGACACACCGCTGCAGCTGGTCAACAAACTGTTGTGGGGTGTCGGCAATGAGCAAGTCTTTGCCGTCGGCATAGTTGATGCCCTCGGCCCCAATCGAGGTGGTAATGACCACCTTGCCAGCCGACATGGCTTCGATGATTTTGACCCTCAGCCCACTGCCGCTAAGCAATGGCACCACGTTGATTTGCTTGGAGGCCATAAAGGCCATGGCATCGGGCACCTCGCCCACCACGCGCACCCCGTCGAGGCGCAGGTTGAGAAACTCATCGGACATCTTGCGCCCAGCCAGATAGAAGGTGAGTTGCGGCATGCGCTGGTGCACCAGCGGCCACACTTTGCCCAAGAACCATCGCAGGCCCTCCTGGTTGGGCACCCAGTCCATCGAGCCCAAATGATAGAGCGAGTTGGGTTCCACCTCCACGTTGTCCACATCGGCCGGTTGCACCCCGAAGGGAATGGCCACAATGGGCTTGCGGCAGCCCAGTTCGCGCAGGGTTGCAGCATCCTTCTCGGTGATGGGGATGACACCGTCATAATCATTGAAATGCTCACATTCGTAAGCCCTCAGGGTGAGCGAAAGGTGCTTGAGATAGGAGCGTTTGAAGGGGTTGCGCTCGCTTTGGGCCACCCGTTTCCAAATCAAGTGCTCTACATTGTGCGCCCTGAGCAGGACGGGGGCCTGGCTGTATTTGCGAATCAGGGGCAAATAGGGCGTGAGGAAGATGCTCTCGACATGAATCACGTCGAACTGCTCTTCCTTCAATATGGACTTTAGCTTGGCCGAAAAATCGTTGCTAATGAAACGTTTGACATGGTACGACTCACCGCAGAGCCACGAAACACCCGCATCAATAAGGTGGATGCCCAAGTCCACATGGACCGCCTCGAAACGGGTGGCCTGCAAATAGTCCTCCGGTATGCGGCTGCCGAGCACAGGATGCTTGTCGCTGCAAACCGAGAGCACGCGCACCTCGCACCCCGCTGCAAGCAACCCCTGCGTGATGCCGTTCATGGCCAGCGTGCCGCCGTCCACCGGCGGATAGGGGGGCTTGTTGCAGAGCTGTAATACTTTCATCGGCGCAACGACTTATTCGGTGGGAAGTGACTTAAATCCCTTGCCCATAATTTCGGAACTGTCAATCACATTGACAAAGGCCGCGGGGTCCAAGCGGTGCAGATTGGAGCGCAGCTTGACAAAGTCGGTCCGTTCCATGGTGACATAGATCATCTTGCGCTCGCTGCCATTGTAAAGGCCCTCGCCCGTGATGCAGGTGCCACCCCGGTGCAGGTCGTTCAGGATATAGTCGCGCACCACGTCGGCATGGTCGGTAACGATGAGGGCCGTCTTGTAGCTCTTGGTGCCGTCGACCACCAGGTCGATGACCTTGCCCTCGATGAAGATGATGATGATGGAATAGATGGGCAGACGGATGTCGCCAAAGGCAATAAGGGTGCTCAGGGTGATGCAGCCGTCCACAATGGTGACCAAGGTACCGAGGCTGATTTTGGTGTACTTATGCAAAATCATGCTGATGATGTCCGAACCGCCGCTGGTGGCTCCGCTGCGGAAAATCAAGCCGATGGCCACACCATAGATGAGACCGGCCACAACGGTGTTGAGGAAGTAGTCGGGCGCAAACCACATGCCATCATGTGTCTGCACCATAGAGAGTCCCTCTATGGCCTCTGCCACGATGGGACCATCATGAATCACAGGATTGTATCCCCAAATCCAACTCTCAATGGCATAGGTGAAGCCGAAGATGAGGAAGGTTGAAATAATGGTCTTAACACCGAATTTGGGGCCGAGAATCCAGGTGCCGATAAGCAGCAGCGGCACATCCATGCAAATAGCCCAAACCGAAATTTTGCCACCCCACAAGGTGCTGAAGACGTTGGACAGACCATAGGTGCCGCCAGGAGCCATCATGTAAGGGTTGACAAACATCACATCGCCAGCAGCAAATAGTGCGCTGCCTACAATCAGAAGCAAATAAGAGACCATCTCTTGCTTGAACTTTCCTTTTTCCATTCTTAGTTATATCAGTATAGTATTATTTATTTAACAGCATACAAGCACATTGCACGCGCCAAGGCATACAAAGTCCAATTTGCAAAGTTACAAAAATATTTTTATTAAAGAGGCATTTGCCCCTACAAATATGGGCCAAGGCCTCAAAATGACCCCGCTTACTCTTGGCGGTGGTCCCTTGCCGGTTGCGCCAGCAGCTATTACCCCTCCTGCCGTCTGTACGCCCCTCGTCCACATCACCTCCGCTTCTCAACCAATTCCTAGACGTAACAGAACCGCTAAAGGAGTGGCGATATAGTGTATAGATTACTAACTTACACTTGGTCACATTCGTTCTAACTAGAAATCTCCATGTTGCTTAAACTCCATTTGGGGCGAGAATTTATAGGCACCGTCCAAGCCATTTCACAACCGCAAGAGGAATAAAAATGGTCTCAAAAGGGCGTAAATGGATTTTTTTGTGTATTTTTGCAGTTGAAAAGGACAGGCGTTGTTTCAGGCCAACTGCTTGCTTTTCCGCTTGGTAGAGCGGAGCACTCCACAATCTTTTATTAACTAAAAACGTGTACAACATGAAACAAAACATGCGTGGCCTTACCTGTGCCATCCTTTCTATCAGTCTGCTCACCGTCATGGCCGGGGCCGCCATGGCTCCCGCCCTCGGTGCCATCAAGGAACATTTTGCCAACTGCAGCCCCATGACAGTGCAGCTCATTGTCAGCCTCCCGGCACTGTTCATCATCCTCACTACATTTCTCTTCAGACCCCTCTGCCGTCTGATGCGCACACGCACCTTGGCCCTGACGGGGCTAGTGCTCTATGTGGCCGCCGGGGCAGGGGCGTTTTTTGTGGACAGCATCGGGCTGCTGTTGGTGCTGCGGGCACTACTGGGCATCAGCGTGGGCATGATAATGCCTCTCTCCACCGGACTGCTGGCCTTCTATTTCCCGCCCGAGGAGCAGGGGCGACTGATGGGCCTCTCGGCCGCCATGAACCAGATGGGCGGCGTGGTGGCCACCCTGCTGGCAGGTGTGCTAGCCGCCGTGGAGTGGCGCTATGCCTTCTTGGTCTATCTGGCCGGACTGGTGGCCGCGGTGCTGGTGGCCCTGCTGCTGCCCAACGAGCGGCTTGCAGCCCGGGGCAGCCGACTAAAAATCAGCACCCTCACTAGGTTTCATCCCTCGGTGACCGCCATGCTCTTTATCATGCTGCTTTTCTTTGTCTATCCAACCAACTTTGCCCTCACCGCCCGCGAACAGGGCGTCGGCACCCTGGCCACCACGCTGGTCATGGTGGGGCTGGACGTTGTGGCCTTTGTGGTGGGGTTGGCCTTTGGCTGGCTGATGCGGCACCTGCCGCGCCAGATGAAGTATGTGGCACCGCTCTTTTTCCTCAGCGGCTATGCTGTGCTGGCCTTCATGCCCGGCATGGGAGGCATGGTGCTGGGGTCGGCCCTCATAGGGCTGGCCAACGGGGCAGGGGTGCCCTACGTCAACACTATTGCCAGCATCAAGGGCGGCCGCGACGCAGCGGTGACGGTCATGCCCCTCATCTCCGCCGCCCTCTATCTGGGGCAGTTTCTCTCGCCGTTGTTGGTGGGCCCGCTAGCCCGTGCCATCGGGGGCACACAGGCTCCCTATCTGGTGGCCATGTGCCTGGCTGTGCTGTTCCTCGCACAGGTCTTCCTCACCCGCCGACACCATGCCTTGCCCCCAAGCCAACGTTGACCAAGGCAAAAGAAAAGCAAGCGACAAGGTGTTAATTCGGATTTTTTGAGTATCTTTGCATCGCGAATGCAGAGGGCACCCCTCAGCGGAAATGCACAAACGAGAACTCATCAGATGGACAAGATAACTATCATTGGCGCAACTGAAAACAACCTAAAGGAGGTGTCGTTGGAGATACCCAAGAGAAAAATCACTGTCCTTACAGGAGTGTCGGGCTCAGGCAAGTCGTCGCTCTGCCTGGACACGATTGCCGCCGAGAGCCGGAGGGAACTGAACGAGACCTTCCCCAGTTTTGTGCAGCAGTATCTGCCCAAGTATGGCCGTCCCAAGGTGGAACGCATTGAGGATATGCCCGTCACCATCGTCATCGACCAAAAGAAGCCCGCCAACAACAACCGCTCGACAGTGGGCACATACACCGACATCTATGCCCTGCTGCGCCTACTTTTCTCACGCGTGGGCGAGCCTTTTGTGGGCTATTCGGACACCTTTTCGTTCAACCATCCCGCGGGCAGCTGTCCACGATGCGACGGGCTGGGCACGGTGACCGAGCTGGACATTCACAAGCTGGTGGACTTCGACAAATGCCTCAACGACGAGGACGTCATCCATTTCCCCACCTTCACCACCGGGGCCTGGCGGTGGAAACGCTATGCCTACAGCGGCCTTTTTGACTTGAACAAGAAGATAAAGGACTATGACGAACACGAGTTGGAACTCTTTCTCCACTCGCCCCAGATAAGGCTGAAGAACCCGCCCAGCAACTGGCCCAAGTCGGCCAAGTTTGAAGGTCTGTACCCACGCATGTATCGCAGCATCATCACCACCAAGGAGGGCAAGCGACAACAAAAGGTGCTGGACCGCATGGTGAGCACCATGGAGTGTCCAGAATGCCACGGCACACGACTGAACGAGCGTGTGCGCAGCTGCAAAATCAATGGCAAGAACCTGGCCGACGTGGTGGAAATGCCCATCAGCGGGGCGCTAGACTTCATCCATGGAATAGACCATCCCCTGGCCGAGGGACTGAAAGCAGAGTTGAGCAAGAGACTGCAGGCCTTGTGCGACATAGGGCTGGGCTATCTCACCCTCAGCCGAGGCACCAGCACCCTCAGCGGCGGCGAGGCTCAACGCATCAAGATTGCCAAATATATCAATTCGCCGCTGACAGACATGGCCTACGTGCTGGATGAACCCAGCGTGGGGCTGCATCCGCAGGACATCAGCCGACTGAAGGAGTCGCTGTGCCACCTGCGCGACCACGGAAACACGGTGCTGATAGTGGAGCATCATCGCGAGATTATTGCCATGGCCGACCACTTGGTGGACATGGGCCCCGGTGCAGGCGACCACGGGGGAAACATTGTGTATCAGGGAGATTACGAAGGATTGCTGGCATCGGACACCGTAACAGGAAGGATGCTGCGTTTTAAATCGCCACTCAAAAGCCTCTGCCGCCAACCACAGGGGTGGTTTGACATTGAGGATGCCACGCTGCACAATTTGAAGCATGTGTCGCTCCGCATTCCAAAGGGGGTGATGACCGTGATAGCAGGCGTGGCAGGGTCGGGCAAGAGTTCGCTCATGGAGCATTTTATGGCCCACTGCACCGAGGAGGTGGTCTTCATCGGGCAGAAAGATATCGGCATCAACCTGCGCAGCACTCCGGCCACCTATTTGGATATTGCCGACACGATACGCAAACTCTTTGCTAGGGAGGGCACCGTGGAGGGGGCCACTCCCCTACACCACCCCACCATGCAGTTGTTTTCGTTCAACAGCAAGGGGGCCTGCCCGGCCTGCGGAGGCAAGGGGGTGATAGTGTCGGACATGGCTTTTATGGAGAGCATCGAGACAGTGTGCGAGGAGTGCCAAGGAAGCCGATACTGCCGCGAGGCACTCCAGTTCCGCTACCACGGCAAGACAATTGCCGAGGTGATGGACCTGACCGTGGAGGAGGCCATACGTTTCTTTGCAGGCGAGGGGTTTCAGGCACAACTGCAGATGCTGGCGCGCGTGGGGCTGGGCTACCTGCACCTCAACCAGGCCATGAGCACCCTCAGCGGTGGAGAACTGCAGCGGGTGAAACTGGCCGACCGGCTGTACAGCACGGCCATCCATACAGATGCGAAAGCAGGCACTACTGGAGCTGGAAACACCCACCTCTCGGGCGGGCACATCTACATTATCGATGAGCCTACCGACGGCCTTCACCTAGACGACGTGCAGCGGTTGCTATCCCTCTTCAACGACATGACCAACGCGGGAAACACGCTGATTCTGATTGAGCACAGCCTTGATGTGATGAAGCAGGCCGACTATCTGATAGAGCTAGGCCCCGGCGGCGGCGAAGACGGCGGCCGACTTCTTTTCTGCGGCACCCCACAAGAGATGCTTGCCTCCAGCAACTCCGTCACCGCCCCCTATCTGCGAGAATCGCTGATGAAATAAAAAGACATCCCCTTCAATTGTTAGGGAATGTCTCTTCTTCAATTATTTATAGTAAGCCCCATCAACTAGGGGACCATAGGCATTGTGTAGCAAAATCAGTCATTTACTTTTGCCAAACGGACCGCCCTACCATCTTTGCTATTAAAATCACAAAGAGACAAAAAGAGCTCGTCTAAAAAAAAGCCCACGGAATAACTACCATAGTTTTCACCTCGTGTAGAGGTCCAATAATTACCAAAGTTGTTGATGTCGTAATCTCTACCGTTGAACACAGATGCCATTATAATAGGTGTTCTAACGCCTGTGCCGGGCAAAAAGACAGCCCCTGCGGACTCCATTTTTGCCCACTGCTGAAGTGTATATATATTGTCATCGCATTCATCCAGACCGGCACTAAAGCGGCAACCAGAAGGCAGTGTCCAATTGTCTGGCAATAAGACGATACCCTGAGTTCCGTTTATTACCCCTCTGGCATATTTAGAGTCAGCACCCGTACGAGAATTGAATATATACTCCCATTCACTTACCCGCCATGGGCTTGGCTAGAAGACAATGCAAAAAAACACTTTTAAAAAAGAGATGGGAAAAAAGAACCTGCCACATTCTGTTGGCAGGTTCAATTTTGTGAGAGCGATAGACGGGGTTCGAACCCGCGACCTGCGGCTTGGGAAGCCGCCGCTCTGCCAACTGAGCTACTATCGCATTGAAGGTGTCTGCCGGTCTGTTCGAACGACAGACACCTATAGATAACCTGAATTTTGTCTTTTTATTGTATCAAATACAGATTTTTTTTTCGGCCTAGGGCCTTTTTTAACGTTTCAGGCACTCATTTTAACGACGACGTCCGTTGCCGCCATCGCTGCGACGGCGGTCGCTGCCACCCTCACGGCGAGGGTGTCCGCCACCGTTACGTCCAGCACCACCTTCGCGACGAGGAGCACGAGGGGCTTCATCATCGACGTAACCTTCAGGTTTGGGCAGAAGGGCTTTGCGGCTGAGTTTGAGACGGTTGTTCTTCTCGTCGATAGAGATAATCTTGACCCGGATGGTGTCACCCACCTGAATGAGGCCTTCGAGAGTGTCGGTACGCTTCCAGTCATATTCGCTGATATGCATCAGGCCCTCTTTGCCGGGGAGATACTCAAGGAAGGCTCCAAACTCGACAATGCTGACAACCTTGGCGTCATAGACCTGTCCCACTTCGGGCACGGTGCAAATTTCTTTAATCCACTTGATGGCGGCATCGATGGAATCTTTATCAACAGAGGCGACATCGACAATACCCACTTCACCGACCTCTTCGATATTGATGATTGAGTTGGTCTCTTTCTGAATCTTCTGAATGACCTCGCCACCCTTGCCAATGACGGCACCGATAAAGTCCTTGGGAATTTCAATCTGAACAATGCGGGGAACGAAGGGTTTGTAGTCTTCGCGGGGTTCGGCAATGGTGCTCTGGATGTGGTCGAGGATGTGGAGACGACCCTGACGAGCCTGCTCCAGTGCCTTGGCCAGAACATCGTAGCTGAGGCCGTCGACCTTGATGTCCATCTGGCAGGCAGTGATACCGTCGCGGGTACCACAGACTTTGAAGTCCATGTCGCCCAGATGGTCCTCGTCGCCGAGAATATCGCTCAGGACTGCCCATTTGTCACCTTTACTGATAAGGCCCATGGCTATACCGGCAACAGGCTTACGAATCTTAACACCGGCATCCATCAGTGCCAAGCAACCGGCACAGACGGTGGCCATAGAACTGGAACCATTGGACTCAAGAATGTCGGAAACCACACGGATGGTGTAAGGGCACTCAGCCTCAGAGGGGAGAACCTCTTTGAGGGCACGCCATGCCAAATGGCCATGTCCCACCTCACGGCGGCTAAGACCACGATTACCCTTGACCTCGCCAGTGGCGAAGCCGGGGAAATTATAGTGGAGGAGGAATCGGCGGGTGCCCTCGATAACGGCACCATCGATAATCTGCTCGTCGAGCTTAGTGCCCAAGGTGACAGTGCTCAACGACTGAGTCTCGCCACGGGTGAAGATGGCACTACCGTGTGCAGAGGGCAAATAGCTGACTTCGCTCCAGAGGGGACGTATTTCGTCAAGTTGACGACCGTCAAGACGTGTACGCTCAGCCAGGACCATGTCGCGCATGGCTTCGCGTTCGGTGTCATGATAATAGCGGTCAATCATGAATTTGATTTCGTCGGTAAGGGTTTCCTCGGTATAGTTGGCATCGATGAATTCTTGTTTGATTGCCTCGAAGCCCTCTTCGCGCTGGTGCTTGTTGGCAATGCCCTGTTTGGAGAAGTCATAGCACTTCTGGTAGACGGCATCGTGCAGACGCTGGCGAAGTTCCTCGTCGTTGACCTCGTGGCAGTATTCGCGTTTCTCTGTCTTGCCTGCCTCAACAGTGAGTTCGGCAATGGCGCGACACTGAATCTTGATTGCCTCGTGGGCTGCCTTAAGGGCGTTGAGCATAACCTCCTCGCTTACCTCCTTCATCTCGCCTTCTACCATCATGATGTTCTCCTCGGTGGCAGCAACGATAAGATCAAGGTCGGCATGCTCGATTTCGGGCATAGGGGTGTTGATGACATACTGACCATCAAGATAAGAAACGCGCACCTCGGAAACGGGACCATTGAAGGGGATGTCAGAGACAGCCAAGGCCGAAGCAGCAGCCAGTGCGGCCAGCTGGTCGGGCATAGTCTCCTTGTCGCCAGAGATAAGGGTAATCTGCACCTGAACCTCAGCATGAAAATTGTCGGGGAATAAGGGACGCAGGGCACGGTCGACCAGACGGGCTATGAGAATCTCATGCTCAGAAGGACGGGCCTCACGTTTGAAGAAGCCTCCAGGGAAGCGACCCATGGCAGCATATTTTTCCTGATAATCGACAGTGAGGGGCATGAAGTCGACATTCTCGCCCACCTCACGTTTGGAGCAGACGGTAGCCAGAAGCATCGTGTCGTTCATACGCACCACAGCAGCACCGTCGGCCTGCTTGGCAAGTTTGCCAGTTTCAATTTCAATCATGCGGCCGTCGCCGAGATCGAATTTCTTTGTGATAATGTTCATTTTGTTCCTTTATTGTTTCTTTTGTTCCGCTACGCGGCGCACCGTGCGTCACGCATCATGCCTTGCTGAAACCCAAAAAGTCTCATTGCGCCAGGCTATGTTAAGTTCAAAAATTGTTATTCCTTTTCAAAAAAGGCTCCCTAGAGAACCCAGGGAGCCCAACCATAACCAAATAAATATGAAAAACTATTACTTCCTTAAGTTGAGTTTCTTGATGATGGCACGATAGCGCTCAATGTCGACTTCCTTCAGGTAGTCCAGCAGGCGGCGGCGCTTACCAACCATGGTCACCAGTGCACGCTCGCTTACTTGGTCCTTCTTATTCTTCTTCATCAACTCGGTGAGATGCTGAATTCTATATGTAAAGAGGGCTATTTGTGCCTCGATAGAACCAGTATCTTGAGCATTCTTGCCATACTCAGCGAATATTTCTTCTTTCTTTTCTTTTGTCAGATACATAATTTTTTATGTGTTATTATCGTTCTTTTTATCTCTCGAATTCGTTTGCAAAAATACAACTTTTTTTCCATTCTGCAACTATTTTTTAAAAAAAAAGTCAGATTTAACTTTCATTAGGAAAGTAAGCGCATCCTTCCACAAAACTAATAATCTTTTTTTCAACTATATAAAAAAAAATTAGTATTTTTGCATTCTAAATAAAAATAGAGCAACATTTGGCATTTCACTGGGCATAATGCTGAAAATTATCTATTTTGAAACCATTTTTTGATGCTATTTGCCCCTCGAAATGCCCACAAACTGACAACAAAAAAACATATGGATACTTTAAAATATAATTTGCGCGGAGTTTCGGCCTCAAAAGAGGACGTGCACAACGCCATCAAAAACATCGATAAGGGACTTTTCCCAAAAGCCTTCTGCAAAATCATCCCCGACTACCTTGGCGGAGACGACAACTACTGCAACATCATGCACGCCGACGGTGCCGGCACCAAATCGTCGCTGGCCTACCTCTACTGGAAAGAGACCGGCGACCTCAGCGTATGGAAAGGCATAGCCATCGACGCCGTGGTGATGAACCTGGATGACCTGCTATGCGTGGGAGCCGTGGACAACATTCTGCTCTCCTCCACCATTGGGCGCAACAAAAACCTGGTCCCAGGCGAGGTCATCAGTGCAGTAATCAACGGCACCGAGGAATTCCTCCAACAGATGCGCGACCTTGGCATCGGCATCTACCTTACAGGAGGCGAGACCGCTGACGTGGGCGATCTGGTTCGCACCATCATCGTGGACTCAACAGTAACCGCCCGCATGAGAAGGGCCGACGTGGTGGACAACGCCCACATTCATGCCGGCAATGTGATTGTGGGGCTGGCCTCTTACGGACAAGCCACCTATGAAACTGAATACAACGGCGGAATGGGCAGCAATGGGCTGACCTCTGCCCGGCACGACGTATTCTCAAAGTTCTATGCCGAGCACTACCCGATGAGCTACGACCACAACCTGCCAAAGGAGGTGGTCTATTGCGGCAGCCGCCGACTGACCGACCCGACAGAAGTCGTCGGAGTTGATTCCGGCAAAATGGTCCTCTCCCCCACCCGTACCTATGCCCCCATCATCCGCCGCATTCTGGATGAATATCGCCCCAATATCAGCGGTATGATTCATTGCAGCGGCGGTGCCCAAACCAAGGTGCTGCACTTCATAGACAACCTGCACGTAGTGAAAGACAACCTCTTCCCCATTCCCCCGCTGTTCAAGATGATTCATGAAGAAAGCGGAACCGAATGGAAAGAGATGTACAAGGTATTCAACATGGGCCACCGTATGGAAATATACACTGACCCGAAGACAGCCGAAGGCATTATAGAGATTTCAAAGAGCTTCAATGTAGATGCACAAATCATAGGCCATGTGGAGGAACACGAAGGACCACAAGTGACCGTCAGCACCGAAAACGGAACATTTATTTATAACGATTAAAACCTAAAACAAACAATTATGGCATCAATTTTTTCAAAGATTGTGGCAGGGGAAATACCTTGCTACAAAGTGGCCGAAACAGAGAAATGCTTTGCTTTTCTCGACATCAATCCTGTAGCCAAAGGTCATGTGCTCTGCATTCCCAAGAAAGAGGTAGACTATCTCTTCGACCTTGACGAACAGCTCTATGGCGAGCTGACCCTCTTTGCCCAACGAGTGGCCAAAAGCATCAAGAAAGTATGCCCATGCAAGAAAGTAGGTGTGGCTGTTCTGGGCCTTGAGGTCCCTCATGCGCACATCCATCTAATTCCGCTCCAGTCAGAAGGCGACATGGACTTTCATCACCACGTGAAGATGACCGAAGAGGAATTCAAGAAGTTGGCAGCCGATTTGGCAGCCGCGTTTGAATAAATAGAAAGAATCTAACAAATTACATTACATCCATTTATGGATGTTTGCAAATAATAGGCAAGAAGAATTGATATAATAGAATATCAATAGTGAAAAAAGGGGGGCGCGGAACGTGACTCCCTTTTTCAATTGCCTCCTCGCAATAACAGAGACACATCAAATTATTTATACACCCGTTTAGAAAGCGGAGTGGTAAAAATGTTGAATTGAAAGTCAATCGTTAATCAAGCGATTATACAATAGGTGTGTTCTATTTATTTGATTCCATTGTCGCGTCCCGTCGGGACGCAGTTTACTGACGTCTGAGTATCACGGCACTGCGCCTTCGGCTTGTACCGTGTTATTAATAGTCTCACCCCTTCTGGGTGATTTATAGAAGTCCCCAATATATTATTAGTTGAACCAGAAAAGCCTGTTCGAAAAATATAGGCAAAAAAAAATGGCTCTAGTTTGATAAAAGACTGATTTTTAGCAGCCTCGAAGAGGCTGAATCTCAATAACCCCATACTAAGCGACCAACGGGAGCGCAGTGTGGGGATAGCGAAACCCCTACTACTCAGCGT
>DFDY01000078.1 GCA_002368955.1 Bacteroidales bacterium UBA3816
GTAAGCATAAGTAAGCCTATGGCGTTATTTGTCACCATAGGTTTGCTGTTATTCAATCTTCTAAAGTTTTTTTAGTGCACCACCACCTTGCGGATAGGCATTGTGCCTATACGTACCATATACACTCCCGCCGGCAGGTCGCGGTTGGCCAATTGGCTGCCCTTCACGTCATACACTCTCACCTCCATCCCTTCGGCTCCCTCCACCACGATGCGGCCCTCCTCGGCATAGATTTTCACCTTCTCCATTCCAACTGTTGGTATCCCTTCGGTTCCTCCGGCATTGCGGTTGAGCACGACAGGCTCGCACCAGTCGCTCCACACCGTGGCGGCCCGCGAGGTGCTGAAGTCGCATTGCTTGCGCAGGTAGAGACGATACACCGTGTCGGGCGACAGCGTCGGCAGCGCCGTGAAGGAGAGCGTCGTGTCCGTGGTGGCGACGATGTAGCCGTTGTCGGGCAGCGTGCCGTCGGCGCACAGCGACAGTTGGAACAGCACCCCGTCGGCATCGTAGTCCCACCTCACCGTCCGCGACACAGAATCCACCTCCAGCCCCCTCGGCTTGGTGCACCTCAGCTCCGTGATGGGAAACACCATACCCCAAAACCGACCGAGAACAGGAAAATAACATTCAGAATAGGCATTAGGGTAAATAGTGTGCAAATAGCGATAATGATCAGCTGTAATTGCCGATGTATCATATGTGTAATAATTGCAGCCTTGTCTTTGACTTATCTGCATCCAACTTTGGCTGCACTCAGCATCCATTCCCACATAAGATTGTATCAATGGATAATGTGCAGAAAAAAGATTCATATTAAGATAACCTCCGACAAGAAACGTATCCTGAGGGACGAGCGGCAGTGGTTCATCGAAATAGAACTCAAAACAATTGGTTGGCGTAGTGGATTTATAGACTCCATCGTCTCCGGATCCTCCCACCTGGTACTCGAACACGCACTGCTTCAGTAACGGTGGGTTGCACGGGTTTATGGAATCCGAATGGGCCACGCTGTCAAAACACACCCATTCCCTATAGATTGGGTCGAGGTTTGGATGGGTATATATACCCCGCCAGCATCTGAGCCACGCACTGTCACTACAGACCGGCAAGGTGTCCATGGTTACGGCTATTCCGTAAAGCAAGGTCTTTTCTGATGTATATACCTGATGCAAAACATTTGACTTTGGCCAAAACAAGTACCCTTCCGTTGAATTAACAGAGGTTAGTATTGGCAATGGTTTGAAGGTGTACCACGGGTCGCCGTAACGAACCGTGTCGCGGCTGTTCACATGCACCACCGGCTGCGCCATGGCCGGCATCAGGCCGCACATCAGCAGGACAATGAAAAACAATCGGGTCTTCATATCATTGGTCTAATTCAAATGAGAAACAATCGGTCGTAATGGCATGGGTTTGGACAGCGTCGGTGGAATTGGTTGTGATTAAATGATAGCTGCCACCGCCCACCGGCACTGCATTGACGGGTGGTATATTCGGAATAATATCCACAAACTTGTCGTTGTTGGCCGGACAGGTCGGGTCGGAGTGCGGCAGACCTGCCATCCGGTCCTCAATATAGAAGTGATTTCCATAGGAGGATATGAAATGCACAGCATCCTTGACACGAATCCGTCGGAATGACCCGCCAAGTTCAAAGAAGATTGAATTGTAGGAAGAGGTGGTGGATGGCTTCAACTGGAAGAATCGGGAAGAGGTGGGTTCCTCTACAATCAAATCAACCGTACCGACGCCCTTTAGATAGACCATCTTGTGAACAAGTTCCCCTTTATCCACGTCAAACTCCTGCGAATAGGGATTCTTCACCGCGTCGGGGTCTATCACCCGCAGACGTATAAAACGTTGCTCTGTGACATCATCCGGATGTACATACGCCATGGCGAACCGGTCCCCTTCCAATGCCGTACCCAACACACCTCCTTCGGATTCATTAGGATAAGGCAAATAGTACGATTTGTTATGGGGAAAGCAGATGGACAAAACCACGTCTCCCTTTTTACCGACAATGTACCACGGATAGTTTGTAGAGGTGGTGATGACGTTGTGGTCGTGGCCGGTGAAGACCACATTTTTTTCCGTGAGAAAGATATCGTCTATTTGCAGTATGTCAGGATATGGAGGATTGGAGACAAACGGCATGTTGGCCCAACTAAAACTTGACGGCGACGACATGACATCTTTGATTTCGACCACCTGATTCTGACCGTCTTTTTTTTCACCGTATGCCACCACATCGTAGCCCGACGAGGAGCGATAGGCAACAAGTTGATCTAATGACAAAGGATATTGAAAGTATAGAGAGTTACTGTCGTACAGTATCAGATAGTCAATATGTACGTTGTTCGTGAAGAAGTCATTAAGATTGAAATAACCCACCACCGCCACATCGACAGTATCTGTCTTTTCAAGCCCCTGTCCGCAGAAGAAAGCATAGTTATCGACCACATAAATATCGTTGACCGAGAAGCCGAACAGCTCGGGCGGAGGCGTCACCTGGACCAGATATTCGGCGAATGCGGGTGTCGCTATCGGTATGGCCGGAACGAGATTGTTGTAACTGCTGCAATCCACCAAATAGAAGGCCGGGTGAAGGGCTGTGTCCTCCGTAAAGCCGAAGGCGACAAAATAATCGTCCTTCCAAGTGTCGAACGGCGTCTTG
>DFDY01000177.1 GCA_002368955.1 Bacteroidales bacterium UBA3816
AAATATATTTGAGCAATTACTTATTTAACCCAAACCGGTCATTAGGCATGCCTACAATGGAATTTCTGCCCGCTCCAATGGCTCTTGTCAGAGGGTGGGTAGGGGAGTGGCGTAATTATCTATGGCGGTACAATAAATAGAAAACCAGCGGTTTGTGCATGCTGTAATGATTATTGAAGTATGCAAATTCGTATTAATTCAAAATAAAAGCGTATTTTTGCAGCGCAATTTAGTGAGAAGGACAGATATGCGGGTGCCGTAATTGCCAACAGGGGTAGTAGCTCATCTGGTAGAGCATTTGGTTCGCAATCAAAAGGTAGTGGGTTCGAGTCCCATCTACTCCACAACAAAAAAGAGAACGCTAAAGTGTGCTTTTTTTATTGCGTAGCAGATGATCCAAGGAGCAGAGTTGTCGGCCGAGCCGACAGCATGCCCCGAGTCCCATCTACTCCACCACAAGAAGAGTCACTCTTCTAGTAAAGAAAAACCCGTCTATGAAGTCAGCCCTCACCTCCTTCCTTGCCGAAGTGTTACGCCTCCTGCCCACGCTCCTTGTCACCGTGGTGCTCGTGTTCCTTCTTTACGACAGCTTTGTGCTGCTGCTCGTGCTTGCCATGTTTGCCTGGGTGGTGCTGCCGGCGGCTGTGGCAGCCTTATGGCTGTGGGTGCGCTCTTTCCGTCGCAAAACCATTGCGGCGCGGGTGCACAGGGTGTGGGGCGGACTCAACCTGCTGCTGCTGGTAGGCCTTGTCGTGTGGTGGTTTTCGCAGCCCCCGGCCCCCGAGCGCATGGCCCAGCACTACGACCGCCATGCCGACGAGCTGGACCAGCTGGCCCTCTACACCCGTCAGGCCCTCGACGACAGTGCCTACCTCCATATCGAGTTCGACCACGGCCAACCCTCCATCTTCCATGTGCAGTGCAGCACCGACAACCTCATCTCCCATCATTGGGGCGACGATGCCCAGGCCCACCGCGACTCGCTCATGGCCGTCGTGGGCCTCTCCGACCAGGAGTACCGCGAGATACGCAGCCGCTTGCGCCGCCTGCGCTGCATCGGCATCTCCGTCCAGAATCGCCCCTCCGACTCCTCTGCCGTGGTGGTCGACTACTACCGCGAGGCCATGGGCATGTACTCCTACAACCTCTTCTTCCGCCCACTCACCCCCGAGGAGGAAGAACTCTTCCGCACCGACCTCATGTACATCCCCTATACCCCCCACGTCGTCTTCCAGTATGCTGGTGGTGCCATCGGCCCTCAGACATTCTCGCAGCAGCAAAAGCAAGATTTTCTAAATAGCAGAAAACGTGTTGGATAAGGAGATGTAAAGTGTTAAATAAATATAAATTGAGTGCATCGGACAGGATTTCTGCCTCCGAGATGTGTCTTTATAGTATGAATGCGCTTCCTTGCCGGCCGCCCATCCTTCCTTTGCTTTTTTGATTCGTTTTCGATAGGCCGAGAGCAGAGGGCAAATTCACGAAGTGTATGCGCTATGCCCAGACGAGCAAACGACTGTTATATAGAAACTAACCGCTCAAGTGCCGGCCCCTAGCCATCACATGTGCAAACCTATTTTCCTAAATAATGTTAACAAGGTGTTACATTTTCATGCTTTTTGCAACTAATTAAACAGAAAGATATCAATCTGACTGCCCTAGTTGTTGGGGCTTTTGTTAATGACACAGCAAAAATGCAAAAGAAAACTGACGATAAATACGCCGAATTCAACAAGCTCTTGCAGGAGTCCCAAATGATTCTTGTAAAGGTATGCATGCAATTCACCGACCGTCAGCCCGACAGTATCAAAGACCTCTATCAGGAGATTGCCATCAATTTGTGGGAGAGCATGCCCTCCTTCCGTGGGGATAGTAGCCAAACAACTTGGGTCTACCGCATAGCCATCAACACTGCCTACATGGAACTCCGCAAACGTGCCAGGCAAAACCTATTTGTTGACCTCGACCAGCAGATGCTGGAGTCCCTGGCCGAAGAGGCCCAGGACGAGCGTACCCAAATCCTCTACGACATCATTGACCGCCTGCCCAAGCATGAGCGCACCATTTTCTACCTTTATCTGGATGACCTATCCATCAGTCAGATTGCCGATATCCTGGGTAGGACAGAGGCGGCCGTCAGGCAGAAAATTTACCGTATTAAAAATAAAATAAGAGAAGAATATGAACGACTTGAACGAATCTGATGTACTAGAGCAGTTGCAGTCCCAGTGGGATGCACACTGCCAGCGGGTGGAAGCCATTTTGGATGCCTCACCGCGGCCCGTGGTGGTGGGCTGTCCGGGGCTTTCCTGCCGGCGGCAGCTGCTCGGAGCCAATGGCCTTTTGATGTTGATGAGTGTCGCCTATGCCGTCTATTGGGTCCTCACCGCCCCCCCTCATGCCTACACCCTGCCACGTCAGGTGTTTGCCGTGGCCTTTGGCTGCTTTCTGGTGTGGGTGGCGGTGGTCAGCGGCGTAAGTTTTGCTGCCTTGCTGTTAGCCCGTCCCCAGCGTGTCTGCCCCAACCGAACGCGGCGTTGGCGTCTTCCAAGGGGCTTTCGCTCCCTCCTGCTGGTCAAGGACGTGCCAGCCGCAGGCCCCAGCTCTGCCCAGGGCATGCCCTCCTATGGCTTGCGCTTGGCCCTGATTTCACTCTTCCTGATGGCCTCCTTTGCGGCCAGTGCCTGTACCCCGGCGGCCGACGATTACCACCTCCGCCAAAGTCGTGAGCACTCTCAGTCGCGCGTAGATGTTATGGACAGTATAACCAACCTTTGGGTGAACGTATGAAGAACAAGGCTCCCCAATCTAAGTTCTGGCTGCTTGTGGGTGTGGTACTCGTTATGGTGGTCGTCCTGCTGGTCATGGTCCGCTTCCGCCACAGTGGTGAGGTAGTGCCGCTCTCGCAGTGCAGCCCCGTCTACCGGCACTATGCCCAGGTGTCCGGCATCGAGGCCTCCTTCGTCAAGGACTTTCCCCTCAACGACACCGTCTCTATCGACGTCACCCTCCTCCATGCCACCACCGGCTCCGCCTGGCAGCGTTTGAAGCATGACTTTGGCCTTGACTCTCTCGACCCTGTTTTTGTAGATGGACTTAATGAGGAGAATTTCTTTTCTTGGTTTGCCCCTAAGAGCGACTACTCTCAACCAATAGATGCTGTGGAACGAACCAATAATGATTGCATCTCATGTTCACTTTCAGACAACATGATTTGTGTATTCCATATAAATAACATATTCCAATATAAATGTATTCAGTATTGGCAATTCAAAGCAATGGTAAATAAAGTTTCATTAAAAACCATTAATAATGAAGAAAAAAACAATTAAAATCATGGCACTCCTCGCAGTGCTCTCCGTCGCAGCCGTCAGCTGCCAGAAAGAAAACCTAGTACCCTCTACCCCTGCTGAAGTCATTACCGACAATCAGGCAGTCTACATCTATCGAAACTACTTACTGTAAAAGACCGT
>DFDY01000103.1 GCA_002368955.1 Bacteroidales bacterium UBA3816
GCCATGCCTTGGCCGCGGCCAACGGTAGCGACAGCAAGACCAATTGGGTCTACGGAACCTCTTTCTCCTGCCCCCTCACCTCTGGCTTTGCCGCCTGCGCCTGGCAGATGTGCAAGGGCAAGACCGCCATGGAGATGATGGACCTGATTCAGAAGTCTGCCGACCTCTATCCCTACTATGACTATGCCTTGGGCTACGGCGTGCCGCAGGCCTCCTATTTTGTCAACGGCCCCGCCAAGAAAACGCCCACCTTTAAATTCACCGACACTAAGGAGTATGTGCAAGTGCAGCTGCTGGAGAAGGCCTCCTTGGCCACTATCTTCTTCAACAAGCAGCGGCCTGACGGCTCACTGGTTAAATATTCGAGCGTGGAGTTCGAGAACATCGCCCCCGAAGACATCCTCCAGTTCCACAAAGGCAGCCTCGACAGCTGCACCCTCAACGTCAGCTATAACGGCTACACAGCCTCCTACCGCCTGAGCAAGGAGGACCGCTATGCCATGCAGTGGGAGCGCCGCGAGTTTGCCCCTGAATACAAGAGCGAGAGCGAGGTGCTGACCAACCGCTACAACTACAGCCGCACGGCTGCCGACCTGGTCCCCGCCAAGTGGGGCAAGAATGCCGAGTGGGAGGGTGGCCTCTACCTGATGTATGGCCTCAATGTGCCCACACAGTCCAAAGAAAAGGTGGTCAACCTGTGGTCGCCGGCCTTCCATGTCGGTTACCGTCTGATTCACGCCTTCACCAAGAGCTACAAGATTGGCTTGGGAGTGGAGTATGCCTTGGGCAACTTCAACTACCCCGCCGACAAGAGCAACCGCTTGGACCAGCTGTATAACATCAACCAGAACGGAATAGGCAAGAAACAGTACCGCCACAACGAGTTTGCCTTCGAACTCTTCCAGCGGGTGCGCATCACACCTACCGGCGGTTTGGCAGCCAACGGTGTCCACTGGGATTTGGGCCTCTATGGCAGCCTGGGCTGGGACAAATACGGCATCCGCTATGACTCCTATAACCACGCCTCCGGTGCTCAGATAGACATTCGCGGTCCCCACAATCTCGACAACCGTCTCTTCAACTGGGGCTTCACCACCCGCCTCACCTACGACTGGATTGGCATCTATGCCCGCTACCGCATGACCGGACTGATCCTAGGCGATGAAAAGATTGATGACACTTTGCCCACCTCCTTCCACCTCAACCTCCCCCGCCTCGAAGTGGGTCTGCAGATTACTCTCTAAGCAAGATAATCCCCAACTCATAATCCATATGCAGGGCAGTGGGCAATTCCACTGTCCTGCGTTTTTTATCCCATGGTGAAACTTTTTTCTTGCTGGATGAGAAAAATACGTGGTGCAGACGTACGGGATTGAACAGTTGGCAATTGTACCGTTCGGTTTTAAGCAAGGGTGATGGAAAGGTACCCACGTATCAGATCAAGGCTCTATGAAGATAATAGATAGCGTTTCTTGTCGAAACGGAATTATTGTTTTATTGAGCCAAGAAGTTAATACCAATTCTGGAAATGGCAGTTGCGAAGAAACGAGCCAGAAAGAAATTTTTGTCTGTTCCAATTATTATTCGTATTTTTGCAATTTGAAATGGACAAAGATAGTGTGCTAAATATGATACGTTCCACTGTGCGGGCAAAAGAACCTGACGCGGAGATAATCCTTTACGGGTCGAGGGCTAGAGGTGATGCTCGGAAAGACTCGGATTGGGACATCGTTGTTATTCTTAACAAACCCCCGATGCCGCACAAAGAACGTTACGAGATTGCTTACGACTTGTGGCTCAAGGGTCAGGACGTTGGCGAAGAAATCAACACGCTTGTATATACAAAAGAGCAGTGGAACGAAGCTCCGCCGTCACTATTTAAACACAATGTTAGAGAGGAGGGTATAAAAATATGAGCCTTACGGAAGAAGAACGGCAGGCCATCGTATTTTATCGTTTGGAGAAGGCGCAGCAATCAATGGAGGACATCCATAAGGTCTTGCCTTTAGGGGTATGGAACATCATCGCCAATAGAATGTATTGTGCACTATACTACGCTGCTTCGGCCCTGCTTATCCACGATGGGCATAAAGTGAGTACGCACAAAGGTGTAATCTCTCTTTTCAATTTCAATTATGTCAAAGATGGACCTCTGTCAAAAGAAGACGGCTCTTTGTTTTTTCACATATTCGCATTCCGTCAGGGGAGTGACTACGATGATTTCATCGATGCCTCGGAGGAGGATATTAAGGGGTATCTGCCACAGGTGGAGGCTTTGATAGAGAAAATAATATCATTGATAAACAATAAATAAACATATATATGACACTCGAAGAATTCCAAAACGAACTGCGTGCAGGCATTCCCAATCCGTTGCCTGCACCTCAACCCTATGACACCACTGTCAACCACGCTCCCAAGCGTAAGGACATCCTCACCAAGGCCGAGAAGGAGTTGGCCATCCGCAATGCCCTCCGCTATTTCGACCCCAAAGATCACGCTATGCTGGCCCCCGAGTTTGCCGAGGAGTTGCGCAAATATGGCCGCATCTATATGTACCGTCTGCGCCCCACCTATCCCATGTACGCCCGCCCCATTGACGAGTACCCCGCCAAGTGCCGTCAGGCTGCCGCCATCATGCTGATGATTCAGAACAATCTCGACCCCGCAGTCGCCCAACATCCCCACGAGCTCATCACCTACGGTGGCAATGGCGCCGTGTTCCAGAACTGGGCACAGTATCGCCTTGTGATGAAATACCTCAGCGAGATGACCGAGGAACAGACCCTGGCCATGTATAGCGGACATCCCATGGGACTCTTCCCCTCGCACAAGGACGCCCCCCGCGTGGTGGTCACCAACGGCATGATGATTCCCAACTACAGCAAGCCCGACGACTGGGAGCGATATAACGCCCTCGGTGTCACCCAGTACGGTCAGATGACCGCCGGCAGCTACATGTACATCGGTCCTCAAGGCATCGTGCACGGCACCACCATCACCGTCCTCAACGCTGCCCGCAAGCTGGGCGGCGGCACGGCTGGCAAACTCTTCATCACCGCCGGTCTGGGCGGCATGAGCGGTGCCCAGCCCAAGGCTGGCGACATAGCCGGAGTGGTCTCCATCACTGCCGAAATCAATCCCGCCGCCACTCAGAAACGTTTCGACCAAGGCTGGGTGGATGAAGTTCACGCCGACCTTGACGAACTCTTTGTGGCCGTCAACAAGGCACGCCAAGCCAAGATTGCCCGCAGCTTTGCCTATCAGGGCAATGTGGTGGATCTTTGGGAATACTGCGCCGAGAAAGGCATTCAGGTGGACCTCGGCAGCGATCAGACCTCCCTCCACAATCCGTGGGCCGGTGGCTACTATCCCGTAGGAGTCACCTTTGAGGATGCCAAGGTGATGATGGCCGACAAGCCCGAACTCTTCAAGGAGAAGGTGCAGGAGAGCCTGCGCCGCCATGTGGCCGCCATCAACAAGCTCACGGCCAAGGGCATGTATTTCTTCGACTATGGCAACGCCTTCCTGCTTGAGAGCAGCCGCGCCGGTGCCGACATCTGGAATGCCGACCACAGCGCCTTCCGCTATCCTTCCTATGTGCAGGACATTATGGGTCCCATGTGCTTCGACTATGGCTTCGGCCCCTTCCGTTGGGTCTGCACCAGCGGCAAACCCGAGGACCTCGACAAGAGCGACCACATTGCCATGGAAGTGCTGGCCGAGATAGCCGCCACGGCTCCTGCCGAAATCCAGCAGCAGATGCACGACAACATACAATGGATCAAAGGTGCCAAGGAGAACCACCTTGTGGTGGGTAGCCAGGCCCGTATCCTCTATGCCG
>DFDY01000179.1 GCA_002368955.1 Bacteroidales bacterium UBA3816
ATCAAAGAAATATTCCATAAAGATATGCAATTCGACGTAATCATAGGCAATCCACCGTACCAGCTAAGTGACGGAGGTGCTCAGGCGAGTGCTATTCCGATATACCATCATTTTGTTGAGCAAGCAAAAAAGATGAATCCACAATACCTTATAATGATTATTCCTTCACGTTGGTTTTCTGGTGGTAGAGGATTAGATTCGTTCCGAGAGACAATGCTTTCAGATACTCATTTACGGTCAATACATGATTATTTCAATTCAAATGATGTGTTCCCTGGCATAGACCTTTCTGGTGGCGTTTGTTACTTTTTGTGGGATAAAACTTATAGTGGAGTTTGTGAAATAGTATCTTTTTTAAATGGCGAAAGAACTACTATGACTCGTCCATTAATTGAAAAAGACGCAAATACTTTTATTCGGTTCAATCAAGCAATTGATATTGTTAGAAAAGTAAAGAATCAACGAGAGAAATCATTTTCGACAATTGTTAGCTCCCAAAAGCCATTCGGGTTACGTACATACGTACAAGGGAGAAGTAAAAGTGAAACCAGTAATGTTTTACTCTATTCCAACAAAAATGCAGACAAGGGGGGTGAGGGATACATTTCACATGATGAGGTTTTAGCACATAAAGAATGGCTTCCTCTATACAAGGTATATGTCTCTAGGGCATATGGCGAACGTGGAGATTTCCCATATCTAGTAGTGGGAAAACCCTTTTTAGGCATACCTAATAGTTGTTGTACCGAAACATACTTGACAATCGGACCAATGAACAGTGAAAAAGAAGCATTAAATGTTGTATCGTATATTAAAACACGTTTCTTCAGATTTTTAGTACTTCTCGTCAAGAACACACAAGATGCTCCTGCAAAAGTCTATCAATTCGTTCCCCTCCAAGACTTCTCCCACCCGTGGACAGACGAGATGCTGTACAAGAAATACGGCCTGACGGAAGACGAGATTGCCTTTATCGAGAGCATGATACGCCCGATGGAGTAGGCCGACACCACCGAGAGGCCGAAGAAGGATTGAAGAACCCACGCCGAGGGATGGTCTCGGCAAAAAAAACATAAACCGAGCGCTCTTTGAAATAAAAATTGTAATGGTAAGGCAATAAAAAGGGAATTGGCGACGTTATAATAACAAAAAAAGGAGTTTATTATGACCGAGTTGACATTGAGAATCACTGACGAAAGCCTTCTGCCAAGTTTCCGCAGACTGGTGAGAAGTATCGATGGCATCGAAATCGTACCTGCCAAACGTAAGCGCAAAAGCGGTATTGAACAGGCACTTGAAGACGAAGCTGCCGGACGGGTAACTGAGTGGAAAGGTGGCATTGACGAAATGTTTGATCAGATTCTTGGCAAAGAATGGCGTACACAATAAGGTTCTCCAAGAAGTTTGAGCGTTCTATGCGTCTGTGCCAGCGCAGAGGACTGCCCATGATGAAGCTTCACGATGTACTATCCATCTTGAAGCAAGAGGGTACACTTCCACAAAAGTATCGTCCTCATAAGTTGTCAGGCTTTGTTGGTAACAACGTTTGGGAATGCCACATCCAGCCTGATTGGCTTCTCGTTTGGAGACAGTATGACGACGAACTAGTATTGCTAATGCTCGATACGGGCACACACACCGACCTCTTCTAATCCATCACATTTTTATTTCTGCATTAGGGCGTTCGTTATTAAACGATAACGAACAACTGACATATTATGCAGACCAACGAACAGATACTCCCCACCATGCGGCGAGCGGTGCCGCAGATTTACATGTACGACGACACGTCGTTCCCCGGTTGGATTAAGATAGGGCAGACAACTCGCAGCGATGTGCGGCAGCGCATCGACGAGCAGCACCCCATCACCGAGCCGCATAAGACCTACCACCTGTTGTGGCACGCGGGTGCTTTCTATGCCGACGGCAGCGGCGAGAGTTTTTCCGACCACGACCTGCACCTAGTGCTACGCCGTATGGGCAAAGAACTCATCGGCGAGTGGTGCCGCTGCTCGCTTCGCGAGGCACAGGCGGCATACGTGGCTGTGCGACATCGCGACACACACATAGAGCCCACCCGCAATCTCGACTACAAGATGCGCGAGGAGCAGGAGCAGGCGGTTCGCCAGACAGCCGACTACTTTGCCCGCATGGACGAGGAGGAGCCCGACCGCCCCAGCCACTACCTGTGGAACGCCAAGATGCGGTTCGGCAAGACTTTCACCACCTATCAGTTGGCCAAAAGGATGAAGGCCAAACGGGTGCTGGTGCTCACCTTCAAGCCCGCAGTGGAAGACTCCTGGCGCGAAGACCTGCTGCGGCATCGCGACTTCGAGGGGTGGCGCTACTACAGCAGCCGCGAGGGAGAGCGGCTTCCGTCACTCGCCTCGCCGAAACCATTGGTGGTGTTTGGCTCCTTCCAAGACTACTTGGGTCGCGACCGCTACGGCAACATCAAATCCAAGAACGAGTGGGTGCACAGCATCGATTGGGACCTGATAGTGCTGGACGAATATCACTTCGGGGCCTGGAACGACAACGCCAAGAGCCTGCTGGACCTGGGCGACAGCGAAGCCAAGCGGCGGCAGACAGAAGAGGACGAGGTGATGCGCGAAAGCGGCATCGACGTGGATAGCGGCCGCGCATGGGACGACGACAACGTGCCCATCACCGGGAAACACTTCCTCTACCTCAGCGGCACTCCTTTCCGCGCCCTTGCCACGGGCGAGTTTATGGAGAACCAAATCTTCAACTGGACCTATCAGGACGAGCAGCAACGAAAAGAGACCATTGGCGGCCCCTATCAGGAGATGCCCACCATGGTGATGATGACCTACCAGATGCCCCAGGACCTCGGAGCCATGATAGAGCAGTGGGACATGGACGGCTTCGACCTCAACGAATTCTTCCGTGCCGAGCCGGCCAAAGGCAAAGCGCCAGCCACCTTCGTCCACGAAAGAGCTGTGCAGAAGTGGCTCGACATCATCCGCGGCAAGGCACCTATCTTCGGCGACAACAGCTCGCCCCTCAACGTGCGTCCGGTTCTGCCCTTCGAGGACATGCGCCTGCTGGACCTCTGCGCCCACACCATGTGGTTCCTGCCCAACGTAGCCTCCTGCGATGCGATGGAAGCACTATTGCGCCGCCCTGCCAACGGCTTCTATCAGAACTACACCATCATCAACTGCAGCGGCACAAAGGCAGGCATTGGCGTAGATGCCCTTGAGCCGGTCCGCAAGGCCATGGGCGACAACCCGCTGACCACGCGCACCATCACCCTCACCTGCGGCAAGCTGACCACCGGTGTAACCCTCCGGCCCTTGGGTGGTCTGCTGATGCTAAGGAACTGCTCCAGCCCCGAGACCTATTTCCAGACGGCTTTCCGTGTGCAGAGTCCCTGGACAGCCACCGACAAGGACGACCCCACGAAGCGCACCATTCTGAAGCCCACCTGCTATGTGTTCGACTTTGCCCCCAACCGCGCCCTCCGCGAGGTAGTGACTTACGCCAACCAGTTAGACGTAGAAAGCAATAGACGCATCACCGACAAGGTGGACGACTTCATCAACTTCCTCCCCATCCTTCAATTCGACGGCAGCTCGATGAAGCGCGTGAACGCCACCGAGATACTGGACTTTGTGGACAACGGCACCAGTGGCACCCTGCTGGCACGCCGTTGGAACAGTGCCCTGCTGGTCAATGTGGACAACGCCACCCTGCAGCGGGTGCTGGACAACCCTCAGGCCCTGGCCACCATCATGAAGATTGAAGGCTTCCGCGCCCTAGGCAGCGACATCATAGAGAACATCGTCAACCGCGCCGAGAAAATAAAGAAACTGAAACGTGAAGCTGGCGAGGACAAAGACCCAAAGAAGAAGAAAGAACTCACGGCCGAAGAAAAAGAATACCGCAGCAAGCGGCGCAAGGTGCAGGAAAAGCTGATGAAATTCGCCACCCGCATACCCATCTTCATGTACCTCACCGACTACCGCGAGGAGAGCCTTGA
>DFDY01000025.1:0-15704 GCA_002368955.1 Bacteroidales bacterium UBA3816
ATGGGCGAGGTGCGCTACAACTCCCTGATGAAGACCTTCCCCTCCGAGGCCGAAGAACTCTTCGTCGCCACGGAAAGAAATGCAAAACTACGTTACGAAGGTTATAAAAAGCTGAGCGAGATGTAATATTCTCAAGCCCAAGCTGGGCAGTCCGAGAGGGCTACCCAGCTTCAAAAAATAATGTGATATATGAACGTTGACCTATTCATTTCCTCACCTCAATTTCAACAATGGTGCATGGCGCATCCAAATGCATCACGTGAAGAGACGTGGCAAATTGAGAGTTTAGTACAAAGTTCAGCCTTTAAGAATTGGCTATCCTACAATCCAAAAGGAACCGTGGATCAGTATCTACAGGCTCTACACGCATATCGTCAAACACCGGAATATCAACTTCAAGAGTTGCAGTCTCAAATATATTATATGAACGAGGATATTGAAGAACTAAATGACGAAGTTTCCGAGCTAAAAGAAGAAATTGAATACAAAGACGAAGAAATACAATCTCTATCTTCTGCTAACACAGCATTAATTGTAACTTCTTCTAGTCTATTTGTAGCAGTTATTGTTCTGGTTCTTTTTAGAAAAAAGATATTATAATTAAACAATAAACAAATACCATAATGAAGAAGAGTTTATTATATATAGTATTGGCAGTAAGCATTATTGTAAACATCATTTTATTGTGCGTGTTTTTACCCCAAAATTGCTCAAGCAAAAAAGACAAAGGACCAGATTTCTCCAACATGGAGATTCGGCAAGAAACGGCTAAAACAATGGCAAAGAAGCTTGTCTGTGAGAGTCTATATTACCCAGATAGCTACGACCCTGTAAATACAACCGTAGATAGCGTGTTTTACAACTACCTTACAGATGCAGACTGCCTTAATGCTGCAGTTGAACTTATTGATTTGAGAAATGCTTACGAGGCGGCGAAGTCAAGTTATGAGGATAACGATTGGACAATACGTTTTCATGGAAATCCTGGGGGAGCTTTCTTGGAACATGAAAGAAATGCACGTGCAGAAGCTGCAGCTGAAATGAAAGAATTGCAACCAAAAATTGAAAGACAGCAAGAAATCATCAGAAATCGCAGTACGGCGAGAGACGGGGAGTTTATCGGTTGGCAGGTGATTCATCGCTATAGAGCTAGTAATAGCGCAGGGGTTGTTTCATTCGGCAATGTGCTGTTTGTCCTTGACTCCACAATGAGCCAATGCTACTTAAGGTTCTCATTAGATGAGGATGAAAAGAATCTAAAATCCATAAGAACGGTTATCGAGAATGAGTTGGGCATTTCTTCATCTTATTAAGGCAATAAAAATAGTTAAGGATGGTTAAATAATTTGGTTGATTCGGCATTTTCGCTTTACCTTTGCACTGCATCGATACAATAAACTTATTATTAATCAAAATGTAACTATTATGAAAGAGTTTATGATTAAATGTAACACAAAAGGTGAAGTAACCATTGACGATGGTGCCAGAATAAATGGAATTAGCATTGCTCTTATAAATGAAAAAGGTATTCCTGTTGCAAGATATGAAATTGATAGCAAAAAGATATCCAATATAATCAAACTTAAATATGAAGCCAATAATGTACGAATACATTTCTATGTTGATATTACTCCATCAATGAGATATGAACTTACAAGTGCCAGCAGCAAATAAATAGAACTATACTTTTATGATGAACGATAAAGACATATTCGAACTATTCCAGAATGGCTTCACTGCTAGGAACAGCTCTGACAGTTACGGCCGCCTGTGCAACTTTGTGAGTGCCATGCGTTGCGGTCAGTATTATCCAATTTCCGATGAGGACATCCATCGAGGAGTGGAATGCGAGAAAGCAATGGAGAAAAACAGGGCAAAGATATTGTTTATGGGTTTTCCAGAAGATGCAAAGAAAGCAATAGAAGTTGCCATCGAACTCAAATATTCTCAATGCCTCCAGCAATTCCTAAATTACAAGCACACATACGAAAATCAGAATAATCACGTTATCTGAAAAAAAGGAATATGAATCCTATCCAAATTTCAATCAAAGACTACCGTGCTGTCAAATCTGCCGAAATTGATTTGAACGGAATTACTGTAATTTCAGGAATAAACGGGTCTGGGAAAAGTAGTATATCGCGATTGCTATATTATGCGATCAAATATGCGAACGACTATGAAAGCATTGTTAGCAATGCCTTAAAACCGGAGCTGGCACCAATAGACCGACTTATACAAAGTTCTTCAGTTGGAATAAAGCGCGGTGTTGCCACAGTTGACATAGGAAATTATTATAAGATAGCCACCGAATCAGAAGACCTCTATGATAAAATAGATGCATATTGTTCCTCGCTTGAGGCTCTGAAAGGATATGTTTCTCTTCACGAGAAGAAAAAAGACCCAATTTTTGAAAGTTTCTCGAATAGGTTAAGGAGTATAATCAAAGAGTCTATAGTTACAAAGAATATTGACGGGGAAAAATCGTTAATCGAGCTGATAGACGATGTTATAAGAATAACAAAAGGAATAAGAAGGAAGGCATACAAACTATCTGAAACAAGGGATTACAGACTATACAGGAACCATCTTGCAGAAGTATTAGAGAATGAATTAAAGAATGTACGCATAACCGAATACGATGTGCCAATCCTCGGCAAAAAAGTCGCTAGTATTCCAGTGTTAAATTACATTCAGCAGGTCGTTTATATTGATACGCCAATGATTGTTGGGATGAACAGAAATATCGGTTATCCTTACATAGAGTATTGGCGAGACTTGAATGAGATCTTAGAAAGACCTGCAAAAAAATCATATAGCATAAGCCTTAACAATATCATAAAAGACATCATCAAAGGAGGTTCTTATTATGACGATGAGCCATCATATAAAGGCAATCTAAAATACAAGAGAGAAGATGGTTTGACTATTGACTTGGTGGATAGTGCGACTGGCATCAAATCATTCTCCCTATTGCAAACACTTCTTCGCAATGGCACCATTTCCTCAAATACATTACTCATAATCGACGAGCCTGAAGCGCACCTGCATCCACAGTGGATTGTAGAATATGCACGTATCATTGTGATGATGCATCAGAAAATTGGAACCAAGTTTTTCATAGCCTCACATAGTACCGACTTTGTGAGTGCCATCAAATACATAGCCGAAAAACAAAAGGTTGATAAATCACTCTCGTTCTATTTAGCCGAAGAAGATAAGCGAAAACCGTATTCGTACAACTATAAAGCTATTGGTACGGACATTGAGCCAATTTTCGAATCTTTCAATAAGTCATTGGATAAAATTAGCGAGTATGGCGGATGGTAGTAGAATACAAAAGCAAGAAGACAAGTGGGTGTTCGCTCCTGCAATTTTGCTCTCCTGCATAGTGACAAAACAACATATGTCGGCATATATCCCAATCTCGGAAATCCTAACAATGGAACACTGCCGGAACAAACACTCCTTTGCTCTAGAGAAAGCACTGTATCTTGAAGCAGTTGAAACCGAAATGGCACGAGCCGATAGACGTAGCAAAGCGCCTATAGTGGACTTTTCCATCGGTTTAACGAGAAGAAAATCCCGAAAAATCCGCTTGGTCGAAGCAAAGTTCGATATCAATGATCTGAAGAATCTTGCCTCGGCTAATATCCCTGCGAAAGTTCAGCACTCGACAGATGTTTTGCGAAGTTGTGGTATTCCGATTGATAGTGGGGCTATCGTGTTAATCAAAAAAAGCCCAATTGTACAACAGCAAAGACGCTGGTTCGAACAAAGGTTATTGGCACAAGGCCATTATCAAGTAAAGACCGTTGACGAGTTCTACAAACTCTATTTCTGTGCATAATGATGTATTGTCACCTGCCAATACTTGTATATTCGAGATTATCATAAAATCCAAAGCCATGTCTAAGTCACAAGTGAAAAAACTGCTCGCAGGAATGAGCAAGGAGGATGTCATCAATGTTGTATTGGAACTCTATGATGCCAGAAAAGAGGCACGGGAATACCTCGACTACTTTGTCAACCCCAATGAGACGGGTGAACTAGAGAAGTTCAAGAAAATCGTCCTTAAAGAATTTGACGATAATGGTACTCATATGCCCCTGTGCCGTTTCAGCGTGTGCCGAAAAGCTTTGTCTGACTTCAAGAAACTGGCGCCATCATACGACACGTTAGCAGAAGCAATGGTCTTTTATGTAGAACGAATCTACGAGTTCTCGTTCTGCAATGGCGACTTGTGGGAACAATACTACGATTCCGGTATCAGCAATTTCTGCTCAGCACTGAAATTCCTAATAAAGAACAACCTATTGGACTCTATGATGCCGCGCATAGTTCAGATAATGGCTTGGAGTTGGCCGTGTGGATACGGTTTTCACGACATGACGGGCGACACTTTCTGCGAACTCGTTCCTCCGCAATACCACTCTAAAGTAGATGAGGCAGATGCCTTGGGTGAGGCGCAATACTACGCCATGCATCCAAGCCTCAAGCATTGGTAACGCTTCTGTACGGTCACATCCTGTATGCCTCAACCTTTACTTGCCTTATTGTCAACACCTGCCAAACCTAAATTCCCGTTACAAGTGCAACACAATATTTTCAACTTCCCAACGTTAATAAGGAAAAGTAATGATTATGGCATCGGACAAGGCACAATATATAGTGGCGCTAATTGTGGAGTTCGCCGAACAATATGGGCTTACGACAACGGAGGCGGCGAGGTACCTGAGCCAGTATAAGGCTTTAGAACTTTACGACCGCCAATATGGCTATCTGCACACGCAGTCGTTTGCCTCCAACGTGCGCAACCTCTCCGCCTATTGTCGCAGAATGGGAGGTACGCTATAATTATGCTTTATCACGGTTCCAATATGAGGATTGCAAACATTGACCTCAATTAATGCAACCCCTACAAGGATTTCGGCCAAGCCTTCTGCGCCTCTGCCGACAATAAGCCAAGCATTGGATATTACAATTGCCAGGGTGGATATTTTTGGAGGCGAGCCTGTTGTTAATGATTATCGGTTCGACGAGAAAATGTTCACAGACGGAACAATGTCATTCAAATCATTCGACGGATACACCGAAGAGTGGGCTGACTTTGTCTATCTGAATCGCGACGAATCGGTTGTGCCACCATACGAACACCCTTATGATGTGGTTTTTGGTCCAAGTTCACAACCTGCAGAATAACACAAATGCGCGTTCTTTCAGCAAACCATTTCTCGTTGGTTTGCTATTTCAAAAATACGCATTTTATTTGTATTGGCATTTTTTTGTGATGATTTGCAAAAAAAATGTATTTTTGCATCTAAGTTTGCACTTTATTAGTTCTTTATCTTTTTATTAACGCTCTATGTGTAAGCCTTTTACCAAGCGGTTTCCAATTGGATATTTTTTTAGTTTTCGGCTTTATGGCTGATGTAATCAGTTTAATAAACTTTCTAAGAAAGGAGGATTTGCATATGAAAAATACAATTTCGGCTACGTTAACATTCGCGGCTATCCCGAACAGGGCATTGTAGCGTTGACAAAAAGAAGGGACTCCAAATAAGGTGGTTGAATGTTAATGTGGGGTTCGAGTCCCCAGATAGCCGCAACTTGCAAAGAGCCTAAAAAGGGGCTCTTTGCGCTTTTACAGCATAATAGCCATATTGTAGTCTTTAAAGATTTATTATTGGATTATTTGGCAGGAAATCATATGACAGCAATGTATAATCGACAATCATATACTCTTTAATGTGAAAAATGTCAGTTCGCATTTTAAACAGGATATTGCCATAGAATCCTTATCGTATCGCATCCCTTAGGATTAATCTACAACTCAGCGTTGAACTTGTAACAAGAATTTAGGATAAAACACAAGCACACATACGAAAACCGGAATAATTGCGTTATTTGAAAAAAGGATATTATGAGTCGTAGAACGGTTTTCATCAGCAGTGTTCAAAGCGAGTTTGCCAAGGAACGTAAACTTCTGGCTGATTACATTCGGCAGGATGCATTGTTCTCGATGTACTTTGAACCATTCCTGTTTGAAGAGCTACCCGCTCAAGATAGGTCTGCCCAAACGGCATATCTTGAACAAGCTGCCAATGCTGAAGTTTACCTGTTATTGATGGGTGAGAAATACGGATATGAGGATGGTGAGGGTGTTTCTCCCACCGAGCGTGAATACAATATAGCCACCTCAAACCACGCTTATCGTTTGGCTTTTATCAAGGGAACAGAACATCAAGAACCTAAAGAAGAAGCCTTCAAGCAAAAGATTGACAACGCCGTTATTCGCAACACTTTTACGTCATACGAAGAATTACAAAGTGGGGTATATGCTTCGCTAGTGGAGTATATGACATCGCACCAGATTCTGCGCAATGGTCCTTTCGATGCCACTATCCACCCTGATGCCGGGATTGATGATCTCGACAAAGAGAAGATACGTTGGTTTGTAGGACTGGCGCGTGAAAAGAGACAGTTTCCATTGCAGTATTCCGAAGCGAACATCCGTCAGATTCTGCTTAGCCTGCACCTGATAACGGACGATAATCGACTCAAGAATGCGGCGCTTTTGTTATTCGCAAAGGACGTTCAGAAATGGTTTACATCTGCCACAATCAAGTGTGCACACTTCTACGGAACCAAAATACAGAAACCAATAGCGTCACAACAGATTTACGGAGGGAGTGTTTTTGAAATGGTGGATCTGGCGGTAGGTTTCGTAATGAGCCGCATAGACCAACGTGTGGGAGAACGCACACGTTCCGCACAAGTAGATGTCACCCCCGAACTGCCGGCACAGGCCGTAACAGAGGCCATTGTTAATGCAGTGGTACATCGCAGCTATACAAGCAACGGTAGCGTTCAAGTGATGCTATTCAAAGACCGCCTGGAGGTTTGGAACCCTGGCAAATTGCCACAGGGAATGACCATTGCCAAGTTGAACAAAGAGCATACCTCCAATCCCGTCAACCCCGTACTTGCCAATCCCGTTTATCTTGCCGGCTATATTGAGCAGATGGGGACGGGAACGACTGACATTATAGACCACTGCCTATCATACGGACTTCGCAAGCCAGAATTCCATCAAGATGAAGATTTAGAGCTATTTTATGGAGGCCAGAAGTGCAAGAAGAAGGTAAAGTAACAGGTACAGAAGGAGTACAAGAAGGAGTACAAGAAAGAGTACAAGAAAGAGTACAAGAAAAAGGCAACATTATCAAAATTGTGTTGGCCATTCGAGGGAATACTGTATCGGCAGACGAGATAAAGAAAAAAATGAACCTGAAAGGTCGTTCAAGTTTTACCACACGCTATTTACACCCATCTATCAATTTGGGATATGTGAGTATGCTTTATCCGGATACTCCCAGACGCCGCGACCAAGCCTATTACCTAACAGAAAAGGGATTACAGCTGCTTTCTGAATTGTTGAAAAAATAGTCTTATGCACATTGCAAGAACCATTGGCAACAAGGAGCTTTGGCGGCGGGAGAAGACGCTTTTCTTAACGTCGAGGCGGACGCCGCTGGGGTGCTATGAGAAGGTGTTTCGGTGGGTGGAGGAGTTCGATAGGGGGCAGTGTGCGGTGTGCTTCAACACGTCTGAGCTGGAAGAGGAGGTATTGAAGGCGCTGCTCGTATGCCACGTGCCGACGGTGCTGGTGGTGACAGGCAAGTTCCGCAACACATACAACGTGCAGATTGAGCAGGCGCTGAAAGAGAACCGCCTGCTTGTCTTCGTGTTGCAACGCGAGGAGAGCGACGGCAAAGGCTTCGAGGCGCGTCTGCGCAACTGGTGGACCATCCGACAGGTGCAGCACATCGTCTGCGGCTATATCAACCCCAACGGCAGCATCTTCGGCCTGCTGACGGGACACAGCGACGTCACCCATCTGCTCGACAATACCGACCTGAAAGTGGCAGAACCCAATGAAAAGCCCCACCGTTGGACGGTAGCCGAGGACAAACGGCTGCTACGCATGTACTACGAAGACATGGGCATCCACGCCATCCACAAGGCCATCGACCGCCCCTACAGCACCGTCTACCTGCGCATCAAGTCGATCACCATGAGCGACGAACTGCTGAAAGGACGCGAGTTCGAAGACCACGTGCTGGAGCTGCTGGGCGTGGCAGATAACGACAAGCTGACCCTCAAGGAATGGCGAGGCGACAAGAGCCTGCCCGGCATCTACCCCGAGGGCAACAGCAACCCCGACCTTATTCTTGAATACGACGGTTGCCCCTTCGCCATAGAGTGCAAATGGCGGAGCCATATGCCCAAAGAAATCAGCAAAGAGCTGCTGCCTCCAGCCAGAGTGGCCCTCTTCGAGAAATATGCCACGGAACACCGCATGCCCGTCTTTCTCCTCCTTGGCATCGGTGGCTTACCCAGCGACCCGGATGTACTATACGTATCACGATTGGATATGCCTGACAGCGTAGATTCAATTTACAAAAATGTCACTACTCCTGCCAAATTACTTGACAGCATAATTGATCTCCTCACAAATTCCAAACCCTGTCTCCCGGACTATAAAGTGCAAAGCAGACTTACTTATCCCAAAGCATACGCACCTTGGAAGAAAGATGAGGACGCAATTCTAATTGAGCTATTCCGCCAGAGGAAGCCACTGGATGAAATGTCAGTCATATGCCAACGTAGTCCTAAAGGTGTGGCGGCAAGACTATGCAGGCTTGGATTAATTCAAAAAAGAAGTCAATGGCAATAGCGTTATCCTGATTTGCTCTGCCGAGGGTGCGGAGTGTGGAGAACCAGCAGGAGGCCAAAGAGCTCGGCGAGTCGACGGCGCCGTACCAGGAGGAGCAGGGGAGCGTCATCCTCGACCGCAACTACCGCCACAGGAACAAGAAGGTGGAAACTACCGCGCCTAACCACTGCCCAATTAACGCTTTCAACCACTGACTCTCTCTGGGCAAACAGAACTAAATGTCCCGACACCATTTGCCATTTGGATTATTCTTCGTATCTTTGCATTTTGTATTTTACATGTAAAATCTAAAGATTATGACAGAACTCCTTATTCTCTTTGCAGTATCGCTCGCGGTGAGTGCCGTGGGCTGGAAGTATTTCATCTATTTCTTCAGCCTGGGCTACGGCTACGGCATCGTGGCGCTGGCGGTGGCTATGATGGTGATGTTTGGCGGCGTGCTTTCGGCGCCCACGGCTGTCTTATGCTGTCTGCTCATCGTATTCGGAATGCGGCTGGGCACCTACCTGCTGATGCGTGAGCGTAAGGCGACGGCCTACCGCAAAATCCTTTACGAACCCTCCCTCCAGAAGAAAAAACCTGTGGGTGTCATCATTTCCGTATGGCTCTTCTGTGCCATCCTCTATGTGCTGCAGGTAAGTCCTGTGGCATTCCGCCTGACGAACACCCAGACCGGGGTTCAAGTCAGCGACCTCTGGGCATGGATTGGTGCCGCCATGGTGCTTTGCGGCATCCTGCTCGAAGCCTTTGCCGACATGCAGAAAAGTGCCGCCAAGAAGCGCAACCCTAAGCGTTTTGTCGACACTGGTCTCTACCGCATCGTCCGCTGCCCCAACTATCTGGGCGAGGTCACCATCTGGACCGGGGTCCTACTCAGCGGCATAGGCGCAGGGCTCTCCTGGTGGCAATGGCTCATCGCTGCCATCGGCTACATCGGCATCGTCTACGTCATGTTCAGCGGTGCCCGCCGTCTGGAGCTGCGCCAGAACGAGGTCTATGGCTCTGACCCCGAATACCAGGCCTACGTCAAGAAGACCCCCATACTGATCCCCCTGCTGCCTATCTACAGCGTCGAACGCTACAAATGGCTCCAAGCTTAAACCCAATGCTGGCTCCTGATAGGCTGTGGCCAAGCGACATATCCCCATGGGCAAACCACCTCTCACCCATGGGGTTTTTTGTAAACGCTACCTCGACAGCTTCCTTTGAAGCAGTCTACACTAGTTAATTGAATCTGGATTCAGGATGTCGCCTAGACCGATCCTACTGTGAACTACTATAATTACCAGTCTTGGACAGTACGGGTTTTGAAGGGGCAGAGGCGGAAGCCTACCTGCACCATGACTAGCGTGGGGTTGAGGTTGGTATAAACGACATGCTGGGTGGTGGTGTTTTCAACCATCTGGCCATAGACACTGTAGCGAACGGTAGTATTGCGGTCCCAGGTGAGGGGACTTGCGCCCAGCATGTAAAAGGCGGCACCCAGGGTGACTTTTTTCCTAAATAGGAATCCCGCGCCCAATCGAAAGGCCAAGGTGTTGGCCTGGCCGTATACACGGATGTCCTCGTTGTTGAACTCGGCAAACTGCTGGCCGTCGGTCTGGGTCCAAGAATCTGTGGCGTAGGCGAGGGTCCAGGGGGTGATGCGGCGCAGGTTGATGCCTGCCAAGGCTTCGCCATAGAGGTCAATACCCTTGGTGACCGGATAGGCATAACGCAGCCCCAGCAGGATGGGGATATTACGGAACTTGGGAAGTTCCATCAGGTATTTGCTGCACTGGCTGTAGCGGGCCTGATAGATGTATTCGTAGTAGTCTTCCACATCTCGGTTGACACCGCTCTGCATAAACTCGGCACTCGCCACCACTTCCAGTGAGGGATGGACGGGGAGGGCGAAACTCAGGTCCACTCCTGCGGCCCATCCTTTACCGGCACCAGCCAGGTGCTGATGCCCTTCGGAAAACATCCAGCCGTTGTCGCTCATGCGCGACTCGGCATAGAACCCTTGCGGCAGGGTCCACCCACCGTGTAGCCCCACATAGAATTGGGCCCGTCCCTGCGATGCCAGAAGCAGAAACAGTATTAACAAGGAATAAAACCTGAATCTCATTGGAATTGATAGTATATAGTTTGGTTTGTTGTTATGTACATAATTGAGTTAATAGTTAATAGTTGTAGGGGTGCTACAATTATTAACTATTAACTCTATTGACTAATAACTAAACATCATTGAGCGCTGTGGGCGTCGACCTCAGCGTTGATGCGTTTGACCATGCCCTGCAGGGCGGTGCCGGGACCCACTTCGATAAACTCAGTTGCACCGTCTTTGATCATGTTCTGCACGGTGGCAGTCCAGCGGACGGGCGAGGTGAGCTGTTTGATAAGGTTCTGCTTTATCTCCTCGGGGTTAGCGTGAGGCAGTGCATCCACATTCTGATAGCAGGGGCAGACGGGCTGGTGGAACTGGGTCTTGTCGATGGCGGCGGCCAGTTCGACACGGGCGGGCTCCATCAGAGGGCTGTGGAATGCGCCGCCTACGGCCAGTGGGATGGCACGGCCTTTCAGTTCCTTCAACTTATCGGAAGCCTTGGCAACACCCTCCATGGTGCCGCTGATAACCAGCTGGCCAGGGGTGTTGTAGTTGGCTGCCACCACCACGTCGCCCGCGGCGGTAACCTCTGCGCAGACATCCTCAACGGTCTTGTCGTCCAACTTGACGATAGCAGCCATGGTGGAGGGGTGCATCTCGCAGCATTTCTGCATAGCGTTGGCACGTGCAATCACCAAGCGCAGGCCGTCTTCAAAATCCATGGCACCGGCTGCCACCAATGCGCTGAATTCGCCCAACGAGTGGCCGCCAACCATCTCAGGTTTAAAACTCTCGCCCAAATATTTGGCCAAGATAACGCTGTGGAGGAACACGGCAGGCTGGGTGACCTTGGTCTGCTTGAGGTCCTCGGGGGTACCCGCAAACATCAGGTCGGTGATACGGAATCCGATAATATCGTTAGCGCGTTCAAACATGTCGTGGCACTGGGCGTTGTTCTCATAAAGGTCCTTGCCCATGCCCACAAACTGGGCTCCCTGTCCGGGAAAAACGTATGACTTCATAGTCTCTTAAATAATGTGGGCTCTGTTAGTTATCTGACCGTCCTGATGGTAGAGCCCTTTATCCACCACACGGCATTTTGTTTCAATCCTCAATTCTCAATTCTCAACTCTCAATTCTCAATTCTCAACTCTCAATTCTCAATTCTCAACTCTCAATTCTCAATTCTCAACTCTCAATTCTCAATTCTCAACTCTCAATTCCCTAGGTCGGTCGGCTGCCGCAGGGTCTGCACAATCTCTTTCACCCTCACCAACCCCAGTGCCAATGCTGCCGTCAGGGCCAGCACTGCCGCAGCCACAGCCTTCAGCCACCACACCATTTGCGGTGTCAGCAGGCTGAAACCAATAATTAATAACGCGAAAAATACTATTTTTAGTATGTATGACAGGCGGGGGTGCATGTTAAAAATGCGCAGTGCCACCCCCATCTGTGCCACCGCCATGAATCCTTGCGCCGCCAGCGAGGCATAGGCCGAGCCCACGGCACCGTAGCGCGGAATGCACACCAGGTTCACCCCCACATTTATCAGCAGGCTTGCCGCGGCCAGCAGATTCAGGGCTTTCAGCCGTCCGGCAGCGGTGAGCAGGGTACCGTAGACATAGGTCATAGCTATGGGGATGATGCCAAACACCAGCACCTCAAACACTGCGGCATACTCCTCGACATGCTCATGGTATAAAAGTGACATTAGCTGTCCGCTCAGCGACCAGCACACCACCGCAGCGGTAATCGAGAAGACCAGCATCAGCGAGGTCACCCACTGCGTAGTGGAGCCCAGCTCGGCATGAGTCTCTCCCGCCCGTTTGGTCATCTTGGCAAAGATGGGCAGCAGTGGCACACTCACCAGATAGGCAATCATCGTCAGCGCGTCCAGCAGTCGAAAAGCCCCGGCATAAATGCCCGCCAGATAGTCTCCCTCGCCCTCGGGCAAAAGATTTTCCAGCAATATGGGGTCGATGCGGTTATAGCTGGCCATGAGCAGCACCAGCAGTGCAAAGGGCAGGCTCTGTTTTAGTATGGCCAGGGTGAAGGGGCGCGAAAATCGCAGTCCCTGCCAATGGGTCTTGCGCAAAAGTACGGCCAGTGCTATGCAGGCCGTGAGCAGATAGGCCGCCGTCTGGGCATAGACAAAATACTCTATGCGAAACGCCCTATGCCCCGGCAGCCAGAGCAGTGCCCCGCAGATGATAATCATCACCACGCGGTCGAGGATGCTGATGACGCTGTCCCACTTGAACAGCAGCAGCCCTTCGAAATTGCTGCGCAGATAGAGTATCAGCGAGTTAAGGAACTGGTTGAAACTGAGCAGAGCCAGCAGCCAGAACTGTCGCGATTCGTAACCCTGCAGCAGCCCCACTGTGAAAGTCACCACCAAATAGAGTCCCAGCAACAGCACCTTGATGCCCAAAATGCTGCCCAGGTGCTTGTCTATCAGCCGGGGGTGCTGGGCGATGTTGCGGGTGTTGAAATTGGTGATGCCCATATCCAACAGGATGTTGAAGATATAGGCAATGTTGAAAATGGCGAAATAGAAACCGTACTCCGATACGCCCACGGCGTTCTGCACGCCCACCTCGATGCCCAAAATCCAAAACGGCTTGATGAGCAGGTTGAGCAGCAGCACCCAGAACAGTCCCGAGAGAAGTTTCTTCTGCATAGGCTGGTGGCTATTTCTTTCCGCCGGGCACCTGTGGCTTGCCCTTCTCCTCCTCGGCGTTGGCACCCATCTGCGGCATGGCCGTGAAGGCGGACTTCAGTGTCCAGCGTTCCTCCATATCCCAGTTCTCGCGCAGTTCCAGCACTTTCTCAAAATAATACACCTCCTCGGGCTGGCGGTGTTTCCAGTAGTTGCCTGCCGTCCAGGTGCCGTTGCTGTCGCGGTCCACCACGGTGCGCAGGGCATACTTGCCCCCCTTCAGATGCCGAAACTCAATCCTTCCATCCTCATGAAGGTGTTGCTGCCGCTGCACCTCCCCTTTCTCGTTCAGCAGCTGCACCAGCAGCACACCGGTGTCGGCCAGCAGCAACTGCAAGCTGTCTACCGCCAAGATGATGTTGCCATACTCTTCCACCTTGGTGAACTCGGTGCTGAAAGTGAGGGAGTCGTGATGCTTGGCACCATATATATCTTCAAAACTCATGGCGGGCACCTTAAACCTATATTTCCCACCTGCCTTGCCCTTGAAGTCAATCATGGCGCGATAGTAGCCATAGGGCATGCATGAGTCCGCCCAACGAACCCCACAATGGGTGGTGATGCTGTCCCCCAGGTCGAACACCTCCACCAGTGAGTCGGGTTCGCTGTAGACAATGTGCCTCACAGGCCGCTCAAAGGCAATCCAGAGGGTATCGTAATAAGGATGCTTCTGTGCCACCTTGTGGCTCAGAAGCACGCCCGTTTTGGGCGTGCCTTTGGCAACCATCTTTGCGGCGGAGGGCGATGGCTTGGGAGCGCGGTAAACCAGTCGCAGCGTGTCGTGTATATCCTTGTCGTCCAACAACAAGGTAATGGAGTCGCAGTTCTTGTCCTGTGTCCAAATGTTCAGTGTGTCGCGCTTGGCGTTGGGTTGGATAAAAATTGCTTTGCCTTCGGCAGTGCTCAGTGGCCGCAGCGTGAAGTGCTCCGTGAGGGGCATCACCGTGGCCAGCGTGATCCGGCCTTTGCCCACAAACTCCACCTTGGCCAACCGCTGTGCCTCTTCCTTAAAGAGCGATATGTTCAACCTTACCGACGAAAGCCCCATCCGCTGAGAGGAGTCGGCGACAGGCTGGGATGCGAGTGCCGAATCGCCACTGGCCGTGTCGGCAGCAACGGCCACCGAATCGGCCACTTTCGAAGTGTCGGCCTTAGCCGTGTCGGGGGGTGGCGGCATGTGTTCGGCCAAGACCAGCGTGTCCAAGAAAGCCACCGCCTCGCCCGCTTTCAGCAGCAGGTTGTTGTCACCGTCCTCGAAAGCCAGCACCCTATAATGCCCTTCGCGCAGGTGGTTCATCTCGAAGCGCCCCTCCTGGTCGCAGCGGGTCATGTACATCGGCTTCTCCTTGGCAGCAATGCTGTCCACCGCGCAGGCCTTGTCCACCCTGTAGGTAGAGTCGGCGGCCCCAAGGCTGTCCAGATAGCGGCACTGCACGCTGTCGAACCGCGCCATCTGGTCGGTGCCGTAGGCCACCACTGTAATGCCGCCCTCACTCTTATAGGGTCTGTGGGTCAGGGCGTCTAGCACCTGCCCGCGTAGGGTCATGCTGTCGATGCTGCTGCCCGTGGCGAAGACATATTCATAGCTCTCCAAAGGGTTGCCCTCGTTGAAGTCCACAATGGCCCCCTTGAACTGAAACAGATAAGTGGCATTGGCCCGCAGCGAGTCCTTCAGCTTCACCACCACGGCACGTCCCTTGGTGCCGAACTCTGGCTTGGTGGCCATCGGGGGCGAAATCAGAATATTTTTGTCGGCATCCTTCACGCTGACATACTCGTCAAACAGAATCGAGAACTCCTTGCCTGTCCACCCCGTGGAGCCGCTCGGCGGCGTGGCACCGAGCACCTTGGGTGGTGTCTCGTCCTTGGGGCCGCCCGACGGCATACCCGCCTTGGCACATCCTGCCAGCAACGCCGCCAAGGCCACCCATATCACAAAATTCCTACGTCTCATCAAAAAAAAACATTTTTATCCATTATCCTATGTCTCTTTTGCCTACCACCGGGGGAGCATCCACATTGCATAAACCTATCATACAATACATTACACCACCTCCCCACCCAGAAGACAATTTACAAAAATACAAACTTTTTTTCAATTCTCAGCCCTCAATTCCCAATTCTCAGCCCACCCACCCTTTTAGTTTTTAGTTTTT
>DFDY01000025.1:15792-16605 GCA_002368955.1 Bacteroidales bacterium UBA3816
TTTAGTTTTTACCTTTTACCTTATTACAAACTCTCAATTCCCAATTCTCATAATCATCCCTCTCCCCTAGCTACCTATCTCTTCCCGTGCAACCCTCTGCAGCTCCATCTTGCCGAAACGCAGCGTGACGGAGAGACTGACGAAACGGCTGTCGGTATGAGCGTTGCTGTAACCCAGCAGATAGGGACCGGTATTCCATGTCTGCGAACGGTTCCAGTTGAAGAGGTCGCTCACATTCAACACCACCGACAAACGTTTCTCCCAAAAATCGGCATTGGCACCCAAATCTATCCTGTAGCTACCCTGACTCTTCATAAACAGTCCCTGCGTGGGCGACCCATAGTTGCCCGAGAGATTCACCCGCACCTTTTTGGCTATATTGGCCCAGCAATTGAGGCGGAAACTATAAGAGGTCAACGCGCCCTTGTAGTACCCGGCCTTGGGGTGGTCGATCTCATAGCCCGAACGATAAAGATTGGCATAAAGCCTAAAGTTGAGCCATGCCGTTGGCCTGTAGGTTACATTACCCTCCACACCAGCCTTGAAACTGGAACCCACATTATAGGGCACACTGTAGCTCACCAGCCGTCCAAGATAGGGGTCAATGCCCGGAGACACTTCGTTACAGGTGCTAATATCGCCCGTGGAGAGATTGGCATAGCTTTCGATGCCCACCGAACCACTGCTGGCAAAATAGCGGTTCCAACTCAGTTGCAAATTGTGCGCGCGAGACGGCTTCAAAGCTGGGTTACCAACAATGTAGGAGTCTTCACCATACAGCCTACCTCCCGAAAGTTGCTCGGGTGAAGGAAG
>DFDY01000039.1:0-294 GCA_002368955.1 Bacteroidales bacterium UBA3816
TCTCAACTCTCCATTCTCATTGGATTATTAGCCGTTTGACCGTACGGCCTATGGGTGTGTCAATGACAATGTGGTACGAGCCGTTGGCATAGCCGTTGAGGTCCAGCTGGAGGAATTGCCCTTCGGTGCGGCGGCGCAGTATGCAGCGGCCCGAAGGGTCGTAGAGCGCAATGCTTCTCAGCGGGATGGAGGAGGAGATGGCGACATGGCCGGTGGCAGGGTTGGGGAAGAGTTGTGTCTGCTGTTCCACCACAGAACTTATCCACGTAGTGTCGATGGTGCTGGTGTCGATGG
>DFDY01000039.1:360-9963 GCA_002368955.1 Bacteroidales bacterium UBA3816
GGTGTCGATGGTGCTGGTGTCGATGATGCTGGTGTCGATGACGTTGGTGTCGACGGTAGAGGTGTCTTGGTTGATTAGGGGAAGGATTTGGGTGCAGTCGCCCCAGTTGCCCCACACGTCGAAGTATTCGTAGCAGAGGCAGCGGGGGCGCACCTGTACGGCGACGGGAGGGGCGATGCCGGCGGCTGCCAGGTCAAGATAGTTGGTGTCCACAAGGGTGTCGAGGAGGTGTGTGGCGTGGTCGGGAGCGGTGTCGCTGATGCTTAGCTGCCATTGGATGTTCAGCGAGTCGCTGTCCCAGCGCAGGAGCGAAGCCCCACCAACGGTGTCGAGGCGTATGTTGTTGACGGCAGGGCAGGAGTCGAGGTAGGTGAAGTCGGTGTCCTGCGAGAGGATGGGGAAAATGTAGGTATAACCGATTTCTGCTGCCCGACAAGGTATCCCCGCGGGCATTGTCCACGACCCTCGATAGCTGGTTAGTACGCTTGTTTCGTAGGTCCAAGTACCGCCACAAGAGCTTCCCGCACGATTCCTTGAACACAGCCGTGCGCGTAGTACGTCCTCCCCATCCTCTACCAGCGTGTCGCTGAAACCAGAGATTCCGATATAGAAAGTGTCGGTGAGAACCAGAGGTTGGTCTTCGAAATAGACCTCATAGAGGGGCTCGATGTATAAGTATCCGTACGAAAGCGAATCACATTTTGGGGGGGTGCTGCGAATGGTCCGGTTATAGATATATCTGTGGGGGGCAGTCGGGTCCCATGGCACTGCCCTAAGTGGCACCTCATCACCCGTTAATCGGCTTTTGTAGATATAGAAATATTCCTGGGCACCAGTCATAGAGTCAGTTATCTCGGGCCAGGTTGATTCACCCATGCCAATCACACAAGCCGCAATGCCAATCACGCGGATGGGGCGGTCGGTGGTGCGTTCGACGAGCACTTCGAATGAGCCGCCCTCCTCGGGAGAAATCATATGAAGGGAGTTAGGCGGCATGTTGTCCACCCAATTGTTGAACCATTGGGGGTGCCACCAAATGGAGTCATGCAGCTGGATGGTGTCTCCCGTGATATGGTATTGGGCGTGGGTCGAAGTCAGGAGCAAAAGGCATAATGCTGCCGAAAGAACTATCTTTTTCATGGATTATTTTATTAAGCAGTCATCAATGAATTTGATACTATCGGTAATTACAGGTATTGTTAGACATTGAGATTTTATTAAAGTACTAATATCACTATTATATGTCTGATTGGCATCTAATGTGTATGTTACGTGGTTCTTGGTGGTTGTTTCTCTGCAAGCGGAATTCTGTCCGCTTACTTTCCGCATGTAGGTCAGCTTGCCTGCGTCGTCGCCAACAATCTGAAACCCACCACCCGTCCATGCTCCCATGCCATGGGCCGAATAGCCGGGCTGGGTGTACAATCCCGAGTTGGAAGACAAGAGTGGTTTATATTCGCATACGGTGGAGGCAGTAGATGAACTGACGGGGTAGTCCATGTCCTGTAGGACAAAGAGGATGTTGTTAAAGGTGTCGTACTGTATTTCGCGCAGTAGCCACGAGGGGGACAAGACAGGCGAAGTGTTTTGCGGCAGCCGGATGCATACCGGGATGTTGATGGGGTTGGTGGCATCCATTATTTTGACGGTGCTGCCTGCTTCCGATGCATCATGGTAGTAGTTGACCAGGGCAAAATCCTCGCCACCAAGGGCGGTGACCAGCACGTCGCCTTCGGTTTTGTTGTCGTTCACTTCAGATATGTCAGAACTGACAGGGCTCTGCGTGAAAGGAAAGGTTGAGTTGAAAGTTTTGATTACGGTAGATCTGTTGCCCTCGTGTCTGCCGACAGCCACGTAGAAGTTGTCGGTCCGGGTTATGTCGGTGAAAACGATGTCGGGATTGGGCGTATAGTAGAAACTGTATTTCCAAGTTGAAAGCAAGCCGTCAATATATGCTGCGCACAGTCCAGTTTGAGAGGTGATGTTGCCTGCGGCATCTCTGATTTCGATTTCGCCCACAATGGGAACGTGGATGCCAGCGGGTTGGGTGTCCACGGTGCGGCCCACTCGGAGAGGTCTTGTCATGCGGACCGAGGCCCCTGTTTCGTCATTAACCCAGTCCAGGGGGGAGATGTAGTAGGGCATACCCCAGCCATAGAGATTAGTGATGTTGAATAGTCCCACAATGCCTTGGGTGTTGCCGTCTTTAGTGTAGGTGCCACAGAAATAGAGGTACCCGGCGAAGATGTCCATGTCGTTTACCGTGATGCCGTCAGGCACAAGGGCTGCAAAGGCGGTGGAACTAAGGGGGTCTTCGTGGACAAAGTATTTGCTGCCGTCATCTGCCTCCACGTATGAAATAGTTATCCCATGCAAAAACTCGCGAATTAACGCTCTGTTGCCAGCCAAATTAGGAGTGTGTCGTGTCTGTTCTATCTGTCCAAGAGCAGGTAGAGACACGAAAAGTACACTTAATGCAAAAAAGATTCTGATTATCTTCATGGGCTAATATGTTTTAGTTTAATAAATTAGATGTTCATAACAATGTTGTGTTGTTGGTTACGACCATGGCGCAAAGATATGAAAAAATATCCAAAGCGCAGATATTTTTTTGAAAAAAGTTCAGGTTGTGGTTCCAACCACCTGATACAGGCCTTGATAGGTCTTCGAGATGGCCGAGGTGCCACTGGGGCGGGGCGGCGGAGGCTTTGGGTGTCCGAAGTGGGGTCCACCTACTGGGTGAAGGCGTACTGCAGGAGGTTTTCGCCCATCTGGAAGGCTTTGGTGCGGACGGTTTGGCTGTCGTTGTGCACGTCGGGGTCTTCCCAACCGTCGCCAAGGTCGCACTCCCAGCTGAAGAAGCACACCAGCCGCCCTTCCCAAATGAGGCCGTAGCCCCGGGGGGGGAGGTTGTCGTGTTCGTGAATCTTGGGCAGCCCGTTGGGGAACTGGTATTTTTGGTGGTAGATAGGATGGGAGAAGGGCAGTTCCACAAAGTCAAGTTCAGGGAAGACCTTTTTCATGGCGGGGATGATGAATTCTTTGAGACCATAGTTGTCGTCGATGTGCAAGAAACCGCCTGCCAGGAGGTAGTTGCGTAGGTTTTGGGCCTCCTGACTGCTGAAGACCACATTGCCGTGCCCGGTCATGTGCACAAAGGGATAGTTGAACAGTTCGGCACTGCCTACGTCCACCACGGCATAGTCTTTGGCCAAATTCATCTTGGCATCGGCATTGCAAAAAGCGATGAGATTGGTGAGAGAGGTGGGGTTGGCGTACCAGTCGCCCCCTCCACCGTATTTGAGCAGGGCTATCGGGGTTTGGCTCCAAGAGGGGAGGACAGAGGCGGCTAGGAGCAGCAGTATGAGGCATTTGCGTTTCATGGCGAGGGGGCTATTTTTCATTCATAAAGTTGAGGGCTGTGACGGCATAGAGGGCGGCCGTCTCGGTGCGGAGGCGGCTGTTGCCCAGGGTGACGGGAAGAAAACCTTGCGTCAGGGCCGTTTGGATTTCGCGCTCGGAGAAATCTCCTTCGGGGCCTATCAGCACCACGGCATCTTGACCAGGGGTGTAGAGTTGGTGCAGCGAGTGCCGCTCGTTGCCGAAACAGTAGCAGACTAGGCGGCTCTGGTTTTGGATAGGCATGGGGTCGAGGGCTTTCAGGAAGTCTGTCAGTTTCGTAGGTTGGTCGATGATGGGGAGGGTGGCTTTGAGCGATTGTTTCATGGCGCTGAGGGCCAGTTTCTGTAGGCGGTCGGTCTTCTGGTTTTCGCGTTCGGAGTGGTCGCAAATGACGGGCGTGATGCGGTCTACGCCAATTTCGACAGCCTTCTCCACAAACCATTCCAGACGTGCGCTATTCTTGGTAGGCGCTACGGCGATATGCAGGTGGAAGGGACGCTGTTGTGGGTCAGGCTTGCGCTCCAGTATCTCCACTTCGCAGGCACGCTCGTCGGGATTGCAGACTCGAGCACGGCAGAGGGTGCCGTCACCAGAAGTGACCCACACTTCGTCCCCCACCCCCATGCGCAGTACGCGCACGCAGTGTTTCGACTCTTCGGCGTTCAACAGGGCGTAGGGGCCGCTGGTGTCTTCGGTTAGAAAAAGATGCATTGTTGAGTGGTGTTCTTATTCTGTGTTCTGTAATTGGACTATATAACGAGAACTATGAGTTTTTATTGTGACAAATCGGGACTCAGAATCCAGAATTCAATCGTTTTGGGGTTATTAACAATCGTTCAGTAATAAAAAATCGGAAAGTGCGTTATCTATATCAGTGAAAAATACTAATTTTGCATTTTGAAATAATATGTACTTGATATGAAAAGAATCTTTTTGTTTTTCATAGCCCTGACACTTTTTGTTATGCAGGCGCAGGAGTCCCAGGCCCAGGCGCGCCCTAAGAAAACCAAAGTCACCTTCGAGGTTGACTCAATGGGTGTGCAGTTGCTCCGCTACCTCAACGGTAACAGCAAGGCGGAGGAAAAACTGGCCGAAAACCAGGCCTTGGTGGGCAGTTTCGAGACGGTCTTCAATGGCTTGGACGACAAATATCAGCAGCAGGTGGTGGATCTCTACAACGCTGCACGCAAGACGAAGATGGAACCCTCACCCGACTATGTCAATCTAACACGGACCCTGATTGCCTACAGCAACGCTACGGTGTCGGCCACTATCTTTGACGAGTGGCTGAATGCCATGTCGGCCATCTTGCAATTGACCAATAAGAAGAAAGAAATAGTAGGCTTTATCGATTACTCGTCCAACCTCTTGGAGAGCCGCACCCTCTATAAGTCCAAGTCCTCCATTTGGCGCACCCAGGAGGGGGCGAAATTCTCCTTTGAAGTGCTCAAGAACGACATCCGCACCCGCTTCAAGGGCAAGGTGGAGCTGACCTATACTTCCGGCATCGGCAAGAACGCCGACGAGAATACCATTCACAACACCACCGGCGACTACTACTACCTCACTGAGACCTGGGAGGGCCGCGGTGGCCGCCTGACTTGGGAACGCTGCGGGGTGCCTGAGTCGGCCTGCTATGCCGACCTGCAGGACTATTCTGCACCCTCCAAACTGCCCAAGTTCACCGCCGACTCGGTGACCTTCATCAACACCAACTACTTCAAGACTCCCATCAAGGGCACCGTCGAAGAGGCCCTCACCTATAAGACCGACCCTGAGAAATACACCTTCCCCAAATTCCGCTCCTACCAGAAAGACTTCCAGATAAAGGATGTGCTGCCGGGGGTGGACTTTGAGGGCAACTTTATGATGTATGGTGCCCGCTTTGTCACCAACGACGAGAAGAACCCCGCCTCCATGATTTTCTACCGCGAGGGCAAGCGTTTCCTAGTGGTCAGCTCCACCAAGTTCTCTGTGCTGCCCCACATGCTCACCACTGAGCGCGGCTCGGTCAAGATGTACATCGGCGACGACTCCATTTCCAATGCCGGTGTGCTGGTGCGATACACCACCGAGGACCAGCGCGTGAACATGATCAACAGCACCAAGCGCAACTACTATAGCCCCTACAAAGACAGCTATCACCAGCTGGACATCTTCTGCGAGAACATCAACTGGTATATAGCCAAGGACGTGGTCGAGTTCAACATGGTGGCCCAGAACAACACCCAGACCTTCGTCACCTTTGAGTCCAACCGCTTCTATTCCCTGGCCAAGAGCATGGAGGTGCAGGGCATCGACAACGTCAGCCCAGTGGTGCGCATGTATCGCTATATGAAGCAGCATGACATGAAGCAGGACTTCTCGTTGGTCTCGTTCCAAAACTTCCTGCACATGGACGAGGGACAGACCAAACTGATGGTCCACGGCCTCTCCAAACAAGGCCTCGTGGCCTTCGACGAGGGCACCAACCGCATCCATGTCCATGATAAGCTTTTGGGCTTCTACAAAGCCATCGTCAAGCAGCAGGGCCACGACTATGACGCCCTCTCCCTCCAGTCCGAAACCAAGACCAACAACGCCGAGTTGGACCTCAAGACCCTCGACCTGAATGTCCATGGCATTGAGAAATTTGTGGTCAGCGATAGCCAGCTGGTGGTGGTCAAGCCCTACGATGGCGACATCGTGGTCAAGCGCAACCGCGACATCATCTTCTCCGGCTTCATCAATGTGGGTCGTTTCGAGATGAATGTTACCAACGCCACCTTCTTCTACGACGACTTCCGTTTCGACCTGCCGCAGATTGACTCGGTCCGCTTCTATGTGACCAACTTCCAGGACACCAGCAAGCTGCGCATGGTGCGCACACCGCTCTACAATCTCGTGGGCGACATACAGGTGGACAAGCCCGACAACCACTGCGGACTGAAGAAAAACAAAGACTACCCCATCTTCAACAGCGTGCAGCCCAGCTATGTCTACTACGACCGCAAGTTCATTTTCAACGGTGTCTACGACCGCCAGCGGTTCTACTATTCGCTCTACCCCTTCGTCATCAAACAGCTCACCGACTTTAAGACCGACAGCCTGGAGTTTGTCGGCAAACTCACCTCTGCCGGCATATTCCCCGACATAGAGCAGCCCCTCAAGGTGCAGCGCGATTACTCACTGGGCTTCATCCACAAGACTTCGGGCGACGGCTATCCCGCCTATGGCGGCAAGGGCACCTATCGCGACACCATCGCCCTCAGCTATGGCGGCCTGCGCGGCAAGGGCACCCTCGAATATCTCACCTCCACCGCTGTCACCGACAAGTATATCTTCATGCCCGACTCCATGTTGGCCCAGTCCGACACCTTCTATGTCAAACCCGAACAGGACTTCCCCGACGCCCGCATCAGCAGTTCGCTCATCCGCTGGTATCCCTATCAGGACTCCATGACCATTTCGCAGCTCAAGGACGGTCCCCAGTTCCAAATGTATAACGGGGTCACCCAGCTGGCCGGCCGCCTCACTCTCCAGCCCAAGGGGGCCACCGGCTATGGCACCGCCTCGCTCTATGAGGGCAAGCTCTATTCCCGTCGCTTCGAGATGAAGACCCTCGAAATGAACGCAGCCAACACCAATTTCTCACTCCTCTCCACCAAGTATGGCAACGAGGCCTTCTCGGCACAGAACATGCGCTCGCATGTCGACTATGAAGAGCACACCGGCCAGTTCACCTCCAACGACACCCTCACGCGCACCCTCCTGCCCGCCCTCGGCTATGCCGCCTGGGTGGACCAGTACACCTGGAGTTGGGACCACAAAACCTTGCAGCTCGACAACAGCAAGAGCATGGAGACCCTCGGCACCGAGGCCCTCACCCTGCGCGAGCGCGCCAAGCGGCTCAGTCGCATGCCAGGTGCCCGTTTCGAGAGCACCGACCCCAAGCTCAAGGACATCCGCTTCAACGCTATCAACAGCACCTATCGCTACGACGACCTCGAACTCTCCAATCATAACGTCTATGCCCTCCCCATCGCCGACGCCCTCATCGCGCCGGCAGGCGACTCGCTGCATATCTCCAAGGGTGGCGACATGGCCCTTATCCAAGGCGGCCAGCTCCTCTTCCCGCGCGACAGCGCTTTCCACCTCTTCTACAACTGCGACCTCATAGTCAAAAATGGCCAGCAGTATAGCGGCAAGGGCACCATCGACTACGTCAGTCAGGACGAGAAGAAACAGCCCATCTACATGACCGACATCACCGTCGGCGACCAAGGCTTCAGCGTCGCCAAGGGCGAAATAGCCGCCGATGCCAATTTCACTCTCAACGAGGCCTTTGGCTTCGCCGGCAAGGCGCAGGCCGATGCCCAGCACCAGCACCTCTATTTCGAGGGCGGTGTGCGCCTGCTGCACAAGTGCTCGCCCATCGACCAGCTGGGCCTGCTGGCCTATGCCAACTATCTCGACCCCGCAGACATCCGCGTGGAGGTGCCCGAAACGCCCGTCGACTGGAAGGGCCAGCCCATCAGCGCCTCCCTCCGCATGAGCAACACCGGCCTCAAGCCTGTCTCTGGCTTCCTCACCAAGGACCAGTCCGGCACCAGCCTCATGAGTAGCCACGGCCTTCTTCACTATGATGCTTCCTCCAGCACCTACACCCTCACCTCGCAGGAAAAACTGGACGACCCCGAGTTTGTCGACCGTTTCCTCAAACTCAACACCGACAACTGCGTCATCGAGGGCGAAGGCCCCATCAGTTTCGGCCTGGGTGAGGGCGCTCCCGACGATGCCGCCAAATTGCGCGCCTATGGCACCGTCTACTACGACCCCGAAAACGAGAAGGACTTCCTCATGACCACCGTCCTCGGCGTCACCTTCCCCATCGACGAGGGCCTCCTCACCCAGATGGCCAAGCAGATTGAGGACGACCTCCGCCCCTCGCCTTCCGACCGCGACAACGACCTCCTCAACCGCGCCCTGCTCTTCGACATGGGCGACCCCGACGGCGAGCTGGCCTACCAAACCTATCGCAGTCAGGGCGCTTTCGACAAACTGGAAGGCTTCCTCAACAACACCATCCTTCTCGAAAACCTGCGCTGGGAGTACTCCGCCACCCGCGGCTATGCCGCCAGCGGCACTACTGCCCTCTGCAATGTGGGCAAAACACAGCTCCATGTCAACGTCCGCTATCGCGCCCAGCTCTTCAAGCGCGGCTCCGATATCCACTTCATCCTTTACCTCCAGATTGCCAACGACCACTGGTACTACTTTAACTACGACTATCGCACCCACCACCTCAGCATCTCCAGCAGCGTGGGCGAATGGAACGACCGCATCGTAGGCATCAAGAAGGATAAGCGCACGGGCGACAACTTCAGCTATTCCCTCACCAACTCCCGCAACGAAATTCAGAACTTCCTCTCTGGCTTCACCGGCGAGCCCGTCGATGAGGAGGAAGAGGAACTAGAGGAAGAGTAAGACAGCACGCAAAACGTAACAAATAGTGTACAACGTATGGTTGGCCAACAGCCGTCGTTGTACACTATTTTTTTTAAGTGAACAACCAAAATTAATATGCATATCTTTTAACACGAATTATCATGAATTATCCATTAATTAAATGGTCAATTAGATGGAAATTATATGTAAAGTATATTTGAGCAATTACTTAGTGTGCACACACCCGTATCTCCGTCCCCCTGCCCCCTCCATCCTTTATCCCAAATCGGTCATTAGGGTTTATGGCAGAATAGTATTTGTTCCGATCAGACGGGTCACATCGCTGGCGGAGGCGTAGCGGGCTACGACGAGACAGGGATGTGGCCAAGATGCCGAACGTTACGCAAAGCGAGAGCAGAGGAAGCTTGCTTGCTCTGCCGAGTCCAAGTAACGTCATGGAACATAAAGAAATACTGAGAAGTCATAAGGAAACTTCTGGGGACTTCTATAAATCACCCAGAAGGGGTGAGACTATTAATAACACGGTACAAGCCGAAGGCGCAGTGCCGTGATAATCAGACGTCAGTAAACTGCGTCCCGGCGGGACGCGACAATGGAAACAAATAAATAGAACACACCTAAATATTATGCATAAATTCTCAGCTACTATCATCCAAAATGAGGATATGAATGCCGCGTACATCGTGGTACCCATCGACATCCGAAAAGAGTACGGCGTGGGGCGGCTTAAAGTGGAAGCCACTTTTGACGGCG
>DFDY01000187.1 GCA_002368955.1 Bacteroidales bacterium UBA3816
TTCTTCATGGACGGCATCAAGCGCGACCGCTGGACGTGGTCGGGCGACGCCATCCAGTCGTACCTCATGAACTACTACCTGCATTTCGATACGGAGTGTGTGAAACGCACCATCCGCCAGCTGCGCGGCAAAGACCCCGTGACGGCCCATGTCAACACCATCATGGACTATACGTTCTACTGGTTCAACAGCATCCTCGACTACTACCAATATACCGCCGACCTCGACTTCATTCGCGAGATGTGGCCCCGCATGGTGTCGCTCATGGACTATGTGCTCCAGCGCACCAATGCCGACGGCATGGCCGAGGGGCAGCCCGACGACTGGCTCTTCATCGACTGGGTAGATTTCCCCATGCACAAGCGCGGCACGCTATGCTTCGAGCAAATCCTGCTCATGAAGGCCCTCGAAACCATGGCCGCCTGCGCCCGCCTGCTAACGCCCCCTGCCCCTTCCGCCCCCACTGTCCCCGCTTTCCCTGCTGCCGCCCGTTCCGCCGCCCCTTCCGCCCCCACTGTGGGTTGCGGTTTTGCCGCAACCGCCCCCCTCGACTACGCCGCCCTGGCCGCCTCCCTCCGCGCCAAAATAAGGGCCACCTTCTGGAGCCAGGAACACCGCGCCTACCTCCACGCCCTGGAGGACGGGCTGCTGAACCCCCAAATCACCAAGTTCCCCAACATGTTCGCCATCCTCTATGGCCTCAGCGACGAAACGGAACAGCGCGACATCATGCAGCATGTCATGCTCAACCCCGCCATCGACCCCATCACCACGCCCTATATGCGCTTCTACGAGCTGGAGGCCCTCTGTATGGCAGGCCTTCAGAACCAGGTGTTGCAAGAGATACGCTCCTACTGGGGCGGCATGCTCGACGAAGGAGCCACCTCGTTCTGGGAGAAATACGTGCCCACCGAGACAGGCCGCCAGCACCTCGCCATGTACGGGCGCCCTTACGGCAAGTCACTGTGCCATGCCTGGGGGGCCTCGCCGCTCTATCTGATAGGCAAATACTTCCTTGGCGTACAGCCCACGAAGCCCGGATACAAAGAATTCGAGGTACGCCCTGTCTTGGGCGACCTCGAATGGATGGAGGGTTCCGTGCCGACACCCCGCGGCATCATCCATGTGTCGATGAACCGCCACGAAGTGAGGGTCAGCAGCACGGCTGACGAGGGGTGGCTTATCCTCGGCGACCGCCGTGTCCGCGTCCGCCCCGGCGAGGATGGTGTTTCTTCCATTGCTTGTACTGCTGGGCGGTAAGAATGGTCTGCAGCTTCTGGTCGTACTCCTTGCGCTTCTCCCAACGGGCCTTCATCTCGGCCTTCTGGGCATCGGTCAACTCAGGACGCTCAGGGCGCTCGCCCTTGTCGGCTTTCTTGTCCTTCTTATCTTTCAGCTCCTTCTTGTCCTTCTTGTCCTTCTTGTCTTTCTGGTCACCGTCGGGTCTGCCTTCCGGATGGTGTCTGCGAGGCCCCATGCCCGGTCCGCGCAGCACGTCCTGATACTCTTTGTTCAGGGCCAACACCTTGGCTTTCTGGTCGGCTGTCAGGTTCAGGTCCTTGGCCATACGCTCCACCATCTCTTCCGGCGTGGGCTGCTGAGGGGCGTTACCGTCTTTCTTCTCACTGTTTTGTGCCACTGCTACTGTCATCGACAGGAGGGCTACCATTGCTAACACAATCTTTTTCATTGCTCTTCAGATTTAAAAAATTAATAATGTTGGTTATACTTTATTTTCTCGTCTTTGTTGTCTGTTTTTTACGGGTTATACTTTTCTTCTCATCAACGATGTCTGCCTGATGTTTTTTCTCTCATCAACGACGTCTATTTGATGCTGCAAAGGTACGAAAAGTTTAACCAGCCCACCAACTCTTTCAGCGAACGCCCCGTTTCTTAGAGCGAAACAGTGCTTTCCTTCTGCCAACATATTTGCTCATAGCCAGCTGTTGTCAGCCTTTTTACCGCACATTTCAAAATCCGTCTTTCCTTTCACCGACACACTATCTCTTTGATACATAAGACATTACGGTGAAGGCAGCCAAACACAGCCCATACTGGGATGAAACTCGATGCAACTCTTCTTCTTTCCGTTGAGAGCCATGGTGAGAATCTGCTGCCTCTCATCTGCCGTACCTGCCCAACCGCAGAAAATATGTTGCCGACGTAGGTCGGCAGTATTGCCGACCTACGTCGGCAATACTGCTGACGAACGTCGGCAATTAATCGGAAGGCTGCTAAATGGAATAGGAAGCTAACATACATCCATTTTGCGCAGAGACTTATCTTAAGTTAGAGCCCGTTCCCCCTGCCTTTGCACGAAAAGACGAGCCTCTCTCACGTCCCTTCACCGTAACCAGCTCATTATCAATCAAAAAGGACATCGGTGAAAGAAGATTACGCTCCTCCTTTTTTGCTGATATATCGCTGCCAGAATCAGCTTCTTCCTCTTTTTGAAAAGTTTTTTTAGTTTCAAGGCTTGCCATTTCGATGAAAAGTGGTACCTTTGCACACGGGAAACCATCTTTGCAAATAAACATCCATGGCCGCAAAGGCCTTTTTTCAAATGACAGAAAACAAATCATTATGTATAGCTTAAAGTATCAAGTAACAACAAGCACCTGCGACAGTGAAGGGAAACTGAAGCTCTATTCTGCCCTCCAG
>DFDY01000081.1 GCA_002368955.1 Bacteroidales bacterium UBA3816
CATACTTTGTACTAGAGCGAAAAACAATATCTCATACATAATAAATTGACCGAAAGTCCGTTCATTCAATGAATAAAACATCAAGTGAGTAATCATGAGTTACCTTGACACTAAAGACATAGGAGTCTTCGATCTTCGCGCGAGTGGGGCCGACGAGTTCATCGGACATGGAACTGCCATCTTGGTTGGTGGACTCATCCTGGGCGTCATGGGTCGTGGACGTTTGGTCTATCAGGTCAATCAAAGCCACCATGAAATTACTCGCAATGGCATCTTTTTCGCCCTCCCAGGCCAGCTTTTTTCTGTCACGGAGTACAGCAACGACCTCGAAGCCACCGTTGTTTATGTCACTTCGGATTACTTACTGAAACTGGGTTCACGAAACGAAATGTTGCTCATGCATGCCAATGAGTCCATGAACACCCTTCTTTGGGATAGTCTCAACGAGTTGGACACGATGTTGTTGCAGGATATTGTCCTCTCCGATGATGTTTGTGGCGACATCCGGAGCATCTTGTCTGTGCTGCAGCGTCATGCCTATCCGCAGGTGGCCGAGAGCAACCTCGTGCTTAGTGTTCCGCTCATACAAACTCTTCTGCTCCTGACCATAGAATCCCTGAACCAAGGCTCCATGAAGGCCCGCACCCTCTCTCGACAAGAGCAGCTGAGCAAAGACTTCTTCTTTCTGTTGCTACAGAACTACAAGGTGGAACACGATGTCTCTTTTTATGCCGGTCAGCTTTTTGTGACCCCCAAATATCTCAGCACCGTTGTGCGCAAAATCACTGGTTCTCCCGTTCAGGATTGGGTAGCCCGCCTGTTGCTCTTCTCTGCCAAGTACCTCCTCAAAAGCAGCCGCCTCAGCGTACAACAGATTTCAGACCAGCTGCATTTCTCAACCCCCTCTTCCTTTATCCGTTTCTTTCACCGCCTGACGGGTATGACCCCTAGGGAATATCGTATAAAGTGAACCGCTATTTCTTTGGGTCTATTTTAGCATAGCCTTTGGCATCGTTGATAAAGGTGAAGAGCAACATCAGCATCAGTATGATGATGACCGCCACGGCCACGCAGTCCAACATATTCAGACAATATGAGGTGCCGAAGAGAGACACTGTCCAGCTCCAGTTGCGAATGCCCTCAAAAGCTATCAGCACCGTGTTGACCACGATGACTACCAGCCGAAACTCCGTGGGTCCCAATTTGGCGTAAGTCAGTTTGAATTCCCCTTTCAGGTGGGCGTTTATGCTCACGTTGATGGTCATTATCAGGTACAGCGCGTAGGCAATCAATGCTAGGTCTAGGTGCACAAAAGGTGACAAGCCGACACCGACAAACATCAGCCCCTCGTTGACACAATCAATGGTGTGGTCCACATAATAGCCGTAAATGGGACGCTGCGTGTTGCGTACTCGTGCCAACGTGCCGTCCAGTGAGTCGCCATACCAGTTGACCACCATCCCCAGTGAACTGAGCCACAGCCAACTCACGTTCAGGTTGGAAAGGATAAATCCTGCTGCCACCAGCAAGGCTCCAATAAATCCCACCAGTGTCAGGTGGTCCGATGTCACCCATCGCGGTTGCCGCTTTGCAAGCCATACCAAGGCCTTCTTCTCAACTCCGTTTAAAACCGAAGTTTGTATTCGTTCCGATTGTTTTATATCCATGTTCTTCTTTTTTTCATTTTTTAGCGGTCCTCCGTTGCTACAGTTGTGCCGAAAGGAGCCGTGCTGTGCGTTCCAAAATCCTTCGTACCCATGGCCGTTGCCGCCACTTCTCAAGGGTGATGATTTGCGACTCCTGCTCGTCCTTGAGGCATATTTCCTTTATCTGTCTGGTGTACCCCCTGTCTTCGACAAACAGGTTGATTTCGAGGTCCAGAAGATAGCTGCGAGGGTCGATGTTGGTGGAACCCACCGTGGCAATTCGGTCGTCGCAGGCCAGTATCTTCGAGTGCATATAGCCTTTGTTGTAAAAATAGAAGTGCACTCCGGCCTGTAGGGCTTCCTCTATGTAAGACTGTGACGCCAACGGCGTGAGCACTCCGCGGTCGCCCCGCGACGGGATGGTGATATGCACCTCCACCCCCCTCTGGGCAGCCTTCACAAGGCTCTGCATGACAGCCTTGGTGGGGATAAAGTAGGGCGACTCCCAATGCACATACTCCTTGCTCTCGTCCAGTATGCGGCAAAACTCTGCCATTATGACAGGCCCGTCGCCTATCGGCCCTGAGGTGAGAATCCTTCCAGGGAGATCCCCCTGCGCTTCCATCTTGGGGAAATACTGTTTCTCGGCCAGCAAATCACCCGTGGCGTAACGCCAGTCACAAAGGAATGCGTGCTGTAGCTGAGCCACCGCAGGACCCGCTATGCGTACCTGAGTGTCGCGCCAGTCGCCCCAACGCAGTCCCTGATAGTAGCGGTCTGCAATATTCATGCCACCCATATAGCCAATTGCCCCGTCGATGACCACCACCTTGCGGTGATTGCGATAGTTGTCCTTCTTACGTAGGAATGGAATAGGGACGGGGCCAAACCCCTTCACCTGCACCCCTTGCTGGCTCAGTTTGCGGTAGTACCATTTGCTTTTAAGGTTCGAGATGTCGTCATACAGCAATCGCACCTCCACCCCCTCTTTTGCCTTGGCGGCCAGGGCATCGCCGATGCACTGGCCTATGGCGTCAGCCTCGAACTTGAAGAACTGCACGTGGACAAAATGTTGTGCCGAGGCTATGTCCTTCAGCAGTCGTACCACCATGGGGTGGAAATCGGGATAGGTCTCTATGTGGTTGCCCTCGGTCAGATTCCTCTCCAGCAAAGTGTTCAATTGCGCTAGCTCCTCCTCGCCCACAAGGGCAATCCTTTTCGGCTTCGACGTGAGCCACGCTATCCATAGGACTAGCAGCAAAATGATGATAATGACTTTCATGGGCGTTGCGGTCAAATAAAACTACATCTTCTCTTCAATCTGGGCAGGTTGGTCAATAATTTGCATAAACTCCTCACCCGTGATGGTCTCTTTCTCCAGAAGTATGTGGGCGGCTGCGTCCATCTGGGCCCGGTTGTCGGTGATGATTTGCTTGGCTTTGGCATATCCGTCGGCTATCATCTGGCGCACTTCGCTGTCAATGTCTGCTGCGGTGTCCTGTGCGCAGGCTAGCGAGGTGTCGCCTCCTAGGTAAGCTCCGTTGACAGTCTCCAAGGCCATCATGCCGTATTTGTCGCTCATGCCGTAGCGCGTCACCATGGCGCGGGCCAGTTTGGTGGCCTGCTCTATATCGTTGCTGGCCCCAGTGGTGATGGTGCCGCAAATGACCTCTTCGGCTGCACGTCCTCCGGTCAGGGTGGCAATGCGGTTCAGCAGTTCCTTCTTGCTCATCAGCACCTGCTCGCCGCTGTCCACCTGCATGGTGTAGCCCAAAGCCCCCGAAGTGCGTGGCACAATGGTGATTTTATGCACCGGTGCCTGTCCCCCCTGCCGAGCGGCTACCATGGCGTGGCCTATCTCGTGATAGCTGATGATGCGGCGCTCCTGTTCCGAGATTATTTTGCCTTTGCGCTGGGCTCCGGCCATCACTGTCTCGATGCTCTCTTCCAGGTCCTGTTGGCTAACTACGTTGCGACCCATGCGTACAGCCCTGAGGGCGGCTTCGTTGACGATATTGGCTATTTCTGCCCCGCTGCTGCCTGCCATGGCGCGGGCTATCAGATCCAAAGAAATGTCGGCCTCGTGTTTCACATGCTTTAGGTGCACTTTCAGTATGGCCACCCTTCCTTCCAGGTCGGGCAGCTCCATTTGCACCCTCCGGTCGAATCGTCCTGGGCGCAGCAGGGCCTTGTCCAGCATCTCCGGTCGGTTGGTGGCGGCCAGGATGACCACTCCCTTGCGGCTGTCAAAGCCGTCCATTTCCGTCAGCAGTTGGTTCAAGGTCTGCTCGCGCTCGTCGTTACCGCCGTAGCCCGAACTGTCGCGCCTTTTGCCTATGGCGTCAATCTCGTCTATGAAGATGATGCAGGGTGCCTTCTCGTTGGCCTGGCTGAACAGGTCGCGCACCTTCGATGCTCCCATGCCCACAAACATCTGCACAAACTCCGATCCGCTGATGGAGAAAAAAGGCACGTGGGCCTCTCCTGCCACGGCACGGGCAATGAGCGTCTTGCCCGTGCCTGGGGGGCCAACCAACAATGCCCCCTTCGGCAGTGAGGCACCTATTTCGGTGTATTTCGTCGGATTGTGTAAAAAGTCAACCATTTCCTGCAACGTCTCTTTGGCCTCGTCTTGTCCGGCCACATCGGCAAAGGTGGTCTTCACCTCCTTGTCGGCATATATCTTGGCTCCACTTTGGCCAAACGACATAAAGTTGCCCGCTCCTCCGCGGTTTCCCATCTTCTTCATCATCATGTTGAAGAGGTAATAAAATATCACGCCTGGCAGCACCCACCAGAGCAGGAAATTGACTATAGGCGAATTCTCGTGTGGTATCTCCTGAGTGAAAACAATGTGCCCCGTCTCGCTCGGACTGGAGGCTTTGCTTAGCCTCTCTACTAGTCCGGGGTCGTCCATCTGTCCGGTCACATAGGTCGTCTTTTCGGTAGTCTCCTCTCCGTCGCTCACCGAAAAATAAATTTTGTTGTCCTTTATCAGCACCTGCTCCACATCGCCGTCGTTGACGTGTTGTGTAAAACTGCCGTAGTCGGTCTCTTTCAGTTGCGACCTCACCAGCATGGGCTGCAAAAACCCATTGAAGAGAAGCAGCAGGCAAAAAGCAATGGCGAATGGCCACCACCCCCTCATCCAAGGCTTGCCCTGCTGGCTGTCTTTTGGTCCTTGTTGATTACTGTTCATACTTGTCTATTAACTTACTTATCTATTAACTAATGCCTACTTTTGTATCAATTATTTTGCCAAGATTGTCTTGGTCGCCAAAAAAGATGTGTTTGGGAGCATAATAACCGACTTTGGGTGTATTTTTTTTCCTCTGACTGACATAAAGGCATTTGTCGGGTGTCGTTTGGTATAATTTTGCCCCTCAAGTGTCTTCTTTTGAACAAATGGCATTTTAACCCCAAATCGGTCGTTGGGATTTGTGTCAGATTAGTGTTTGTTTCGAGCAGATAAACAACATCATTGTCGCAGGCGTAGCGGGCTACGTCAAGACAGGGATGTGGCCAAGATGCCGAAAGAAATGGTGATATGGCAAAATAGAGCTTGAAATGAGGATATTATGATCGAATGTCGGTCTAATGACCGGTTTGTGTTAAAGCATAAAGAAAGCCTCTTCGTGGAGGCTTTCGATGGTATTGGTGCTATAGGCGGTATGCCTGCAGGATTTCCCTTTGTAAGAATCTATGGATTCACCACCAGTTTCTTGGTGGAGGTGCCGGCGGCGGTCTGCACCAGCACCAGGTAGGTGCCGCGAGTCCAGCCCTGCACCGCGAAGCGGCAGGTGAGCCCCTGCGCGGGGGCTTGGTAGCGCAGCCGTCCATCCATGGAGTAGACTTCCACGCCCGAGAGGCGGTAGACCGAGGCGATGGTCACCTCGTCGGTGGCGGGGTTGGGGGTGAGGCGCACCAGCCCTTCCTGCCTTATGTTGCCCTGGGGCTGCTC
>DFDY01000193.1 GCA_002368955.1 Bacteroidales bacterium UBA3816
TGCATTCGGCTTATCGAAAACGTTCCATTTCATGGTCGTTTTCTCGCCTCAGCATACAAGCAAGCTTGTCTGCATTCGGCTTAACGAAAACGTTCCATTTGTTCTCACTGGTGCCATTTTTCCTGTTTTTGCTCTAAATCTTATACTTTTTTTATCATTTTCTGGGAATAAAAGAAAAAATATTTTTCTGATATACTGTTACTTGAAAAATATTTTACGAAATAATCTTGTTTATTTCATAAAGTTATTTATCTTTGCAGCGTGATTCATGAATCGATGCGCATTAATGGATTGTATCACGTTGAAAAAACAAAAAGTAAAACAACAAAACACTTATCAAAATGGAACAGAACAAAGAAATGACAGCTGAGGAAAGTCTGTCGCTCATTACCGAAACGCTCAATAACAGCCGCAAAGAGATTACGCGCCGCAGTGCGAAATACTACATCCTGTGGGGTACGTTGCTTACAGTCTTCTCGCTGGTAATTTACTTCTTATGGAGATTGACAGACAAAGAGGCTTGGAACTGCCTGTGGTTTGCCATGCCTGTGATAGGATTCTTAGTGGCATGGCTTGGACTGAGTAAAAAGCAGGAGGAAAGGGTGAGCAACGATGTGAGCCGCATCACTGGGGGCATTTGGTCGACTTTCGGAATCTTTGCCTGCGCTGTGGCGATTTTCACGCTTGCCTATTCCTATGTTAGCGACGGTGCCCTTGAACTTGGCAGAACCATACGCGCTATGGTGTCGGTTGCAAGTCTCACGGCCGAGATTGTACTGCTGTTCGGATTGGCCGAAAGTGCCTGCGGCGTGGCGCTGAAGAACTGGGCCATGAAGATTGCCGGATTTGTGACCGGCATCGGTGGCCTGGCCATCTATTACATCACCGGTGCCAACGAAGAGCAGTTGCTCATCTTCACTTTTGCCGGATTGGTGCTGGTGGCCACAGGCTTGATTGTCAAACATCAATTCAAGTAAGCCATGTTGCCTAGATTAGACCCGCTTTTGCACTCGGAGCTGCGGCTGGCCATCATGTCGATACTGGCTGGGGTGGAGGAGGCCGACTTCAATTACCTCAAGGAGCAGACCGGCGCCACGTCGGGCAACCTGAGCGTGCAGATTGACAAACTGGCCGAAGCAGGTTATATAACCGTTGAAAAAGGCTTCAAAGGCAAGATGCCCCGCACCACCTGCCGCATAACGCCCGAGGGAACCGAGGCTTTCCGCAGCTACGTCAAAGCCTTGAAGAAATACATCGCCACAGGTAAATAAACGCATCTCTCTTCATAAAAAAGGAGACCCCACACGGTTTTGAGGTCGAAAAGGACAATGGCTTTTGCCGTGTCCTTTTCACCTCTTCTTCTTAGCCCGAACCAATCCCTTATTCCCCAACCATGATTTAGGGAGAGCCGTTTTTTCTATTATGTCGGAGTTTTTGTGTAATTTTGCAAGCCTTATCTGACAAAGAAAAATGGAATGTTGCGCATTCGAACTTCCTGAAAGCCTGAAATATATTTTAAAACTACAAATATGATGAAACAACGTTTATTGATTGTCCTGTTTGCCTTGGCAGTCACCCTTGCCGGCTGCGGCAAGGACGACTCGGCAGCACGGCAGCAGAAGAACTACTTTCCTTCGTGGAACAACTGCGAGGCTCTGACAGCACTGCAGGAATATGTGACCGACGTGACCAACCCCAAGTCGCCCAACTACATCCGCGAGGAGGACCGCATTGCCACATTCGACATGGACGGCACGTTCGTGGGCGAACTGTACCCCACCTATTTCGAGTACAACCTCTTGGAGTACCGTGCACTAGATGATGCCTCGTACACTGCCCCCGAGTCGGTGCGCGAGACGGCACAAGAAATACGCGACTTTGTGCGCAACGGCACCCCCCTCCCACCCCATTTCGACATGAAGCATGCCCAGGCAGCCGCCACAGCCTATGCCGGCATGACCCTGGCCGAGTTCCGCAACTATGTGCTGACATACGCTGCCAAGCCTGCCAACGGCTTCACAGGCATGACCTACGGACAGAGTTTCTACAAACCCATCCTCGAAGTGTTTGACTATCTGGAGGACAACGGATTCACCTACTATGTGGTTTCGGGTTCCGACCGTTTCATCTGCCGTGCCTTGGTGGAGTCGTTGGGCATCGAGCCTAACCGCGTGATAGGCATGGACGTGAGGCTGAGGACCACGGGCCAAGGCGACGAAGCCGGCGTGAACTACACCATGGGCAGTGAAGAGGACATCGTGCGCACCGACGAGTTGATAATTAAGAACCTAAAAACCAACAAGGTGCTACAGATTTCGCAAGAGATAGGCAAGGTGCCGGTGCTGTCGTTCGGCAACAGCGGCGGTGACTGTGCCATGCACAACTACTGCCTGAGCAGTATGCACCGCAGTGCCGCATTCATGCTCATTGCCGACGACGAGGACCGCGACCACGCCAACCGCGAGAAGGCCCTTCAGCTAGGCGAGCAATGGCGCGAGGCGGGCTACCACGTCATCTCCATGCGCGACGATTTCAAGACCATCTATGGCGAAGGGGTGCAGAAGACCGAGTTCTCCTTCCCTGCCAGCAAATAGAGGCGCAGTTTAGTGCGCAACAAACTATGATTAGCGTACCCTGGCGGCACAGGCTGCCAGGGTACGCTATTTTTTTCCTGCATCTTGCCGTCTCTTCTTCCGCAGAATGCCTCGGAATGGTGGAAACATCGGCAAAGCGAAGTTTTTTAAAGGTCCGTAGAAGTTTCGTTGAGAGTTCGCCGAAGATTCGCTCGCTTAGACGGTAAAACATTGACTTTACAACGTTTATATTAAGGGCCGACGGAGAAAATGGCCTAACCAGCGAAGAAATCAATGAGTTACGTTTTAATAATTGAAAATCATACACTTATAAACACAATACAGCATATATATGAAATATATATGC
>DFDY01000020.1:0-854 GCA_002368955.1 Bacteroidales bacterium UBA3816
ACTCCGTCCACCCTTTTAGTTTTTAGTTTTTACCTTTTACTTTAAACTCCGTCCACCCTTTTAGTTTTTAGTTTTTACCTTTTACTTTATCACAATCTCTCAAATGAATGTATAACCTTATTAACACAGACATGTTATGAGAAAGACATTGCTTTTACTAGTCATTCTGGTCCTTGGGGGCGGAAGTGCTTTTTCGCAGGTATTGGGAAGGGCGGCCTCGTCCTACAATAACAAATGGGGTTTCGGAGTCAATGCCGGCACCAACTATGCCATAGGCAAAGCCTTAAATTCAGCCAGCGGCTCTACAAAGTTGCAATTTCGCCAGGCGGCCTTGAACCCCACCTTCTCGCTTGATTTTTGGCGCGAAGGATTCACCGAGCCTTGGTTTACCGGGGTGTTGTTGTCCGTGAGTAGAAGCACGCTCAAGTATTCCATCACTATTGACGATGACGATTACGACACGACCCTAATCAGCGAGAACAAATACTGGAATATTTTGGGGGCGTTCTACGTTGGCTACCGCTTTAGCGACAAACTGACTGCTTCGCTGGGTGTTTCGGCCGATATTTCGAGTCCGAGGGGCCTTAGCCTGTTTGCCAACCGATATAGGCTGGGACTGATTGCCATGGCGCGCTATTTTGTCAGCGATAACTTCTATGCCACCGCTCGTGTGCAAGGGGGTATGCCCGTGTTCCGCAACTGGGGAGGCGATAGTGATTATTGGCAAGAGACAGGTGTGCCTGCAATAGAAAAGGATATGGGTTTTCTATCGTTCTTGCTTGGCATTGGTTTTAGTTTTTAACATTGGACTAATGATTATCCGCAATTGGCTTTTTAAACTATAAAGTAAAAAC
>DFDY01000020.1:975-24990 GCA_002368955.1 Bacteroidales bacterium UBA3816
TTTTACCTTTTACTTTATCACAAAACTCTCAACTCCGTCCACCCTTTTAGTTTTTAGTTTTTACCTTTTACTTTATCACAAAATTCTTTAAAAATGAAAAAAATAACATTTTTATCACTATTCCTATCCCTGATGGCCCTTGCTGTGGCACAGCCTCAGATGCCCTCGCTGCGCACTGGCCAGATGGCCAAGGGGTTCGACCAGTACATGGCCCACGAGAGCATGATAGCCTCGGTGGCCGAAAACGAGATTGTCATTGTCACCGACGAAACGCGCAGCATCCTGGGCTCCTACGGTTCCAAGGGGCTGCAGGTGCTGGCGACCGACAGCAACCTGAATGTGCTACGGCAAGTGTCTATTCCCGAAACCCGCTACTGCCAGTTGATGGCGGTGAACACGGTTGAGGGCAAGGTGTACATCCTGTACATGAAAATGACGGCCGCGAAGGTTTTCCGTGCCGTGGTGGAGCCGCGGAGCATGACGTTGGAGAGCAACGCCGCCCTGACGGAGGCTTTGCCCGGATTCGACTTGGAGCAGTACCACTGGCCCGTCGTGTCGGACAACGGCTTGTTCTATGCCTTGGTGGGCCATGTGGCCAACTCTGTTTCCAAAGAGGTCATGCCTCGGCAGCTTCTCCTGGACGAGAAATTTGAGCTGCTGTGGGATAAACGATTTGAGACCTACATGGTGACCGATGTGGCCGTGGACAACGACGGTGTGGTCTATACCTTTGGAGGCCAATATAACAAGAAGACCGGCGAAACGCACATGGAGATGTCGTTGCTGGACGTGAACGACGAGAGGCGCGTTACGGCACGCGCCAACGTGGGCGAGGTGTTCCGCCTGCGGCTGTTGAACATCGTGGCCGGCAGGGCGGTGCTGGCCGGCTTCATCCGCACCCCCAAATCGCCTAAGGGCAGCGACTGCTTTGACAAGATGGTGGGCATGGCCCTCGACCTTGAAACCGAGGATCTGCGGACAGACGTGGTCTCCTTCACCAGCGACGAGCTGAACGTGTTTGGCAACATGAGCACTAAGAAGGAAAACAGCGTGGGCATGGTAGATAACCTGGTCATTGCCGGACGGGCAGCCACTTCATTTGGCGGCAGCCTGCTGCTTGAGCGCGAATGGAAGATTACCACCCATTCCACCAAGACACCCGACCAACACGACTATTACACAATGGGTGCTCTGGCCTTTGCCGTCGACACCAACGGCAAGATTGTTTGGCACAAGCCGTTCCGCTCGGTGTGCCACGAGATGACGGGGCAGTCCTGGGACCTTTCCTGCTATTTGGATGCCCCCATGCGTGGCATGGGCGACGATGTGTTTGTGTTTCTGAGCGAGTCGCCCAAAACGCCCCTAACATACGACATCAGCCAGCCCGCCAAGACCAGCAAATTGCAGACCCAAAAGCACGCCACCTGCATCTACGGCATCAGCAAGGAGGGCGAGGTGGCAAAGAAGGTGTTTGAGTTGGAAGACAAGGCCACGCTGGTCGATGTGTGGAAATCTCTGTCGGAAAAGAAATTTGTCTCACTCTGTATTTACAAGAAAAAATCCGCTCTGGTATATGTCAATTTCTAAGTGTTTTGCCTTTGTGCTGCTACTGGGCATGGCCACCGCTGGGTGGGCCCAGCGGACCTACAGCCTGGACCATTTTACGGGTTTGAAGTCGGAGGGGGAAATCCCGGCCGACCTGCGCAAAAGCCTTGCCGAGCTTTATAGCGAGGACAAACAGCGTGTGCGCGACTATAACGATGGCAAGCTGACCAACCGCGACAGGGTGCTGGAGGTTTCCTACAACATCAGCCGCCTGGTGAACAACGGGCGCATACTTTATGGCGATCCCATCACACGCATGTTGGAACGCATGGCCGACACGCTCTTGAAGGACCATCCGCAGCTGAGGAGCGAGTTGAGATTCTACACGGTCAAGTCACCTGCCGTGAATGCCTTTGCCACAGGCCAGGGAATGATATTCGTCACCACCGGATTGGTGGCCCAGGCCGAGAACGAGTCGCAACTGGCCTATATCCTGAGCCACGAAATCATTCACTACTACCGCAAGCACAACATGGAGATGATTACCCGCCGTGTGAAGACGGCCGACGACGAGGCGACCCGCATGGCCAACTTTCTCATCTACCACAACCGCTCGCGCGAGATGGAGAACGAGGCCGACAGCCTCGGCCTGACCCTTTTTTATATCAACAGCCCCTACGACAAACGAGTCTCCGACGGGGTGTTCGATGTGTTGCAATATGCCCTGTTGCCCTTCGACGAGATTCCCTTCGACACGCTCTACTTCGACTCGCCCTTCTTTAAGATTCCCAGCAATTACTATCTGGCGAAAGTGGCCGACATCACCTCGCGCGACGACTACGACGACTCGCACAGCACGCACCCCAACATTAAGAAACGCCGGGCCCGCACAGGCGAGATTCTCTCTCACCACCAAGGGGGGAGCCAATATGTGGTGACCACGCCCGAAGAGTTTGCCCACCTGCGCATGTTGGCTCGGTTCGAATGCATCCGCCAGAACATCATCTATGCCAACTACACCCGCGCCTTCTACGACAGCTATGTCTTGGAGCGGCAACTGCCCGGCAATGAGTTTCTGCTGAAGGCGAAAGCACAGGCCCTCTACGGCATTGCCATGACGAGGAGCTACCGCCATACCAGCGAGGTGGTGGGCGACTGGAACGACTACGAGGGCGAGATTCAGCAGCTGTACTACCTCTTCCGCAAGCTGAATGAAGAAGAGGCCACCCTCGTTGCCATGCGCGAGATATGGAAAACCCACCTGCTCATGCCCGACGACCCCCAACTGATTGCCATGGGACGCGACATGATGCTTACCCTGCGCGATAAGCACAACCTTTCGCGTAACTTTTTCTCCGCCACCTACGACACCGCCTACAATCCCGATGCCATGGAGAAAGAGCAGCCTTCCGCCAACCAGAAGTATGCCCGCATCCGCCAGAAAAAGCAGCAGGCCAACAGCATAAATCAAAATCGCTATGCTTTCACCGACTTTCTGCAACAGGACGACAAATTCCGCCAGTTTATGGACGAGAGTCTGGACACCCCGGAGACAGCAGACAGCACCAACCTCAATGCCAACTCCACCCTTCTTTATGCTCCCCAATACTTGGTGGTGGAAAACAAGAAAGACAATCCCGAGCTGAAATACCGCAAAAGCGACCGAATGGAGAAACTGCTGATCGAGGAGGTGCAACAGGCAGCAAAGGCAGCCAAAATGAAAGTGGTTGATTTCTCCGACCCTGCCATGCACCGGCACACGAGCGACACTTTTTACAACGACTTTGTCACCATCAACGAGTGGACCAACGAGTTTTGGCAAAACAAAGGACAGGTGCCGCTGAGAATCTCGTCGCAACCCCTCATGGACGAGCTCAACCAACGCTACGGCACCGACAAACTCACCCTCAACACGGTGGTCAACACAGAATACAACCCCGTATTATTTTCACCTACTATCCTCCTACTGGGCATAGCCATCCCCCCGTTCCTACCGTTGGTCACCTACAATATAGCCGCCAACCGAGAGAGCACAGCCACCCGCAACCTGCTCATTGACACCCGCCGCGGACATGTGCTCGCCGACCAAACCAACAGCCATGACTTTACCGACAGCCGCGACCTGGTCACAAACGACATCTTCACCACCTATCGACGGGCACTCAGTCCCAACCGTGTCGCAGGATTCTTGGGCCGACGTTTTGTTATCAGTGCCAACCTCGGCTTGGGTATTCCGGTTTTGAATCACATCTTCGACCGTCCGGGAGCCATCGTCGACCTCCGCCCGGGGATAAATCTCGAATGGGCCACCTCACAGCAGCACTCCCTGTCGCTCTACGTCGACTATAACAAGACCGAATTCTATATTGACAAAGGTTACACCTCCTCCAGTTACAATTTCAGCCCACTCTACAACACCAACATCATCAGTGCCGACCTCACCCATCGGTGGTATAAGGGAATCTCCACAGCTCCGCTGGGACCCTACTTTGGTTTAGGAGCTGTGGCCAGCAGAATCGACCTTCAACCAAAAGCAGAGAGGGCCTATTACAACCAGCTGGACAGCACCTACTACCGTTTCGGCATCACCCTTGAGACCGGCCGCAACTACATCATACGCAACAAAGTGCTGCTCAATCTAGGCGTCAGGTACCACTTGACAATTGCCAACCCCTTTAAATCTGACTTTAGCCTAGATCCCAGATCCACCTATGAAGAGCAACAGAAAATACCTGTCCGGCAAATGAATGCGGACCTCTGGATGACCAATCTGGTGCTGCTGCAGGTGGGCGTTGGATTCCTGCCTTTCTAAATAGATACCTCACAACTCCGAACCTAATATGATTAAAATACACGGTGCACGCGTAAATAACCTCAAGAACATCTCCGTCAACATTCCACAAGGCAAACTGGTGGTCATCACCGGCCTCAGTGGGTCGGGCAAGTCAAGCCTTGCCTTCGACACCCTCTATGCCGAAGGTCAGCGGCGCTATGTGGAGAGCCTCTCCTCCTATGCCCGCCAGTTTCTGGGCCGCATGGCCAAACCCGAAGTGGACCTCATCGAGAATATTGCTCCGGCAGTTGCCATCGAACAGAAAGTCAACACCAGCAATCCTCGTTCCACCGTCGGCACCTCCACTGAGATATATGAATACCTCAAGCTCATGTTTGCACGCATCGGTCGCACCTTCTCCCCCATCTCGGGCGTGGAGGTCAAACGCCACTCCGTGAGCGACGTGGTGGACCATATCTACAGTTTCCCCGCCGAGACGCGCATCATCGTGTACGCCCCCCTCACCTACAATGCCGACCGCCCGCTGCGTCCACAACTGGAGATGCTGCAGCAGGAGGGTTTTATGCGCATCGCTGTGGGTGGCACTATCATACGCATCGAGGACTTTCTGCACTCCGCTGCCGAGGATGCCGACACCATGCTGCTGGTGGACCGCATACAGGTGCATCCCCACGACGACGACCAGCTGGCCCGTATCTCAGAGTCGGTGCAGACCGCCTTTTTCGAAGGACGTGGCAGTTGTGTAGTGGCCGCCGAGGATCCTGACCATAATTCCCTAGGGACCGCTTCCTTCAGCAACAAATTTGAAGCCGACGGCATCACCTTTGAGAAGCCCAATCCCAATTTCTTCAGTTTCAACAATCCCTACGGCGCCTGCCCCACCTGCCAGGGCTATGGGAGCATCATAGGCATTGACGAAGACATTGTAGTGCCCAACAAATCGCTCTCTGTCTACGAAGATGCCATTGTCTGTTGGCGGGGCGAGAAGATGGCTGAGTGGAAAAGCCATTTCATTCGGCTCTCTCCGCGGCTGGACTTTCCTATCCACACCCCCTATTGCGACCTCACCGAACACCAGCTCGACATTCTATGGCACGGCAGCGGCACGTGGGAAGGCATCGACGGCTTTTTCAAGTGGGTCGAAAGCCAAGCCTACAAGATTCAGTACCGTGTCATGATCTCGCGTTTCCGTGGCAAAACCATCTGTCCCGACTGCCACGGCACACGTCTACGCAAAGATGCCACCTACGTCAAAGTGTGCGGCCGATCCATCACCCAGCTGTTGGCCATGCCGGTCGACGATTTTGCCCAATGGCTCAAAGACATTGTGGCCCTCCCGGCAGGCGGGGAGGGAACCCTCACCGAACATGAGCGCGAGGTGGTGAAGCGCCTACTGATAGAACTCAACAACCGGGTGAAATACCTTATCGATGTCGGTCTTGGTTACCTCTCGCTCAGCCGCCTCTCCAATAGTCTGAGCGGCGGCGAGTCACAGCGCATCAACCTGGCCACCTCGTTGGGCAGTTCCTTGGTGGGCAGCATGTACATACTTGACGAACCATCCATCGGGCTCCACTCCCGCGACACCGACCGCCTAATCCATGTACTCAAAGAGTTGCGAGACCTAGGCAACACAGTCATAGTGGTGGAGCACGACGAGGACATCATGCGTGCTGCCGACTACCTCATCGACATTGGTCCTGGAGCCGGCCGCCTGGGGGGCGAAGTGGTCTTTGCCGGCACCCCCGACGACCTGGTGCGCAAAGCCCCCAAGAACTCGCTCACCGCACAATATCTGCTGGGCGAAAAGAGCATCCCCGTCCCCACTTCCCGCCGTCCTTGGCGTGACCAAATCACAGTCCACGATGCCTTCTGCAACAACCTCAAGCACATCGACGTCACCTTCCCCCTCGGAGTACTCACCGTGGTCACTGGTGTCAGCGGCTCGGGCAAGACCTCGCTGGTCAAACAGGTGCTCTATGACGTGCTGCAGAAGCGTTTCGACGGTGCCACCGACTATGTGGGCAAATGCGCCAGCATCTCAGGCGACATGGCCCGTATCAGCGGCATAGAACTCGTCGACCAGAACCCCATCGGCCGTTCCACACGCAGCAATCCCGCCACCTATATGAAAGCCTATGACGAAATACGCCAGCTCTATGCCCAACAGCCTTTGGCCAAAACCCGTGGCTACAAGCCCGGCTGGTTCTCCTTCAACACCGAAGGAGGCCGCTGCGAGGTGTGCGAAGGCGAAGGCTATGTCACCGTGGGCATGCAGTTCATGGCAGATGTCCATCTGGTCTGCGAAGAGTGCCACGGCACCCGTTTCAAAGAGGAGACCCTGGAGGTACTCTACCAAGGGAAAAATATCTCCGAAGTGTTGGAGATGACCGTCAACCAAGCCATTGAATTCTTCCAAGGCCAAAAGTCCATCCTTGCCCGACTGCAGCCACTACAGGATGTCGGTCTTGGCTACCTCAAACTGGGGCAGTCCTCCAGTTCACTCAGTGGTGGCGAAGCCCAGCGCATCAAGCTTGCTTCCTACCTCATCAAAGGTGAGGCCGAGCAGCCCAAGCTCTTCATCTTTGACGAGCCCTCCACCGGTCTTCACTTCCATGACATACAGAAACTCATTGCGGCCTTCAACAGTCTCATTGAGAAAGGGCACTCCATTATCGTCATCGAGCATCACCACGACATCATCAAAGTGGCCGACTGGCTTATCGACATGGGGCCAGAAGGAGGGCGCGACGGTGGCAGCGTGGTCTTTGCCGGCACCCCCGAGCAGCTCATTGCCCGTCCTGCCAACCAAAAACCCACCTCCTACACCGCCCAATTCCTCCGTAAAGCCCTGAATAAATAGCCATCCCACCTATCCTAAGAATCTATCACACCTTTTAACAAACACAACAAAAATGATTTCCAACCTCAAAAAACTCCGCCGCACAGCCAATTTTGGCCTCTACGGTTCCATCGCCGTGGTCATTCTCACCGTGATTTTCCACTTCGCCCCCTATCACATCACCTACCAGCAGCCCCAAGTGGCCCGCTGGATGCTCATTGCGGGCACCATTCTGGCAGTTCTTGCCATCGTTATGGTGCTTTTGACCATCCGCAAGACCACCCCACGCCTACGCCAACTCGATAACTTCAACGAGAAAATGACCGGCTACACCGCCTATATCTGCAACCTTTACTCCACCACTTTTGCCATCGTACTCATCGAGTGCATCCTCATCGTCCTCATGTCCGACACTTCCCTCCTCATGGTCACCATCCTGCTGGTCCTGATGCTCTTCCTCTCCTACCCCAACATGTATAAAATGCGCACCGACCTTGGCCTGACCGATGCCGAGATGACCGCCCTCTTTGGCGATGCCTACATTGCAGACATCCAGGTGACCGATGCCGCGCCAGACATTACCTCTGCCGATGCTCGGTTAGAAATCGAAGCCGAACAATCACAAACCACCCCCACACAAGAGGAGGCCGACAGCACCCCAAGCAACAACCAATAGACCACCACCATGTCCACCACCATTGCCGCCATCTCCACCCCTCCGGGCATCGGAGGCCTAGCCGTCATCCGGCTCTCCGGTCCTGCGGCTTTCGACATCGCCTCGCACCACGTGCACCTTCCCGAAGGAGAAAAAAAAACAGCCTTTGCCCTTTTCAAAAGGGACGGACAAACCGTTGACGAAGTAGTCGTCACCCTCTTTCGCAGCCCCCACTCCTACACAGGCGAAGACACCGTTGAGTTCTCCTGCCACGGCTCCACCTACATCCAGCAGACCCTCCTACAGGCACTCATCGACAGCGGTGCCGCGCTGGCCGAACCGGGCGAGTTCACCCGTCGCGCTTTTCTAGGCGGCAAACTCAACCTCTCCCAGGCCGAAGCCGTGGCCGACCTCATCGACTCCACCAACGCCGCCTCGCACCAACTGGCCCTCAGCCAGCTCCGCGGCGGCTATGCTCAGCTCCTTGCCCAGTTGCGCAGCCAACTGGTGGACCTTACCTCATTGCTCGAACTGGAGCTCGATTTCAGCGAAGAGGACGTCGAATTTGCCGACCGCAGCCGGCTCCGCAGCCTTGTGGCCCAGTTGCAGCAGGAAGTCACCCGACTGACCGACTCCTTCCAGCTGGGCAACGCCGTCAAGAACGGCATCCCCGTGGCCATCGTGGGCCGCCCCAACGCGGGCAAGTCCTCTCTCCTCAACGCCCTTCTCTCCGACCAGCGGGCCATCGTAAGCCCCATCCCCGGCACCACACGCGACACCATCGAAGAGAACCTCAACATCGACGGACTCACCTTCCGATTCATCGACACCGCAGGCCTCCGCCACAGTGACGACCCCATCGAATCCATTGGTTTCGACCGCGCCATACAATCCATCCGGCAAGCCACTGTCGTCCTCATCGTGCGTGATGCCACCGTTACGTTCAACGAATACAGCATAGACGACATCGCTTATCTTCTGAAGGACATACCCCAAAAAGAAAAAATCATCTTCATCATCCATAACAAAGCCGACCTCGTCCAGCCGCCCTATCCGCCAGGAATAGCCCTCTCCGCCCTTACCGGCATGGGCGTTGACCAACTCAAGCAATCCATCGTCCAAGCCGTCCGCCAACGCATGCCCAGCTCCGACGGTGCCATGCTCACCAACCTCCGCCACTACCAAGCCCTGCAGCATGTGTCCACCTCTCTTGACGAAGTGGCTCAAGGACTGGACAGCGGCCTCCCCGCCGACCTTGTCGCCATCGACCTCCGCAACGCCCTCTACCATCTAGGCACCATCACTGGCGAAGTCACCTCCGACGAAATCCTCGGCACCATCTTCCACCGCTTCTGCATCGGCAAATAGGGATGTTCTATCCTATGACCATCCGTGGTTTTATCGACAACCTCGCATCGCTCAATACTCCAGATGACATGAGCATTAACATGTACCATGGAGATACAAAAGAAGCCGAAGACAGAAGAAAAAATCTCCTTTATTATCTCGAAACGATAAAGGAGATCAATCCAACGCATCTACTTGTCGGAGAAGCTCCTGGACGTTTTGGTTGCTACCTGACCGGAATCCTTTTCACCGATGAACATACAATGGTGCACATTCCCCTTTTCCAGTCTTTGGACTGCCTAGTAAAGGAATTAATGGAACTGGGCTCAAGCATCAAACCCCAAAAGGAGGGAACTGCAACTACTATATGGAGTTGCCTTTCAGTATTACCTCATAGCAGTTGGCCACTGATGTGGAATATATATCCTTTTCATCCTAGTTCGAAGCCAGCGAATTATCTTTCGGCAAATGACCGCACCAATCGTCCTCCAAGTCCTAAGGAACTCAAATTGGGGCTGTCGGTCCTGAAAGACCTACTGCAATGCTTTGATATAGACAAAATTATTGCAATAGGACGTATATCGGAGTCTATTCTTAAAAAGGAATTCCCAAACATATCATACATCCGCCATCCCGCCCATGGAGGTACAGCAAAATTCAAAGCCGGGTTCAACGACATTTTTCAACTTTAGCTGTATCCTTTCAAACCAACCATGACTTATCATATCTATGCGATATGATAAACTTTTTTTTGATTGAATCGGAAGAAAAACGTATCTTTGCAATTCATACAAAAACAACACACTATGTTGCAACTTCAATATATAAAGGAACATACAGAGGAAATCATTGAACGCCTCAAGATTAAGAACGTAGAAAATGTAGAAGAGCGCATCCAAGAAATCATTGCCCTCGACGAACAACGTCGCAGTCTGCAGCAGCGTTCCGATGCCGTCAAGGCACAGCAGAACGCCATCGCCAAAGAGATAGGCATGCTCTTCAAGCAGGGCAAACGCGACGAGGCCGAAGCCAAGAAAGCCGAAACCGCCACCTTGAAAGCCGAAGAGAAAGAACTCAGCGACCAGCAGAACACCGTAGAGACCGAGCTGAACGCCAAACTCATCTCGCTGCCCAACGCCCCCCACATCACCGTGCCCAAGGGCAAGAGCGAGGCCGACAACGTGGTAGTGGCAGAATTTGGCCACAAGCCAGATCTCCCCGCCGATGCTCTGCCCCATTGGGACCTCTGCGCCAAGTATGATATCGTGGACTTCGAACTGGGCAACAAAATCACCGGCGCCGGCTTCCCCGTCTACAAAGGTAAGGGTGCCCGTCTGCAGCGCGCCCTCATTGACTTCTTCCTCGACGAGGCCACCGCTGCGGGTTACATAGAAATCATGCCCCCGCTCATGGTCAACGAAGCCAGCGGCCTAGGCACCGGCCAACTGCCCGACAAGGAGGGCCAGATGTATGCCATCCCGCTGGACGGCTTTTACATGATTCCCACCGCCGAAGTGCCCATCACCAACATCTACCGCAACACCATCGTCAGCCCCGACCAGTTCCCCATCAAGCATGTGGGCTACAGCGAGTGTTTCCGCCGCGAGGCAGGCAGCTATGGCAAAGACGTGCGCGGTCTGAACCGCCTGCATGAGTTCAGCAAGGTGGAAATCGTCGTCATCGAACACCCCGACCGTTCCTACGACACCCTGGAGACTATGAAGAAACACGTGGGCGGCCTGCTGGACAAACTGGGTCTCCCCTACCACATACTCAAACTCTGCGGCGGCGACATCAGTTTTACCTCCGCCATGACTTTCGACTTCGAGGTCTGGAGTGCCGCTCAACAGAAATGGCTCGAAGTCTCCTCAGTCTCCAACTTCGAGACCTTCCAAGCCAACCGCATGAAGTTACGTTTCAAAGACAGCGACGGCAAGATGAAACTGGCCCATACCCTCAACGGCAGCGCCCTAGCCCTGCCCCGCATCGTGGCCGCCCTGCTGGAGAACAACCAGACCCCAGACGGCATCGTCATGCCCGAATGTCTGCGACCCTATCTACGATTCGACAAGATAGACTAAACCCTAAGGCCATCCCCCTCCGGATGGCCTTTCTTTTATTCCCACCCAAATCAATACCGATTCCTTCAGAATTCCCGCTTGCATCCGACCCGTAGATAAAGCGGGAATGGAGCGTAGGGCTATATGAGCGGCAGGCTATCAGTAAGCAGCGGAATGCAGACTAACCCCCAATCGGTCATCAGACCGACACTTGGCCATAACATCCTCATTTCAAGCTCTAATTATGCCATATCAGCATTTCTTTCGGCACCTTAGACTCATCCCTATTTTGACCTAGCCCACTATGACTGCGACAGCGATTCTGCCCATCTGCTCGAAACAAATACTAATCTGACACAAATTCTAACGACCGATTTGGGCTAATCAATTCGGTTAGCGCGGTGAATTATGGAACACTCCACTGCTTCTGCTGTCCCAGACGGCTCGCTGCCAACAAGAACACGGCGGCACAAAAAAACGCACCCTTTGCAGAGTGCGTTATTTTATATTGATACTTAATCGTTATAAATTGGATTGGAGCATAGAGGCTTCAAAACCTAGGCTTAGAAGTGGAAGCCGATGCGGAGGGCCAGTTCGCCAATGTGGCGTTTCTCGCCGGAGTAATTGTTGGTGGCATCGGGGTCGGTGAAGGAACGCGAGGTGTGGTTGATGCGGTGTTTGCCCAAGTCGAGATAGTAGAGGCCCACGGTGACATTCTCGCCAAGGTAGGTGCCGGCGCCCAGAGTCCACGAGAGGGCTCCGGAAGGTTTGTAGGCGTAGGTACCGTACTTTTTCTCAACACCGTTCTCGGAGACATAGCTGCTGCCATTGGGGTAGCCGTTTTTGGAGATGAACATCATGTCAAAGCCAATGCTGGCCTCGGCAAAGGGGCGGATGATGTCGGTGAGGTCATAACGGTATTTGAGACCAATTTGGATGGGAATATTGAAATAGTTGGGCACTTTGGGGATGGCCTTGAGTTTGTTGTTGATATCGTTCTGGTCGTAGACATCGCGGATAGAGGACTTGGTGGAGTTCCAGAGGAAGCTGACTTCGCCGAAAGGCAGCAGCCAGTTGTTGGCACCCACGTCCAGCCACAAGCCCAGACGGGCGGAAGCACCTATTCCGGCAGAGGCCGCAGTGGCAATGGAAGAGCGGTTAATGGGAACAAAGGGGTCGAAAGGCATAACGACGTTGACATCGTTGTTGAACTCGGCCACGGGAATGAAGCCGTTGAAATAGCCCGAGAATTCAAACTGCTGGGCACGTGCGCCAAAGCCAGCAAAAAGCAGTGCTACGGCAACACATAAACTTTTGAAATAGTTACTTTTAATCATAGTGCATAATTTTTGATTCAAAGTACAAAAATAGCAATTTTATTTTATATTCAGAAAAAAATGATTTTTTTTTGTACCTTTGTAATTGCTTTTAATAACTACTTAAATTTATAGCATCTTGAAACGCAATTTTTTACACATCTGTATGCTGGCAGCAGTGATGGGCATTTCGTCTGCTGCCACGGCGCAGGTTGACTTTACGCCTATCTTCACCCAGATAAGACTGGAGGCACGCGCCGACTTTGACTATTTCCACAACACCACCGACGTGAACCCCACTGCCGTGGAGAATCCCTATGGTTTCCATGGTCGCTACTTCAACATGGTCATCGGCGGCCCGCTGGGCGAAAAGTTCAGCTATTTCTTCCGCCAGCGCATCATTGCCAGCCCCGGCAGTGTGAGTCTGTTCGACAACACCGACTTCCTCTACATCAACTACATGCCCAGCAAGAACTGGATGATCCGCATGGGTAAGGATGCCCTGGCCGTAGGCGGATTTGAGTATGACGCACCGCCCATCAACGTGCTTTTCAGCACCCACTATTGGGACAACTTCTACTGTTTCCAACCAGCCCTGGCAGCCGCCTATAAGACCGACGACGGCAAGCAGATGGTGCTGCTGCAGGTGGCCAACTCGCCCTATGTGTATTACGGAGCCGATTTGGGCTATGGGCCAGGCAACGAGTGGAAGAGCGGACTGATGTCCTTCAGCCTGTTCCACAGCGGCGACTTCGGCCATTACAAGATGCTCAACTCGGTGAACTTCTTCCAGCGTCCGGACCGCAAGATGATGAACTACATTGCCATAGGCCAGAAGCTGGTGTACGACCGCTGGGACATATATCTGGACCTCATCCACCACGCCAACGCCGTGAACGACTGGGGCAAGAACTTTGCCGTGGTGAGCTGCGCCAACCTTTACTTCAAAAACGGTCTGAACCTCTTTGCCAAAGGGGCTTGGGAGCAGAACAAGTCCAACGAGATTCTCCCCGGCTTTGGCATCGGCAACAGCATAGCCCTGGGCTACTACGACTGCTTTGCCGAGGCTGGCACAAGCTACCTCACCTACGGTTTGGGTCTGGAATACCACCCAAAGATTTGTCCCGACTTTCGTTTCCACGCCTTTGTGGCCAACCGCCGCATCACCCGGCCCGGCGAGAACGTAGGCGGCCTTGACGGGCACACCTACAACGAAAACTCGTTGCAATGCAACATGGGCATCACCTGGGACATGGACGTGCACCGCATGATAAAGGAACGCATGGCAAGGGCAATGAAAGAAAAATCAATCATTGAATGACAATCTCTCCAACTATTAAATAACAATGGAACATAATAATCACACTCAAAGGCCCAAAACGACCCAATATGCCCGCAACGTAGAAGCTTTCTTCCTGCACCTTGAGCGGCGGCTGAAACTGAAATCGCCACTGAGATTTACAAGCAAACGCTCGCTGGAAGCCATCGTTTTCCTCGTTTTCTTTATAGGATTCTTCTGGGTGCTGGCCTATAAGATGACCTTACCCAACATGCTGAACACTTTCATGCAGACGGCCTACCACCTGCTGCTGGAGACGGTCTTCTACATTATGGCCATATGTGTGCTGATGGGAGCCATCGGCAAGTTGCTGATTGAGTTTGGCGTCGTGCGACTGCTGGAGAACATCCTGCGCCCACTGATGAAACCGATATACAACCTGCCTGGTGTGGCCGCATTGGGTGCCATCATGACATTCCTCTCGGACAATCCTGCCATCATTTCACTGGCACAGAACAAGAACTTTGCACAGTATTTCCGCAAATATCAGTTGGTATCGCTTACCAACTTTGGCACGGCTTTCGGCATGGGGCTGACGGTGTTGGCCTTTATGACCAGCCTTGGCTATGGCAAGGGCGCACTGGTGGGCGTGGCAGGAGCCATCATAGGCAGCATCATCTCCACCCGACTGATGCAGCGCTTCACGCTGAAGAGCTTCCCCGAGATGGATTTCCCCGTCACGGACTATCAAGGCGACGAGCAGCAGATTTCCTACAAGTCCGAAGGGTCTGTTTTCCAACGTTTCCTCAACTCGCTGCTGGACGGCGGCAAAGACGGTGTCAGCATCGGCTTTGCCATTATCCCCGGAGTGCTGTGCATCTCCACCATCGTGATGATGCTCACCTTTGGCCCCGACTCCGCCACGGGAGTATACACGGGTGCCGCCTATGAGGGCGTTCCCATCATCACCTGGCTGGCCGACAAGGTGAACTTCATCTTCTATTGGCTCTTCGGCTTCGAGAGTGGTGCTTTGGTGTCATTCCCCATCACCGCCTTGGGTGCCGTGGGAGCTGCCATAGGCCTAGTCCCCCGCTTCATCACCGAGGGCATCATCAACAACAACGCCATCGCAGTCTTCACAGCCATGGGCATGTGCTGGAGCGGCTATCTCTCCACCCACACCGCCATGGTGGACGCGCTGGGATACAGAAAACTTATTGGAAAAGCCATCGGAGCGCACACCATCGGTGGCCTATGCGCCGGAATTGCCGCCCACTGGCTATATGTAGTACTGGCATTAATATTTTAATTGACAGGAGTATAAAACGATGTTAATAAAAATATTTTGTCAAAAAGTATACTAATTCAATTTTTGTTCGTATTTTTGCAAAACATTTATAACCCTAAAAATCGTAAATAAAATGGCTTACAAAATCACTGACATCTGCGTTGCTTGCGGTACTTGCATCGACCAGTGCCCCGTCGGAGCCATCTCCGAAGGCGACATCTACAAGATTGACCCCGACACTTGCGTTAGTTGCGGCACTTGCGCTAGCGCTTGCCCCACCGGTGCTATTGTGGAAGGCTAAAACACACAGATGTAGCTAAAAGAAAGCCCCGCCTACACGGCAGGGCTTTTTCTTTTTGTGTCAACTGGGCGAGAGTGGCTACTGATTGTCGTACTTCTCCACCTCGTCGTGAAAGAATTCGAGCTGCACTCCAGCCTGGGCAAAAAGGGCTTCGCTTTCGGCTCCGGCATGATACTTGCGTTCGCAGACCACACGTTTGATACCGCAATTGATGATGAGCATGGCGCAGGTGCGGCAGGGGGTCATGCGGCAATAGAGGGTGGCCCCGTCGAGGGCTATGCCGCGACGGGCGGCCTGACAGATGGCATTTTGTTCGGCATGGACAGTGCGGACACAGTGGGTGGTTATGTTGCCGTCTTCATCAATAGACTTGCGGAAGAGATGCCCCACCTCGTCGCAATGGGGCAACCCCGACGGAGAGCCCACATAACCAGAAACCAGCAGTTGACGGTCCTTGACAATGACACAGCCGCTGCGGCCTCGGTCGCAGGTGGCACGCTTGGAGACGGTGTTGGCCAACTCCATGAAATACTCATCCCAGCTGGGACGCTGGTAGAGAATTTGTTTGAGGACTAGACGGACCTGCTCATTCAACTGCTCAATGGTGCCGCCGTTGTCGAAACGGTAGTCGGCATGGGCAATGCAGTAACCAAGATTTTGCTTGTTGGGGTCATCGTTGTCCATCTCGCGCTGTTCGTTGGCAAGGAAGGTCTCGAAACTGATATGGTCGGTTTCGCTGCCACGAAGGACCACCCGCTCATAGCGCACCTTGGGCTCAGCATCCACTGCAAAGAGATAGAAGTTGGGCTTGTTGCGCAAGGCCTCCACCTCTCCTGGGGTACGGATGCTCTCAATGATGCAGTTTTTGCCCGAAGCATTGGCCTGCTCATAGAGCTGCTCAACAATCCAGGACGGGCTGTGCCGGGCCCTGAGGTCATTGCCCACTGCGGTCATGCTGTCGCGATTGACCGGCAGGCCCCGTCGCTGGATTTCCTGAGTAAGGAAGGCACGCACGGAATAATGGACAAAGTCTTTTTCTTTGACCAGATAGTCTACAATGGTACCCTTGCCGGCACCCAAAGTGCCTGTTATTCCTATGGTAATCATCTGTGATAGGGTTTAAGACAGGGGACGGCGTTGCCGCCATCGGCTGCATTGATTACTATACCTTATACTTATACTCTAGTTTGGCCAAGTCCTCGTTAGCCTTGACGATTTTCTTTTTGAGTCCTTGCTTGTAGGCCACCACTTTCTCCTGCAGGGCAGGGTTGCCCACGGCCATGATTTGAAGGGCCAGGACGGCAGCATTCTGGGCTCCATTGATGGCCACCGTAGCCACCGGAATTCCGGGAGGCATCTGGAGGATGGCAAGGGTGGCATCGAGGCCTTCAAGAACACTGCCCTTGATAGGCACGCCAATGACCGGCAGCGGGGTTTCAGCAGCAATGACACCGGGGAGGGCGGCCGCCATGCCGGCACCGGCTATGATCACCTGAATGCCTCGTTTGTGGGCATTGCGGGCAAAATCGGACACCTCTGCAGGGGTGCGGTGGGCTGAGAGGGCGTTGACCTCAAAGGGTATCTCCATCTCCTCCAAGAACTGGCAGGCCTTCTCCATGACCGGCAGGTCGCTGGTGCTGCCCATAATGATACTAACTAACGGATTCATATAAAGCTATTGATTTTCTATTTTAATGATGGGCATCTTGACTCCCGAACGAGGCTGCCCCTCCTCACCTTTGTAAATCTGCCAGGCTCTGAGAATCACATCGGGCCGGGCTCCCTCGTAAAGGACCATATAGACGGCCTGTGCTATGGGCATTTCGACGTTCAGTTGCTTGCGGATGTTCTCCAAACTTTTGACAGCATAATAGCCTTCGGCCACCATTTGCATTTCCAGCATGGCACTCTTCACGCTGTAGCCCATGCCAATCATGGTACCCAGCGTGCGGTTGCGGCTGAACTGGGAGTAGCAGGTGACCAGCAAGTCGCCTAAGAAGGGCGGCAGCAGTTCCGAGGTCATCTTTAGCTCGCGTCCCGGCTGCATGAGATGATAGAAAAGTTGCATCTCGGCCATGGAGACACTTACAAGCACCGCCATGAGGTTGTCGCCGCCACCAATGCCTTTGCAAAATCCTGCCGCCACGGCATAAACGTTCTTCAGGGCCGAGGCAAACTGAATGCCGCGCTGGTCGTCAGAAAGGCTTAGATTGATGTAGCGACAGCGGAGTTGGGCACGCACAGTTTCGGCCAATGAGCGATTGAGCGAGGCCACTGTCAGGAAAGTGAGTTTCTCGCGGGCGATCTCTTCGGCATGGGTGGGGCCGCTGATGACACACAGTTGCTCGTTGGGGACCTGATAAACGTGTTCGAGATAGTCGGTCACCACCTCGTCGGTCTGGGGTATGAAACCTTTGATGGCAGAGATGAGGTAACGAGTACGCAACACCGCTGCCTCCACTGTCTGAAGGGCACCATGAAGATAGGCTGTGGGTATGACGAGATAGATGAATTGGCATTTCTCCACCACCTCTTGGGCGGTTTCCACCACGGTGATGCGTTCCATGTTGAAAGCCACCTCACCCAGATAGCGCTTGTTGCGCCCCCTTCTGGCCAGGGTCTCTCTGATTTCGGGCTCACGAACGTACCAGCATACATGCGCCTCGGGCTGCTCAAGCAGCAGTTTTACGATAGCTGTGGCCATAGAGCCACTTCCTAGTATTCCTATCATGATGTTTTGTATTGGACAGGAAAATATTCTTTACTTGAGATTTTTCAGTATTTCAAGCGTGAGGTTCCAGAACATTTCCACTGTCTTGATTTCAATTTTTTCGCCCGGAGCATGAACTCCGCGGAGGGTGGGGCCGTAGCTTATCATGTCCATCTGGGGATATTTCTCACCGATGAGGCCGCACTCCAGTCCAGCATGGATGGCACGCACCACGGGGTCGTGGCCAAACATGCGCTTGTAAGTCTCCACGCCCACCTTCAGCACCTTGCTGTCGGGGTTGGGGGTCCAGCCGGGGTAGCCGTCGCTGTGGCTGACATGGGCTCCAATCATGCGGAAGGTAGACTCTATCTTTTGCGCCGCGGCCAGTTTGGCACTCTCCACAGAACTGCGCTGACTTGTGCAGATATGTATCTGACGGTCGTCCATCTTGACAGAGGCCAGGTTGGTGGAAGTCTCGACAAAGTTTTCTATTTCGCGGCTCATGGCAAGCACGCCGTGCGCACAGGCAAAGAGTGCGTCGAGCAGATTGCGGTGAGTCTGCTTGTCCATCAGACAGGAGGGCATCTCTATAGGTTCCATCGTCACCTCCAGTCCCGGCTCAGTGCTGCGGAACTCGAACTTGAGGTTTGTGGCAAAAGTGTCTACCATTTTCTTCAGTTCGGCTTCATACTCGGGCAGCACCACCACATCGGCCCATGCCTCACGCGCAATGGCATTGCGCAAATTGCCTCCATCAATGCGGGCAAGGCCAATATTGCATTTCTCTGTGGCGTTCCACAGGATGCGGGTGAGCATCTTGTTGGCATTGCCGCGGCCTTTATTGATGTCGTCGCCGCTGTGACCACCCTGTAAGCCATAGACACGTATTCTGTAGGCCACTTCGCCAGCAGGCACAGGACGGGTGGTGTAGTCGATGTCGGCCACTGTGTCGATGCCGCCGGCACAGCCAATGCAGTACTCGCCTTCGTCTTCATCGTCGAAGTTAAGCAAGATTTGGCTCTGGAGCCAGTCGGTGTGCAGGTTGCCGGCACCGGTGAGGCCAGTTTCCTCGTCCACGGTGAAAAGGCATTCCAGCGGGCCGTGGGCTATGGTCTTGTCGTCCAAGATAGCCAGGGCCGCAGCCACTCCTATGCCGTCGTCGGCTCCCAAGGTGGTGCCATCACCTATGAGCCAGCCATCCTCCACATATGCCTGTATGCCTTGTGTGAAGAAGTCGAATTGCTTGTCGCCATTCTTCTCGCACACCATGTCCATATGGGCCTGCAGGCACACCCCGGGGGCATTCTCATAACCCGGATGGGCAGGCTTGCGGATGAGCACATTGCCCACCTCGTCCACAAAGGTCTCATAGTGGTGGTCTTTGCCGAATTGTTGTAGGTATGCCGAAACCTTCTCTTCGTGTTTGGAAGGACGGGGAATATTCATCAGTTCACCAAAGTACTGCCACACTTTGGCAGGTTGTAAATCTTTCAATGTATTATTCATATTTTATTCTGATTTAGTACTATAGAGTTCATATTTTACCTGCAGGGCTTACAGCACAACGACCTTACGACCCAACTGGTTGCCGACGCGCACAACATAGATACCTTGGCGGACGGCCACCGTCCACTCTTTGCCCTCGCGCGCGCTGCGTTGTGCCACTGGCCGCCCCATTAAGTCGTAGACGACGACAGCCTTACCTTCACATCCGCTCACCCTGATGTGACCCTCCTGGCCATAAGCCATGGTCCTTTCTATCTGGCGAGGGTCGATGGCGGCGGGGTCGTAGCCATGATAGCTGGTGTCTGGCTGCAGACCGATGACAGCCCCGTGCCATTGGGTGAAGTCGCTGTTGCCGGGGGTCATGGCATCCAACTTGAAATAGCCGTCAGAACTGCCGCTCCAGCCCCAGTTGATGTGGAACATGTTGGAGTCCGTGGCATCGGAGAAATATCCGTCAATGACATATCCGTGGCCCGAGGTGCCGCTGTGGCCGTCCTCGCTGTCGTCCTTGGACCAACCGGCATAGTATACGGGCATGCTGTCTGCCAAACTTTGGTAGAGCATCCGCAACCAAAGGCTGTCGCTGTGGACCGAATCGCGCATTCCGGCATAGCTGTACTTATAGCCAAAATGGCGCGGGATGCGGGTGTCGGTGCCTACGGTGGCCGAAAGGTGGAGACTGGTGTCGTAAATGGCATATTCGGGCAGCGACCAGCAGCCGCTGGCGTCCAGTCCATAATTCATGTCAAGGGAAACCCCTATCTGATACAGTAAAGTGGAGATAGCGGTAATAACCGATTCGGGGCTGTTGATATAGGCATAATCATTCATATTGGCCCAATCGTAATAGGTATGCTCAAAATCGGCCGACAGCTCTCCCCAACGCCAGTCACCATAGGCAGCCGGATTGTCGGCTCCATTGTAGGCGTGCTGGCCAAAACCATGCTCGGGATAGTCCCAGTAGTTCATAATCATGCCGAAGGCCGTGGCCACACACCCCGTCACCGAGCCGCCCGGACAACGCCGGTTATAGGGATTGCCCTGTCCCCATATCATGTTACCCAGCAGACGGGCTATGTTGTCGTCGTAGAAATCGCCCTTGCCATCGACCTCATAGTGCCGGATGGCCTCTGTCAGGGCCTCGCCACTGACCATCGCATCCCATTTGTGCTGCACCTCGGGGGTGGCTACGGCGCCCCGCTGGCGTGCAGCCGCTATCTGTCGTCCATACTGCTCCAGATGGAACCGCACGGCGGGATTGGCCTCAAAGGCGCCCTCGTCGGAGAAAGCCAGAATGGGGGCGGCAACATCGTCGCCGCTCACCACGACAAACCCTTCGCGGCCGCCGTCGGCAATGGTATAATCAAAAACAAAAATATCCGCAATGCCCACCGCTAGAGTCACATCCCGCAGCTGACAATCGGCATAGGGGTCCAGCCCATGCGTAGTCTTGTGCTGCAACTCCCAGCTGCAAAGGCGTGCGGCAGTCTCAGCCACTTTCCGCGCCCGCTGGGGGGTCACGGGCGATGCCACCGCTCCCACCGCGACCATCAGGGCCAATACGACAAATGATAATCTTTTCATATACTTATAGTTTAAAGTAACTATTTAAAATACTCCACACCGCTCTCAAATATCCGCTGGTCTTGGTCACCGTAGATATTCAGGTAGGTGCCTTCGCGGCGGCGTTCGCTGTGGGCCATCTTGCCCAGCACGCGGCCGTCGGGACTGGTGATGCCCTCAATGGCACAGTAGGAGCCGTTCATATTGAAGGGTTCATCCATAGTCACCTTGCCGTCGAGATCCACATAGCGGGTGGCCACCTGCCCATTGGCAAAGAGCTGGTCGAGCCACGACTGTGGAGCCACAAAGCGCCCCTCGCCATGCGAGATAGGCACCACATAGCTCTTGCCCAGTTCGGCCTGTCGCAGCCAAGGCGAGAGATTGCTCACCACCTGGGTGTGGGCTATCATGCTCTGGTGACGGCCGATGGTGTTGAACGTCAGCGTGGGCGAGTCGGCCTGTTGCTGGCATATCTCGCCGTATGGCACCAATCCCAGTTTCACTAGGGCCTGGAAACCGTTGCAGATGCCCAGCATCAAACCGTCGCGCTCCTTCAGCAGGCGCATCACAGCATCGGATATCTGCCCATTGCGGAAAACGCTGGTGATGAACTTGGCACTGCCCTCGGGCTCGTCGCCCGCCGAGAAACCGCCCGGAATCATCACTATCTGGCTTTCCTCTATGGCCTTGGCGTAAGCCGCCACACTCTCGTTGATTTGGCTGGCATTCTGGTTGCGGAAGACCAGTGTCTCCACCTCAGCTCCCGCCCGCAGGAAAGCCCGCGCCGAGTCATACTCGCAGTTGGTGCCGGGAAACACCGGTATGAACACCTTAGGTTTGGCCACCTTGTGACGGCAGAGGTAGACCTTTTTCGACTTAAAGAGTTTCGGAGCAGCCGGCGTTGTGGCCGGAGTGCGGCTGCTGGTGGGGAAAATATCCTCCAGTGTGGCCGTCCACGATTGAAGCATCTCGTCCATGCCGATGGTTTCGCCAGCCACTTCAAAGCGGCCGTCGTCCGTCACGCGGCCTATCTTGCGCGCCACGGCGGGCAGGTCGCCACAGTTAGCCACCTCCACCACAATGGCACCATATTTCTTCTCAAAGAGTTCTTCTGCCTCAAACTTGCCGTCAAAGCGCACACCCAAGCCATTGCCAAAAGCCATCTTGCTCACCGCCTCGGCAATGCCGCCGAAGCCAACTGCATATGCTGCCCTCACGACTCCGCGTGCCACGGCCTGATAGAGAGCTCCATACATAGCCATAAGCTGGCCATAGTTGGGCATACCCATCTTGTCGGGCTTCACTTCCAGCAGATAGAGATAGCTGCCCGCCTTCTTCAGTTCGGGCGTCACCACCTGATGAATATTGCCGATGCCCACGGCAAAGCTGCACAGCGTGGGGGGCACGTCGATGTCGTTGAAGGTGCCGCTCATAGAGTCCTTGCCGCCAATGGCGGGCAGTTTCAACCCCATCTGGGCACTGTAGGCACCCAGCAAGGCACTCAGAGGCTGACCCCAGCGGTAGGGGTCCTGTCCCAGTTTCTTAAAATATTCTTGGAAGGTGAGTCGTATGCGCTTCACGTCGCCACCTGCCGAGGCCACCTTGGCCACCGAGTCCACCACGGCATACACCGCACCGTGGAAGGGACTCCAACTGCTCAGGTAGGGGTCGAAGCCATAACTCATCATCGTCACCGTGTCGCACTTGGCGGTCAGCGTGGGCAGCTGGCCAATCATGCACTGCGTGGGGGTCAGCTGGCTCTTGCCGCCATAGGGCATCACTACGCTGCCTGCCCCAATGGTGCTGTCGAACATCTCCACCAGTCCCTTCTGCGAGCATACGTTCAGGTCTGCCAAGTTTTTCAGCCAACGCTCCTTGATACTTGCCTGCGGGGCAGTGGCACACTTGGCGCAGTCGCCCTCGGGCATTGCCACGTTCACCTTAGTCTCCTGATGGGCACCGTTGGTGTCGATGAAACGGCGGCTCAGGTTCACAATCTCCTTACCGCGCCAGCTGATGACCATGCGGGGTTCCTCGGTCACCTTGGCCACCACCACGGCTTCCAGGTTCTCCTCGTCGGCATAACGCAGCATCTGGTCCACATTCTTGGGGTCGACCACTATGGCCATGCGCTCCTGGCTCTCGCTGATGGCCAGCTCCGTGCCGTCCAGGCCGGCATATTTCTTAGGCACTCGGTCCAGGTCAATCTGCAATCCGTCGGCCAGCTCGCCGATGGCCACACTCACGCCGCCTGCGCCAAAGTCGTTGCATTTCTTAATCAGGCTGGAGACCTCCTCGCGGCGGAACAGGCGCTGAATCTTGCGCTCGGTGGGGGCATTGCCCTTCTGCACCTCGGCCCCGCAGGTGGTCAGCGAGGCGGTGTTGTGGGCCTTCGAGGCCCCTGTTGCGCCGCCGCAGCCGTCGCGGCCAGTGCGGCCTCCCAGCAGGATGATGACGTCGCCGGGGTCGCTGGTCAGCCTCTTCACCTGGCGGCGGGGGGCTGCAGCCACCACGGCCCCAATCTCCATGCGTTTGGCCACATAGTTGGGGTGATATATCTCGTTCACCAAGCCTGTGGCCAGTCCTATCTGGTTGCCATAGCTGCTGTAGCCATGGGCGGCAGTGGTGACAATCTTACGCTGGGGCAGTTTGCCCGGCAGGGTCTCGTTCATCGGGCGTGTGGGGTCGGCAGCACCTGTCACGCGCATGGCCTGATAAACATAGGTGCGCCCGCTCAGGGGGTCGCGGATGCAGCCGCCCAGACAGGTGGCCGCACCACCGAAAGGCTCAATCTCGGTGGGGTGGTTGT
>DFDY01000020.1:25043-39450 GCA_002368955.1 Bacteroidales bacterium UBA3816
GGTTGTGGGTCTCGTTCTTGAAGTTCACCAGCCACTCCTCCGTCTTGCCGTCCATCTTCACCGGCACCACTATGCTGCAGGCGTTAATCTCGTCGCTCACCTCCTGGTCGTCAAGCAAGCCCATCTTGCGGATGCGCTTGGCAGCCAGTGTGCCCAAGTCCATCAGGCAGACAAACTTGTCATTCCTGCCCTCATACTGGTCCTTATGGTCTGCCAAATACTGTCGGAAAGCATCCTCCAGCAGGGGCTTGTAATAGCCCTCGTCAAACTCCACGTCCGTCAGCTCGGTGGCAAAAGTGGTGTGGCGGCAGTGGTCGCTCCAATAGGTGTCCAGCACGCGGATTTCCGTCATGCTGGGGTCGCGCTGCTCCTCGTCGTGGAAATAGAGCTGGATATGCTGGAAGTCGGCAAAGGTCATAGCCAGGCCCAACGAGTCGTAGAGCCCCTTCAGCTCGGCCTCGCCCATCTCTTTGAAGCCATCAAAAATCATCACATCGGCGGGCTCGTCATAGTGCTCCACCAGCGTCTCGGGCTTGGGGGCGTCGGTCACGCGGCTGTCCACGGGGTTCACGCAGTTCTTCACCACGGCCTGGCGCTGCTCCTCGGTGAGGGCGCCGCTAATGACATATGTGGTGGCCGAGCGGATGATGGGCTGCTCGGCAGGACTGAGCAGGCAGACGCACTGCTCGGCCGAGTCGGCCCGCTGGTCGAACTGACCGGGCAGATACTCCACCGTAAAGACAAAGTCGCCCTCCTGCTGGGGGAAACTCTCCTCGTAAATATCATCCACCGGCGGCTCCGAGAAGACCGTCATCTTGGCCTTTTCAAAAGTCTCGTCAGAGAGATTTTCAATATCGTAGCGCATCAGCACGCGAACGTTCTCCACGTCGATGCCCAAATAGGCCGACATCTCCTCTTTCAGCTCCTTTGCCTTGATGGCAAAGGCAGCTTTCTTTTCCACAAATATTCTTCTAACCATATATTTCTGTTTTTTAATTTCTGAGTTCTAAATTCTGAATTCTGCGTGGCCCCCGCCCTCTCAATTCTCAATTCTCAAATCTCAATTCTCCATTCTCAAATCTCAATTCTCAAATCTCAATTCTCAAATCCCAATTCTCAAATCTCAATTCTCAAATCTCAATTCTCAAATCTCCCCCCCGTCCACCCTTTTAGTTTTTAGTTTTTACCTTTTACTTTTTCTCCATTCCCCAATGCCACCCCTTGGGGTTACGTGCATGCACCGGGGCAAAAAACTCCAACATCTTCTGCACGTCCTTTTCGAAATCGCCCGAGGGATAAATCGTTGGGCCATAGCCCATCCGTTTAGTCTTAAAGTCCATATAGCCCAGCACGATGGGCACCTCGGCCCGCAGTGCTATCTCATAAAAACCACGGTGGAAGCGTTTCACTGCCTTACGGGTCCCTTCGGGCGTAATGACGATGCAGGCGTTCTGCTCAGTCCTGAGCACCTCCACGGCCTTTTCCACCAAATTGTTGTGGCGGTTTCCACGGTCCACCGCAACGGCCCCCGCGCGGCGCAGCAGCCAATTGGTGAAAACGTTGAAAAACTCCTTCTTGATAAAGATACGCGGATTGGCCCCAGCCTTGAACAGCATGGCCGGACCCACCAGAAAGTCGGCGATGCTTGTATGAGGGGCCACGGCCACCACACAGTGCAGCACCTCGGGGCGCTCAGTCACGTCCACAGGGTCCATCCGCCACCCAAACAAGCCTACCAGCCAAATCCAAATCTTTCTCATTATGAATAATCTATAAAAATAAGACTAAAAAAATATTAAAATATCCACCATGCAAATATACGAAAAAAAACTCAAAACGCGCAAAAACATTTTATTTTCAGCCCCAAAATAAAATTCCCAACGCTCCTCTGGCGCACCCACACCCCCATGCAGCAGCATATATATTTATATATATGCTGCGCCGACTTGAAATCGCCCCTTCCCCATCTCACTTTCCGTAACTGGCTGATTTCTTCGCCCATTAGGTCTTTTTCTCCGTCACGACACAGAAAAAAAGCTTGAAACTCAACATTTTTCCGTCGCTCCTAGCGAACAAACGGCGAACCTTCGACGAACCTTCTTTGCATCTTCAAAAACCTCCGCCCAAAAGCCTGTGAGGTTTGCTGATTTGGATGTCTGTTTAACCCAAAACGGTCGTTAGGATCTGTGTCAGACTAGTATTTGTTTCGAGCAGATGGGTTGCATCACTGTCGCCTACATCAAGACAGGGATGTGGCCAAGATGCCGAACGTTACGCAAAGCGAGAGCAGAGGAAGCTTGCTTGCTCTGCCGAGTCCAAGTAACGTCATGGAACATAATGAAATGCTGATATAGTATTAATAAAGCTTGAAACGAGGACATTATGACCAAGTGTCGGTCTAATGACTGATTTGGGTTTAATGCACAACAATGTTATTTGTTCACAATTGGCAAGGCAATATTTTAACGAAAAAAAAATTCAAAATATTGTTTTTTTTAGTATATTTGCAATGAAAAAATTATACACAAAAAAAACATTGAATTGATATACAAATAATTAACAACAAATTAATTAATAATTAACCGATATGAAAACAACAAATAAAATGAAATGGATTCTGCCAGTGGGTGCTGTGGTCATCGTGCTGGCCTTGGTCGTGGCCTTTAGTGCCAAGCGAGACACCTCGTTTGAAACGGAAAACTACAAGGTGTCGGTCACTCACACTCATTATAACGAACAAAGAGATGGATTGCCCATCCCTACAATGGAAAAAGACCATGTTGTGCTGTGTGGCACAATGGGGCAAATAGCCTTTAACTTGATTAATCATCAAAGTTATATAGACTCCACGTTCGACAGCTACACCGGTCCTACGCTTTACCCTATGCCTTCTGGTCAGAAGCACAAAGCACAATACAGGATAGAGATTACTGCCAAGAAAAAGAATGCTGCACCCGACTTTATACAAGTAGTGAGCGAATTGGTGAAGCGCAAACTGGTAGCCAGCGACACCACTTACCAAAACATGTGGGTGATGAAAACAGGGGACGGACAGAAATTGGCTTCCATGTATAGTAGCGATTCGAATAGTTACGTCACACTGAAAGGAATTGTCAGCATACTCAGAATGGCCTACTCGCTGCCGGTGATGCTCGACAAAGATGCCAATGGCGAATACACCGTGCAATATAACACAGGGAAGACATGGCGCGAGAAGGATGAATATATCTCCTTCCTCAAAACCACCTACGGTCTAGTGGTTGAGGAACAGCCGCACCAGCGGATGCAGGTGGTGAGCTTCAAATAGCCCTTTCTGCACACGAACTCAACAAGAGAGGGTGTCCCACAAGTATTTTTTTCTCTAATGAGAACTGCTCTTACACTTATACAGAAAGTTGCCTAGTCGTTCCTAGGTTCAACCTACCTCAGCACCATCACAGTGCTTTCCGTTACAGGCATCGGCAAGACAGAATCGCGCAAAGGAACTGTACTATGGACTACATAAGCGGTATCCTGACACTCCAATGGGATGGTCAGCCTGACCCTGCCGTCGGCATCTGAGACGGCATCCATCCCTGCTATGGAGACTTTTACGCCACCCTTCCCTGCACCTGCATCTATATCCCAAAGGGTGAAGGTGACAATTCCATAGGGCCTTGGGTCGCGCCTGATGTCCAATGTCAACTGCTCTGCCAGCGTTATGGTGGTGTCCACCGTCAGCCAGTTGCCACATAGCACGGTAATTTGGACAGGACAGCCAACTGCACGGTGAGGGATATTGGCAAAGTACGCCAAGTCGTTGATGTCGACCAACGTGTCTCGCTTGGTCTCGTTGTCGAGGGTAATGCTTACTACAGCATTTTCCAGAGGGGGCAGATGTTCGTTGTGCACAGAGACCTCCTGTAGCCTTACGCCCACATCCACAGGCTGATTGGCCCGCCACACTCCAAAGAAAACAGCAATGACCGCCATTACCGCCAAGGCCCAAAAGGCGCAACGACGGCGCAAAAGCCGTTTGTGCCGCTGCCAGAGACTGTCAAACTCCACACCAAGCAGTTTGGTGACGAGCTGAACGTATGCCCGCTCGCGGTTGACCCAGGGCCAGCGGCTCACCCGCTCATGGATATTGGCCCCCAGCTGTTCGGGGATGCCCAGTTCCTCAATGATGGGGTTGAAGCACTCACGTTCGGGGTCTTGGCTGTGCGGCTCGCCATCGACGATAAAGAAGTGGATATTGGCTGTCCGGCCCAGAGAATGGAAGTAGGCAATCTCCCAACCCACCCATTTGGCCTTGGCAGAGTTGGGTGAGCAGATGACAATCAAGTGGCGCGACGCCCTCAACCGCGCCTCCAGTTCCTGACGCAGATCGCCCGGCTGTATGTCCGTCGGGGCGTAGAACACGGGCTCTATAGGCCTCCGCTTCCACCCATGCTCCGAACAGAGCGTTGCAGGCATTCGATAGCCCTCCAACTTCCGCTGCAACCGTCTCCCCCACCGCGCATCCTTTGAATTGTAAGAGATAAAGGCAAAATACCTATACTCTTCTTTCTGTTGCATAGCCATACTATTTAATCAGTCCCTTTGCTTTCAGTCCGTTGGAAAGATTCGTCCCCTCAGGATAATCATCAAGATACTTCGAGTTCAACTCCAACACCTTCTGCCACATCTTCAAAGCCTCTTTTTCCTTGCCCTGCATCAGCAATATTTCGCCTTTGGAATCATAGAAATCGGCTTCGTTTGGCATTAGTTCTATTGCTTCATCTATGTTATTTAAGGCTTTTGTATAATCAAAAACGGCAGCATACTGATAAGCTTTCTGATTCAGACTATGTGAAAGAAGAAACGTAGTTGTTTCGTTTGTCTTGTCCAATCCATAATTATTTCTAGCAAGTGACAATGCTTCATCAATTTTTTTATCCATCAGCTTCCTCTGTACCAATCTGTTTTGCAGCTCTATGAAAGCAGATTTATATGTAAAAGCGTCTATATCATATAAGGTTCTGTATAGTCCATATGCTTTCGTCAGAAAAGTATCATATTGTTCAAGCTTATCTGTATTAGCATATAGCGACATCAAGCCCCAATATGTCCGGGCAAGATATTCTCTAACAGCATCGGGGTTGGCGGCATAGAGCTTCTCATAGTTCTCCAATGCCAGCTTGTAGTATTTCTCGCTGTTGGCATAGTCGTGAAGGTCGCTGTACAGGATGCCTAGGTTGTTCTGCGTACTGGCAAGGTCGGCCCGGTAGGCTTCAGGGTTGGCGGCATAAAGCTTCTCTCTGTTTCCCAATGCCAGCTTGTAGTATTTCTCGCTGTTGGCATAGTCGTGAAGGTCGCTGTACAGGTTGCCTAGGATGTGCTGCGCCTTGGCAAGGTCGGCCCGGTAGGCTTCGGGGTTGGCAGCAAAAAGCTTCTCATAGTTCTCCAATGCCAGCTTGTGGTATTTCTCGCTGTTGGCATAGTTCTGAAGGTCGCTGTACAGGATGCCTAGGATGTTCTGCGTACTGGCAAGGTCGGCTCGGTATGCTTCGGGGTTGGCAGCAAAAAGCTTCTCATAGTTCTCCAATGCCAGCTTGTGGTATTTCTCGCTGTTGGCATAGTCGTCGTGAAGGACGCTGGACAGAATGCCTAGGATGTTCTGCGTACTGGCAAGGTCGGCCCGGTAGGCTTCGGGGTTGGCGGCAAAAAGCTTTTCATAGTTCTCCAATGCCAGCTTGAAGTATTTCTCGCTGTTGGCATAGTCGTGAAGGTCGCTGTACAGGACACCTAGGTTGTTCTGCGTTCTGGCAAGGTCGGCCCGGTAGGCTTCGGGGTTGGCGGCAAAAAGGTTCTCTCTGATTCCCAATGCCAGCTTATAGTATTGCTCGCTGTTGGCATAGTCGTGAAGGGCTCTGTACAGGTTGCCTAGGTTGTGCTGCGTACCGGCAAGGTCGGATCGGTAGGCTTCGGGGTTGGCGGCAAAAAGATTCTCATAATTTCCCAATGCTAGCTTGTAGTATTTCTCGCTGTTGGCATAGTCGTGAAGGTTGCTGTACAGGTTGCCTAGGTTGTTCTGCGTAGCGGCAAGGTCGGCTCGGTAGGCTTCGGGGTTAGCTGCAAAAAGATTCTCATAGTACTCCAATGCCAGCTTGTAGTATTTCTCGCTGTTGGCATAGTCGTGAAGGTCTCCGTATAGGTACAGGTGACCTAGGTTGTTCTGCGTTCTGGCAAGGTCGGATCGGTAGGCTTCGGGGTTGGCGGCAAAAAGCTTCTCATAGTTCTCCAATGCCAGCTTGTAGTATTTCTCGCTGTTGGCATAGTCGTGAAGGTTCCTGTACAGGCTGCCTAGGTTGCCCTGCGTAATGGCAAGGTCGGCACGGTAGGCTTCGGGGTTGGCGGCAAAAAGTCTCTCTTTGTTCTCCAATGCCAGCTTGTGGTATTTTTCGCTGTTGGCATAGTCATTAAGGGCGTTATACAGTCTTCCCAGGCCTGACTGAGTCATGGCAAGTTCAGCTCGGTAGGCTTCGGGGTTGGCGGAATAGAGCTTCTCATTGTTCTCCAATGCCAACTTGTAGTATTTTTCGCTGTTGACATAATCCTGAAGAATATTGTACAGTTCACCCAAATTGTACTGTATCATGGCAAGCAAGCGCCGAGAGGCTTCGGGATTGGCGGCATATAGTTTCTCGCAGTTTTCCAATGCCAGGTTGTAATATTTCTCGCTGTTAGCATAGTCTCCACGACTTTTGAATAGGTTACCCAGATTGTTTTGCGTGGTGGACAGGTCGGAACGGTAGGCTCCGGGATTGGCGGCAAAGAGATTCTCTCTATTCTTCAACGATTGCTTGTAGTATTTCTCGCTGTTAGCATAGTCGTTACATATGCAGTACAAATTGCCAAGTAAATTCTGTATCTTGGATAGTCTAGGTCGGTGGGTTTCGGGGTTGGCGGCACTTAGTTTCTCATAAGCACCCAATAACAGTTTGAGGTATTTTTCCGCCTCGTGAAAAGATTTTTGATTATAAGACAAATAAGCATAATCCCATACTGCTTCAAAATTAGTCGTATCCAAATCTGCCCGCATCTTCAGGTAATATAATGCCGAGTCCTGCATCAGGGGCTGTTGCAGAAAGACAAGGTGTTGGCGATAAAGGTCGTTGGCAAGGTCGTCTTTCTCTTTTTGCGTATATTGGCGACTCTTGCTCAATGATTCTTGTTCCTGTTGAATTTCTGCTTCGCGTTGGGCGTTAATGGCTTGGTATTGTTTCACTCGATTGAAACGTTCTTCTAGAGAGCCTTTGCTGCGAATCATGGAGTCCGCCTTGGTGATCTGTCCAGATTCGATATAGGCCTGCACTTGTCGGTTGAAATCGTCCAATTGGTCATAATCGGTGCTCACATAGCGTTCAGCCATCTCGTTGACAAGGTTCTCACTGGACTGGCGGTACTCCCAGAAGTCGCGCATGAGCGAGTCGTACTTGGCCTGCGTGATAGCATGGGCATCGCGCAACGAGTCCAGTTCATCCTGTTTCTTGCGTATTTCACGTTTCATAGTGTTTCGGACACTCTTGCGGGCGGCTTCGAGGTCGGTCTCGCGCTGTTTCATGTCCTCCAGCACCACTATCAAGGGCAAGTCCTTGGAATAGGTGTGCATCTGCTGTACGGCGTCGGGGTCTGCCAAAGTGTACCCCTTCAGTTCAGCCCCCTGCAAGCGGTAACGGTTGGTGCCAGCAGGCAAGGCAAAAGAGAATGTCCCATTTGCTCCGCTCTTGACGGGGCTATGATTCTCAATGGTGACAAGGGCGTTACTCAGCCGCACCCCAGGAACGACACTTCTGCCATCGGCAGAGAGCTTTCCTCGGGTCTTCACATACCCCTGCTGAGTCTGCGACACAGCAGACACTGCCATAACGTTTAACAAAAGGATGAACAATAATAATCTTTTCATAGCAGGTCTCCTTTATCTTTGATTATCGAAGTACATTTTCACTATAGTTTAGTTCAGTTATCAAACTTTAATTCCACGAATAAGGTGCTAATAAATTGAACAACGAATGGATAATATCTTTTCAAGCGACCTATCGTACAAACCCATAAGTGTGAATGTTTTATTGATAAATCATTAAAAACAATAATTGTGCAAATATACAAATAAAAAAGATTTGGTACACTATTTAGCGGATTTTTATTTCCACACTGTTCAATTCTACGGTTCAGAACTGGCTATAACACATGGGGAATGCTGCCATTATAGCCCGCAGCGGAGGGGAGCACTACTAATTTGACACAGGGCCTCATGGTTGGGACCTCTTTGCACACATAATGTCGGGCAGGAAGGAGGTGTTCTCATATCTGATATTGGCAGCATGGCAGTTTTTTTCATCCAGACTCTGTCTAAATCAGTTTTTTTGTGTATATTTGCAATTTCAAACACGAAACAGACAATGCCATGCAGATAGCCAACAACCACCTGACGCTCACCGTCGCCCATCGGGGAGCCGAGCCCGTGTCGCTCCGCGCGGGTGAGCGCGAATATCTCTGGCAGGGGAACCCTGCCTATTGGAAACGCCATGCCCCCATCCTCTTCCCCATCGTAGGCAAGGTGTTCGACAACACCTACCGTGTTGGCACACAAGAGTATCACCTCTCCCAGCATGGGTTTGCCCGCGACAGGGATTTCGACCTCATAGGCCAAACCGACGACACGCTCACTTTCCGACTGGCAAGCGACGACGAAACCCTACGGCAATACCCCTACCCATTTGTCCTCACCGCTCATTACCAGCTGAACCAGAGCCAGCTATGCTGCCAATGGACACTAGAGAACCCCGCCGAAAAGGAGATGTACTTCATGCTGGGCGCACACCCCGCCTTCAACTATCCCCTATTTGACCCTGCCGACTCTGTCTTCGGCCACATGACTTTCTTTCTGCACGACAAACCCGTCAGCCAGCTCTCCGTCACCCGGCTCAGCCAGCAAGGCTATGCCCTGCCCGACCGACTGCCCATGCCCCTGCTCGAAGGGCAACTGCTCCTCACGCCTTACACCTTCCGCCACGACGCGTTGGTGCTGGAAGGCCACCAAGCCGACCGTGTGGTGCTGCACGACAAGTACTGTCGGCCTTTCCTAGAAGTCAGCTTCGACGCCCCCGTCTTCGGCCTCTGGTCACCCGTGGGGGCTCCTTTCTGCTGCATCGAGCCTTGGTATGGACGCACCGATGCAGAGGGTTTTGCCGGCACCATCAGTGAGCGCCAGCACATACAGCGACTTGATGCGCACAAATCCTTTATCTTCAAATACAACATCAATATTCTCTAAACATACTTACCTCATGAAAAAAAGCATCATCCTCTTACTCGCGGCATTGCTGCTCACCCTCAGCGCCTTCCAGCTCCACCGGCAAAGCCACGACCTGAAGTTCATCTCCTTCAACATACGCCTCGGCAGCAGCTGGTCCAAGGGACAGGACGGCCCACACTACTGGGACAACCGCAAAGAGGCGGTGGTGAGCATGATAAGGCAGGAGAACCCCGACGCCATCGGTATGCAGGAGGTACTGCCCAACCAGCTGGCCTATTTGGACAGTGCCCTCACCGATTATCAGCGCCTAGGCGTGGGTCGCGAAGACGGCAAAAGCCAAGGCGAACATATGGCCATTTTCTTCAAGAAAGACCGACTCGAACTGGTCAAGGGTGGCACCTACTGGCTCAGCCAAACACCCGACTCCGTCAGCATGGGCTGGGACGCTGCCTGCCGCCGCACAGTCACCATGGCCCTGCTGCGCGACCGACAGACAGGCCGCCAGCTGCTATACATGAACACCCATCTAGACCACATGGGCCCCATTGCCCGGGCAGAATCCACCAAGCTGCTCACCCGGCTGGCCGCCCAGTGGGCTGGCGACAACATTCCCATCCTCATAGGAGGTGACATGAACAGCAACGAGCGCGACACCATCTTCAACTCCTTCTACCAAGCAGGCCTGGCCAACTGCCGCGACATGGCCCCCACCGCCGACACCGCCTATACCTATAATGCTTTCGGCAAAGGGGCACCCAACCGCATCGACCATTTCTTCCACCGCGGTCTGACCCTCAAGTCTTTCCGCACACTCAACGGCGACTACGGCATTCCATACATATCCGACCATTACCCCGTAGAACTCATATTCTTTTTCGATTAATAGTTATATAGTTATCGCAGCCCCCGCCGCCTCAATTCTCAATTCCCAACTCTCAATTCTCAACTCTCAATTCCCAATTCTCAATTCTCAATTCTCAATTCTCAATTCTCAACTCTCAACTCTCAATTCTCAATTCCCAACTCTCAACTCTCAATTCTCAATTCTCAACTCTCAATTCTCAATTGCCATGTCAAAAGAGCATGAAAACATAGCCGTCATGTACGGTCCGCCGGAAATGTTTTTCCGCAAGAGACTCCAAGTGGAGGAAGAACTGCAACGCATTTATGTGGTAGCAGCCATATTTGTGGACGAGTCTGCCGAAGACCCTGCCACAAAACAAATCCTGGCCTGCCAACGAGGCTATGGGAAATGGCAGGGCTGGTGGGAATTTCCCGGCGGCAAGATAGAGCCCGGCGAGACCGACGAACAGGCCCTCCGACGCGAAATCCTAGAAGAGATGGAGACGGAGATAGACATCCTTCGCTTCTACGACACCATCAATTACCGCTACGACGATTTTCTCATGACCCTCCATCTCTATCTCTGCCACATGCGCGGGGGTTCATTTGTCCTGCACGACCACAGCGAGGCCCGCTGGCTCAGCCACGAAAGGCTGTCCGAAGTCCGCTGGCTGCCGGCCGACATAGAGCTTGTCCATCGCTGGCAAACAAAGGGGTTCGACTTCTAACGGCCGACCCGCATCTCAGCGTTTTTTGGCCTTCTTGGGCTTGGGCTCAGGGAGGGCTTGGGCAGTGGCCTTCACCAGCTGCGAGAGATACTCGTGGTCGTCCACCTCTTCGATGTAGAAATAGGGCTTGGCCCCTTCATATGGTGGCCGCATAGTCTCTGTGCGCAGCAGTGGGCGCACCTCCTCGGTGGGCTTGATGTAAAAGCCATTGTCACTTATCAGCCCTATGATTTTGCCATCGCAATAAAAGCCATAGTCGCCAAACATCTTACGCACGGTCACCTCGCCAGCCTTGGCACACTGGTCCACAACATATTGTACAAAAGAGGGGTTGCTTGCCATTGTTATTGTTTATGAATTGGTTTCAGACTTTCTAAGATAATTCGCCCACCATTGGTCTGTGTTGACAAGTACAAGGGTGCAGTCGGTGCGGCCACCGATGTTGGCGGCCACGGCCTGCACGGCCTTACGGGCCACCTTGGGGAGCATATTGCTCCAGATGATGACCACCGTGTAGCGTGTGGATGACTGCAACTGGGGCAGGCATGTGCGATAGTGGCTCAGCGTCATGCTGCCACAGGGGTCGCTCACCACTGTGGGCGAGGGCGGAAAGCGGCCGAAAGAGCCATAGTTGTTCCAGTCAAAGGAGAGAAAGCCACTCTGGGTGTAGCAGTTGATATGGTAAAAGACGAGCGAGTCACCGTCAAAATAAAGCACCTGAACCGGCTGGGCGCGGTGCTGCATCATATTGGTGTCGAGGTCGAGACGTATCATACTGTCCACCTGTGCCACGGTGGCGACAACACAGGTGCAATCCACCACACGCCGGAACTCCTCGTTAAAAGCTTCTACCTGCCGAGGGTCGAAGAATTTAATCTCTTCTATGCCAAACGCTGCCTTGGCCACTACGGAGCAGCCCGAAAGCATCAGCCCGCAGACGACAATCAGCCCAATGGCGACCAAGTGTTTCATGCAGCGTTTATGGGAGGACATAAGGACTAGTTATTTCAGTTTCAGACCGTCCTTGAAGGCCTCGCCCACCCGCTTGGTCACCTGATAGTAGCCGTGGGTGTAGGGGTCGAAGGCTATGGCGTTCAGGCGTTCGATGTCCACCTTGCCGTCCTTCAGCTTGTCAGCCTCGACGGAAGTTTGCAACACCTTGCCAATCACGCCCATTCCAGTTGCGCCGCTCTGATATTCCACAAACTCGCACTCCAGGGCGATGGGCAGCTCGTTGATGACGGGGGCATCCACCAATGCCGACTTGACGGCAGTGAGACCGCTCTTGGCAAATTTGTCCTTTTCGGTGCGGCCAGAGACCACGCCGAAGAAGTCAGCCTCCACCACATGGGCGGCATCGGCAATATGGACCACAAAGCCCTTGCGGTGCTTGATATTCTCCACGGTCTTGTGGGTCTCGGTCAGGTTCAGGGCCACATGCTCCCGGTCGAGCATGGTTCCCCAGGCAGCATTCATCACATCGATGCTGCCGTCTTCGTTGTAAGTAGCCACCAGTAACACTGGCATCGGAAAGATAGCTTCCGTAGTTTTAATCGGTTGTTTCATAGTATATAGTTTCTTTTTGTTTGTCTTTCATTTCATGAAGAGACACTCCGCCCCTGCATGAAAAAAAATCAAGTCTTTTATATTTTAACGGACAATACTACTAGTTATTGTATAACATGTCATATTTGGAGTTCGGTTAATAAACCTGAAGGGATAGCCATATGCATTGCCGGCAGAAAGACAATTAGATACAAACTGCCACGATGAAGCAAAACAGATTATAGACACATTCAGAGAGCCCAACCCGAGTGCCAACTTTTCGTAGCCCAGCAGTTCATAACTCTTTCACGAAGCTCCAACTGCCCATTTTGTGGCCACGGCAGTCCAATTCCTGATAGTCGGCCACCTCGAAACCCAGGTGCCGATAGAAGGCTAGGTTGCTCTCGCTGTTGGTGTAAAAGCAAAGCCTAGTTCCGCCTCGTTGGGCAATGTAGGGGACGACCCCTTGCATCAGCATTTCACGGCCAACTCCCTTTCCCTGAGACTGGGGGCTGACGGTGAGGGAGCTAAGGTACCAAGTAGTGCCACCAAGCAGGGTGTGACTGAAATGCCCTGCTCGGGCATCCATGTCTAGCCATGCCTTCACAAGGTCTTGATTGGGCAGGCGCAGCACCCGTCCCCATCCATGGAGTAAGTATTGCAGGTCGCTTGGTTTCTTCCAGTCGGGCGGGAAAAGGTCAGCCACGACAACCGGCTGGTCGGCAATGCGGCCGATAAGGAAGTGAGCACGACGGCGTGTGGTGCGGTACTCACTCTGTATCATGGCTCGCATGAACATCAACCTTTCTTTCTCTTCAGGGAAGTAATGGGTGAAATACTCATAGTCGGCGAAAGCCTGTACGGAGAGTTCGGCACAGAGATTTATCTCTTCGTGGCGCATATTTGCTATATTCAACAGGTCTGTTTTCATCTCTTTATCGTAATTGTCTGATATCACATTACTTTTGCAATTGTATATATCAACTATTTCTTGTTGCAAACAATTGAATCATCGCAAGTAACTCTGTGTATTGTCTGGCGTAGAATAGTCTTCTTATCGTCTCGGTGCATTTTTTTAAGGTCAAAAATGCACCGTGTTCTATAGTCATTATCACAAATCGACAGCCTCATCACCCACGTTATTTGACATAGTATTCTCCTGTCTTTTTTGAACCCCGATGTTCAATCAAATCTTCTTTTATAAGTGTAGCAATATGCCTGTCGATTGTAGGAGCACTCTTTCCTGATATATCGGCAATGTCTTTACCTTGAATCCCAGGATTGGAACTGATAATAGAGTATGTCGTCATTACACTATCATTTAACCTATCATTTAGTATATCATTTATCGTATCACTTGCATCCTTATTCCTAATTATTCGGTATTGGAAGAACCAATTCAACTACATCAACTTCAATCTTGTTTTTCAAGTCTGGCATACACCATCGGACATCTTACCAAACGAGGAAGATGTTTGGTGGGCTAAGCTTGAAAGAAATACATTTTTTTATTGGTGTCCGATAAAAATAAAGAACAGTCATCGGAAAATACTAAATTGTTGATGTATGGGCCTAATGATTCTGGCGAAACGGCAATCAAGAAAAGCAAGCCCCACACTCAAAACTCTAACTCCAACTGACCAGTGTCGGCCATACATCGTTCAGCGTTGATTCTTTCCCAGGTCCGTTCTGGATTTTCAAGGAAACTGAAGATGTCGACGTAGTACATCAACATTTGCCTCACTGCGGTGACGAGGTTGGAGAAAGCCCACCGTCGCTTCACCTTGCGGTTCACCACCGTAAGCAGCAGGTTGGCAATCAAACAGACCCATATTTGAGACTCGATGGCATTGACACTTTCACCGTAGAAATACTTCAGTGGGAAGTTTTGTTTCAGCCGCTTGAAGAGCAGCTCTATCTGCCATCGATTGTCGTAGATGTCGATGATCTCCTGTTCGGCAAGGTCAAAGTTGTTGGTCAGCAACATGGCATGCTTTCCATCCTCGTTCCA
>DFDY01000019.1:0-900 GCA_002368955.1 Bacteroidales bacterium UBA3816
TTTATCACAAACTCTCAACTCTCAACTCTTCATTCTCAACTCTCAACTCTTCATTCTCAACTCTCAACTCTTCATTCTCAATTCTCAATTCTCCATTTAGTCGGCATGGGTGGTGACCAGCCAGGAGGCCGCAGGCGGCCATGATGTCCTCGCCGCGCGAGGCGCGGATGGTGCAGGTGATGCCGTGGCTGTTGAGGTACTCTTTGAAACGTTCCATGGCTTGCGCCGAGGAGGTCTTGAAGGGTGTGTCGGGGGAGGCATGGAAGCGGATGAGGTTCACGCGGCAATAGAGTCCCTTGAGCAGGCGCACCAGCTCGGCGGCATGGCGGAGGTCGTCGTTGAGGCCGCTGAACATGGTGTACTCAAACGAGATGCGCCGCTGGCCGCTCCAGTCGTACTGCCTGAGCAGGGCCACCACGTCGGCGATGGGGTAGACCCGCTGCATGGGCATGATGTCTAGCCGCTCGGCGGCAAAGGGGTTGTGCAGGCTGACGGCCACATGGCATTGGCTCACGTCGAGGAACCGACGCAGACCGGGGACGATGCCCACGCTGGAGACGGTGATGCGGTGGGGGCTCCAGCCAAGGCCCCAGCTGGCTGTGAGCACCTCGGTGCTGCGCAGCACGTTGTCCAGGTTGTCCATCGGCTCACCCATGCCCATATAGACTATATTGGTCAGGCGGTAGAACTCGGGGATGGAGAATATCTGGTTGAGGATTTCGGCGGCTGAGAGGTTGCCGTGGAAGCCCTGCTGCCCGGTGACGCAGAAGCGGCAGCCCATCTTGCAGCCCATCTGACAGGAGACGCAGAGGGTGCCGCGGTCGCCGTCGGGGATGAAGACGGCCTCGACATACTTGTTTAATTGAGAATTGAGAATTGAGAATTGAGAATTGGCTTCCG
>DFDY01000019.1:998-14883 GCA_002368955.1 Bacteroidales bacterium UBA3816
TCTTCAATTGAGAATTGGGAATTGGAAATTGAGAATTGGGAATTGGGAATTGAGAATTAGTTTCCGCGTCTGGATCATTCTCCATTCTCATTTCTCCATTCTCAATTCTGAAGAGGTATTTCTTGGTGCCGTCCTTGGACACCTGGCAGTTCACCGGCTCGTGGCGCCCTATGAAGGCTATCTCTTTCAGCCGGGCACGCGAGCGGAGCGAGATGTTGGTCATGGCGTCGATGCTGTCGACCTGCTTGGCATAGAGCCAGTCGCACATCTGCTGGGCTGCAAAGCGGGGCATGCCCTCGACAGCGCACAGCTGCTGCAGTTCGGCCAACGACATGCCCAAGAGATTGGTCTTTTTAGAAGTCATAGTAGGGCTCCTCTTCCTGTATTTCTTGCTGGAATTTGGCGCAGTCGAGCTCGACATCCAGCGGCACATTGGGACGCTCGAAGTCGCCGCGTGGGAACTTGAGGCTCTTGTCGCTATAGATGCTGCGCATAAAGTGCCCGAAGATGGGCAGGGCTTGGGCAGCACCCTGGCCGAAGGTCATGTTGCGGAAGTGGATGCTGCGCACCTCGCCGCCGGTCCAGATGGCGGTGGCCAGCTTGGGGGTGAGGCCCACAAACCAGCAGTCGGAGTTGTTCTGTGTGGTGCCAGTCTTGCCGGCGATGGCACTGCTGAAGTCGTTGAGGTGGTACTTGTAGTTGAGGCGCACGCCGGTGCCGCTCTGCACCACGCCTTTCATCAGTTCTATCATCATGTAAGCAGTGCGCTCACTGATGGCCTCGTGGCGCTCGGGGGTGAAACGGTCAAGCACGGTGCCCTTGCTGTCTTCGATGCGGGTGATGAAGATGGGCTCGACATATTCTCCCTTGTTGGCAAAGGTGGCCATGGCTCCTGCCATCTCGTAGACGGTGATTTCGGGCGTGCCCACGCAGATGGCGGGCACGGCATCAATGTCGCTGGTGACGCCCATCTTGCGGGCAATGCTGATGACCTGCTCGGGTGAGCCCTGTTTCATCAGGTAGGCGGAGACCCAGTTGACCGAGTGGGCAAGGGCCCATTTGAGGGTGACCATCTGGTTCTCGCGCTCGTTGGTGGAGTTCTTGGGGCACCAGTCCTGCTGGCCCCACTGCTCGAAGCAGACCTGCGCGTTGGGCACCTCGGTGCAGGGGTACATGCCCAGGTCTTGCAACGCCATGGTGTAGACGAAGGGCTTGAAGGTAGAACCCACCTGGCGGTGGCTCATGACGTTGTCGTATTTGAAATAGCGGTAGTTGATGCCGCCCACATAGGCCTTGACATAGCCGGTGCCGGGCTCAACAGACATGAGGCCCACATTGAGGAATTTCTTGTAGTAGAGCAACGAGTCCCACGGCGACATGACGGTGTCGATATTGCCCTTCCAGGAGAAGACTTTCATCTTCACCTTTTCTTTGAAGATGGCGCGGATTTCCTTGTCGCTCTTGCCCTGGTTGTGGTGCAGCTGATAGTAGCGGTCGGAACCTTTCATGGCCTGCAGCAGTATTTTCTCCTGCTGTGCGGCATCGATGTCGCAGAAGGGGTTGCCCCCACGGTTGCGCAGCTCGCGGTTGAACTGGGGCTGCACCTCCTTGCTCATGTGCTCCTTGACGGCGGCCTCGGCATAGCGCTGCATGCGCGAGTCGATGGTAGTGTAGATGCGCAGGCCGTCTTTGTGCACGTCGTAGTGCTCGCCGTCGGAGTTGCGGTGATGCTTGCACCAGTCCTTCATGTAGTTGCGGATATATTCGCGCAGGTAGGTGGCCAGGCCGTCGTTGTGGCTTTGGGGGCTGTAGTTGGAGACATCCAGGGGCTCCTCCAAATATTTCTCATACTCCTCGTCGTTCAGGTAGTCATACTTGTGCATTTGCGACAGCACCGTGTTGCGGCGGGCAAGGGCATTGTCGGGATGCAGGATGGGGCTGTAGGCCGTGGGGGCCTTGAGCAAGCCCACCAGCATGGCCGACTCGGTCACCGAGAGGTCGGCGGGGGTCTTGTCGAAGAAGGTCTTGGCTGCCGTCTTGATGCCAAAGGAGTTGCTGCCGAAATCCACCGTGTTGAAGTACATGGCAATGATTTCCTGCTTGGAGTAGTTGTGCTCCAGTTTCACGGCCACCACCCATTCTTTGAACTTCGAAAAGACGGTGCCAATCTTGCCCTTATGCTCGCGGGGGAAGAGGTTTTTGGCCAGCTGCTGGGTGATGGTGCTTCCGCCGCCGCTGCTGCTGTGGCGGCCCAGAAGGGTCTTGAAGAAGACACGGAAAAGGCTCCGTGGGTCGATGCCGGAGTGTTTGTAGAAGCGCACATCCTCGGTGGCTATCAGCGCATTGACCAGATTGGGCGAGAGCTCGTTATAGTTGACATTGGAGCGGTTCTCCACCCCGATGAAACCCAGTATCTCGCCATCGGCGGAGATGACCTCGGTGGCTTGGTTGCTCTTGGGGTTTTCTAGCTCTTCAAAGGAAGGCATAAAACCCAGCCACCCCAACGACAGCAGGGTGAAAAAGAGGAAGATGAATATCCACAGGCCTGCGAAAATCTTCCACGCGGTGCGGATTCCATTGTCACTCGTTTTATTCTGTTTCTTTGCCATATTGAATTGGTATTGGTGTCTCAACGAATTATTTGCCTATACGCTCTATGCGCATTCCCACGCTTTTCAATCCCACCACATTGGTGTCGCGCATGCCGTGGCCAATCTCGAAATGATAGCGGCCCGAGCGGGGGAAGATGACATGGTGGCGGAAGACAAACCGGCTGTCGACATAGCGGCCGGTGCGCCTGCCGTACCAGTGGCCCGTCACGTCGGCCAGGGGGCACTCCAGCGTGTCGTAGGCCACGCTGCCGTCGGGGAAGGTGGTGTTGATGAAGAAGAAGGTGTTGGCCTTGGGATAGTGCACACTGTTGCGCACATCAATGTAGAAATCATATATCTGCAGGGTGTCCTCCACGTCCACATCGTATTTCAGATAGTCGTTGAGGTTCCAGCCGGTTTCGTCCACATCCTGTTCCACTGCATAAAAGACTTTCTTGTCGCAGCTCTGCAACAGCAGCAACAGGCAGGCGGCCCATATAAAGGATTTGTTTTTCGGCATATTTGTCAAAATGGAAAGTGTGTCTATATTTGTGTGTTTATTCGCGTTTATCCTTGTTGCCGCTGCGGCGGGGATTGTTGCGGGCGCCGCTGTGGCGGTTGTTGTTGACGCGCTGGGGCTGGTCGTTCAGGTGCTGGCGTTGCTCGTCGCGAGGGTGGTCCGGACGGCGCGGACGCTGCCCGCCCGGCTGGTGGTCGTTCTTGTCGCCCCGCTGGCGGTCGCCGCCTTTGCGCGGTCCCCCTTTGCGACGGTCTTCTTTGCGGTTCTCGTTGTCGTCTTTGGCAACACCGTTGTCGCCCGAGTCGTCCGACATCTTGCGCAGCTCGCGTTCGAATTCGGCGACATTGGTCTCCTGAGCCAGGGCCGCGGTTGACATCAGCTCCACCTGGAAGTCTTCCAGCCGCTCGGGATACTCCTGGTTGTGGTTCATCTCTATGATTTTCTTCACGCTCTCGGCCGGTATGGCATAGAGGTCGCTCTCGCCCTCATAGGCATACCACATAATGCCGCGGAAGACATCGGTCTTCTTGTACAGGGCCAGGCCTTTTTTGAAGCGAATGGGGGTGTTGGCTGGCGGGAATTTCTTCAGGGCGTCGGCGTAAACCTCGCACTCAAAGTTCAGGCAGCATTTTAGCTTGCCGCACTGTCCGGCCAGTTTTTGCGGGTTGGGCAGTATCTGCTGAATCTTGGCCGCGCTGGTGGTGACGGACTTGAAGTTGGTCAGCCACGTGCTGCAGCAAAGTTCGCGGCCACAGGTGCCCAGTCCGCCCACTTTGCCTGCCTCTTGCCGAACGCCTATCTGCTTCATCTCGATGCGCACATGGAACTCCTCGGCCAGCACCTTAATCAGCTGGCGGAAGTCCACGCGGTCGTCGGCAGTATAGTAGAAGATGGCCTTGGAGTTGTCGCCTTGATACTCCACGTCGTTCACCTTCATCTCAAGATTCATCCGCTGGGTAATCTGGCGGGTTTTCAGCAGGGCGCTGCTCTCGCTCTTGAGGCTTTCCACCCAGCGTTCAATGTCAGGAGCCTTGGCACGGCGAAACAGTTTTTTCAATCCCTCGCCATTGGGGTCCACCCGATGTTTCTTCATCTGTATGCGGCACACCTCGCCCGTCAGGCTCACAATGCCGATGTCATGGCCGGGCATGCCCTCCACGGCCACTATGTCGCCCTCGGTCACTTCCAGCCCGTCGGGCAGGCGGTAGAAGTCCTTGCGGTTGTTCTTGAAGCGCACCTCCACGCAGTCAAAGGGGGTGCTGCCCGGCTGGCGGATGTCGCTCATCCAGTTGGTGGAGGTCACCTTGCTGCAGCTGTGGGTCTCTATGTTGCTCACCGGCACATAGGAACGGGGGCAGCTGCGGCAGCCACGGCTGAGGAAGATGCTTTCGTCATATTTCACCCACGGCAGGGTGGGGTCGGGGTCGAGGTAGGGGTCTATGGAATTCTCCGGGGCCACAAACTCGCCAAAGACATCTGTCTTGTCGTCAGTCTGCTTTTCCTTTTTCTCACGCTCTTTCTCGCGGCGGTCGCGGATGAAGGCCTCCATCTCTTCGGCGGTGGCCACGTCGTCGTCGCCATTGTCGATGTCGGCAGCGGCTCCTTCCGGCATATTTTGTTGTTTCGGAGTCTCCTCCGGTGTCTGTGGTTGCTGTTCTTTCTCTAGTTCTTTCTGCTCTTTCATAATGATAAAATCGTATATATTTGTCGGTCGGCCTCGTGCCGACCGGATGATGTGTTGGGGTTGTTTATCTATTCTTAATCAGTTTGCTCAGCGTGAAGGAGAGCTGCATAAAGGTGATTTTGGCATAGGCGTTGCGCTCGATGGCATAGATGGCGTCGGTGATGGCCTGGTTCATCCCCTCCACATTGCGGGGGGTGACCATGGCGGGGAAGAAGTTGTCGAACTTCTCGTCGCCAAAGTCCAGCTCGCCCGGCAGGGTGATGCCGGCCGCCGTCTTCAGGAAACAGGCCCGCACGGCCTCCTGTGCATACTGTAGGAACTGCTTCTGCTGTTCGCGCCCCAGGGCGTGGGTCTGGTCCACCCAGTTGGAGAGGCTCTGCATGTTCAGCTTGAACAGCAGCCGCATCCACGACACAAACATTGAGGCAAAGGCTGCTTTCTTCTCGGCCGAAAAGCCGCTGGCAATATCGGGCACCACCACGGTCTGCACACGCGAAATGATGGTCGAGAGCATCCTGTCGCGGCTTTCGGCCACCAGCAGTATCAGGGTCTTCTCGGTGGGCTCCTCCAAGGTCTTCAGCAACTCGTTGGCCGCCGAGAGGTTCATGCGCTCTGCCATCCAAATGACCAGCACTTTGTAGCCTCCCTCATATGATTTCAGGGCCAAGGTCTTGACAATGTTGGCGGCATCGCGTTCGCGTATCATGCCCTGTTTGTTGGCGGCGTTGAGCGATTCGTACCACTGGTCCTCCGTGCCGCACTGGTGATACTGGTTCAGGAACTGACGGAACTCCTCTTGGAACATCTCTGCGCTTACGCTGGTGCTGCTCACGCTGGGAGTGGTCACGCTGGGGAACACCAGATGCAGATCGGGATGCACCAGCTCGCGATATTTGCGGCAGTTGGGACACTCGCCACAGGAGTCGGCCCGCAGTGCTGCCCCTTCGGGGTAGTGCTGGCGGTTGGTGCAGTTGAGGTATTGGGCATAAGCCAATGCCAATGCCAACGAGCCGCTGGCATTGGGTCCGAGGAACATTTGGGCATGACTTACACGGCCCGTGTCAATTATTTCGGTCAGGTGATTTATCAAAACACGCTGACCCTCAATATCTTTAAACTGCATTGTTAGCGCAAATTAAATTACAAATATATAAAAAATAATTGATATATTGTCTTTTTTGGACAAAAAGAACTATGGATTGGGCCCAGACAGGAACGCCGCTTATGATGGCAAAGTCCTCCTATTCCTTTGTAGAAAAACAACTTCCGGGACTTTCCGTTGCTTTAGAAAATGGCTTTTCTTCTTGGAACTTATCGGCCTTTGGTGCATATCCATGCGCAGTGTCCCCGCCAGTGGATTTGCGCAGTACGGTGGTCCGTTGGTTGACCTTTTCTGCTTGAGCATCAAATGGTGGCCTTGCCAACACCTTTCTAGCCCTAGGACTCAGAGTTTTGCTGCCTTCTCAACTCTCTTTGGCGGTGCCACTTGCCCCAGCGGGTGCTCGGCTAGATTTTTGTTAGTCTGATTCCGCTGTCTTCTATTTGGGCTCTCACGCCGAAGACGGTGGCTATGTTGGCCTCGGTGAGGCCCTCCCGTATGGGACCTTGGAAGAGCACCTGCCCCTGGTGCAGGAGCAGCAGTTTCTGGCAGTATTGCAGCGCCATGTTCAGGTCGTGCAGCACTATCAGCACCGTCTTGTGCTCCTTGCTATTGATGGTACGCAGCAGGTCCAGAATGTCAAACTGATGCGAGATGTCGAGGTTGGAGATAGGTTCGTCGAGCAGCATGATGGAGGTTTGCTGCGCCAGTGCACGGGCCAGCATCACCCGCTGCAGTTCGCCGCCGCTCATCTGGCTGGGTTTGGCAAAACGGAGATGCCAGGTGCCCGTCTGCCGCATACATTGCTCCACTATCTTCCAGTCCCGCTCCGACTCGTTTTGCAGATGGCGTTGGTAGGGGTTGCGCCCCATGAGCACCGTCTCGAAGGCCGAAAACTCGAAGTCGGTCTGCGGGTGCTGCCGCACGAAGGACATGCGCTGGGCCAGCTGGCGTGCCTTGAAGTGCCGCACGTTGGTGCCGTCCACCAGCACCTCGCCCTCTTGGGGTGTGAGCATGCCCGATACCAGCCGCAGCAGGGTGGTCTTGCCGCTGCCGTTGGCCCCCATCACGGCGTAGAACCCGCCCTCCTCAATGGCAAAGTTGAGGTGTTGCAGCACCGGTTTGGAGGCATAGCTGTAGGTGAGGTTCTTCACTTCTATCATAGGTAGGGGGTGTTTCAGTAGGTCTTTTTGTTCTTGTAAAGGAGATAGATGAACAGCGGCGCGCCCACCAGGGCCGTTAGGCAGCCGACGGGCAGCTCGGCGGGTATCATCAGTGTGCGGGCCAAGGTGTCGCACAGCATCAGGAAGGTGCCGCCCACCAGCACCGACAGGGGCACCACGCGGCGGTTGTCGGGTCCGGCCACCAGGCGTATGCAGTGGGGCACCACCAGCCCCACAAAGCCTATCACGCCGCAGGTGGAGACGCAGAAGGCCACCATCAGGGTGGTTACCAGCAGCAGCACTTTCTTCACCTTCTCCACTTCCACCCCCATGCTTTTGGCCGTCTCGCTGCCTGCCAGCAGCAGGTTCAGGTCGCGGCCGTAGTAAAGCACCACTGCCGTCCCTATCAGCACCACCGGGGCCACGAAGGCCACATCAATCCAGGTGGCCGAGGCAAAGCTGCCCATGGTCCAGAAGATGATGCTGTCCATCTTGTCTTGGTGCAACACCATTAGGAAGGAGATGACGGCCGAGATGAGGAAAGTGATGCACACGCCTGTCAGCAGCAGGGTGGTGGCGTGCATGCGGTTGCCTATGGAGGCAATGCGGTAGATGATCAGAATGGTCAGTATGCCGGTGGCGAGGGCACAGGTTCCAACGCCCAGCAGGAAGGTTTGCAGCCCCAGCAGGATGGCCACGGCGGCCCCAAGCGAGGCCCCAGACGAGATGCCCAGCACGTAGGGGTCGGTCAGCGGGTTGCGGAAGATGGACTGATAGGCGGCTCCACAGACCGAGAGGGCCGCACCCACCAGCACCGAAAGGATGATGCGGGGCAGTCGCAGGTTCCAGAAGATGGGCGACTGCCACATCTCCTCCCAGGTGAAATGCACTGCCCCCACCATGGCGCTCCCCAGCATCACCGCCAGCAACACCACGGTCAGCACCGCATACCACGGCCCCACATGTTTTATCTGCCTATCCTTCAATGCTGAATTCTATAATTTTGAGTGGCTGACGCCTACTGCACATAATAGTTACAAAAGGTCTTTCATGGTGAAGTAGCCCTTTTTGTCTTCCATAAACTCGCAGGCCAGCACAGCCCCCAGGGCCAGCCCCTTGCGGCTCTTGGCCGAGTGGCGCAGGGTGAGGGTGTCTATGTCGCTGTCGTACACCACTTCATGTATGCCGGGCACCTCCCCTTCGCGGATGGAGGTGATAGGCACCACGTCCTTCTTCATGCGGTGATGGCGGCCTTGGTCATGTTTCAGCTGCCACTCCTCCTTGCGGTCCAACTCCTCAATGATGTCGTTGGCCAGGGTGATGGCCGTGCCGCTGGGGGCATCGAGTTTGTGCACATGGTGGGTTTCGGTAATCTCCACCTGATAGTCCTCGTAGCGGTTCATCAGTTGTGCCAGACGGCGGTTGAGTTCGAACATGATGTTCATGCCGATGCTGAAATTGGAGGCCACAAAAAGGGCTTGTCCCCGCATTTGGCAGTCGTGGACGACGCTCTCCAGCTGGTCGTACCAACCGGTGGTGCCCACCACCACGGGCATGTCCAAGTCGAAGCAGCGCATGATGTTGCCCACCACCGTGGCAGGGGTGGAGAAGTCCACCGCAATGTCGCACTCGCGCAGGTCGTCCAGTTTGTTCATCCAGTCGTCTTCGTCGTCGATGGTGACGCCTATCTCGTGGCCGCGGTCTTCGGCAACGGCCTCAATGGCCTTGCCCATTTTGCCATAACCTAATAGAGCTATTTTCATATCGTGATTGTCATAAAATGGATTTGCAAAGATACAACTTTTTTTTCAATTACGGGATCTCAAAGCATCGGCCAGCCGGTCGGCCACAATCTGCCGGCCGCGGTAGAGAAAATGCTCCGTGGTCCAGTCGCGGTCGCGGAAAAGGCTGTCCGGCACCGCCTCTAGATTGTTGACCACGGTGGCACCCATGCGGGCATAGCGTTGTTCCAGCAGCTGGGCATTGGCGCGCATGAGGGTGGTGAGATCGGGACCCACCAGGCTGTCGGCCCACTCCATGTCTTCGGGCAGGAGGTTGAAGACTAGGTGCCATCCCCGTTGCTCGGCCAAGCGCACAATGCGGTCGAAGTCACGCACACGTGGGTTGTGGAGGGTGTCGATGGTAAAGGCAAAATTGCGTACAAAGATGCCAGCAATGGGGTCGACGTCAGCGGTGAGGCTGTCAGCCCAGCGGGGCACCGAAGGATGGCCCGGCAGCGGGTGCCCCTCCCAGTAGTGGCCCATCTGCTCGTAGCGCTGCTGTTCGGTCTTGATATCGTAGGCCTTGAACGAGAGGGCCGCGCGGTTCAGCAGCGGCGGCCGCGGCCGGAGCATGACCATACGTTTCTGCAAGGCCGTCTCTAGGGGCGAATAGATCCACCCCGGGGAAAAGGAGCGCAGGTTCATGGTCACCACCACGGTGCCGATGGGGCAGTCCTGGCGCAGGTTTTTGAGCAGCAGGTAGTACACCTCGGCGTGGGAGGCGTCATGGGTCATGTCGGCCACATGCTTCTCGGGAAAATGGCGGCCCAGCAGATGGCTTATCCATGCCGTGTCGGTATCGTCGAGGCCGTAGGTGTGGTTGGACGATTCGCCCAGATAGAGGATGTCGGCCCCCGTGGCGTTGATGCGGTCCACCTGCTTGGCCAATGGACCGCTGTAGGCCATGCGGTCGTGGTGCCAAAAGCAAAGCTCATAGACTCCCTCGGCCAGCAGGACGAGCAGCAACAGCAGCAGGATGGTTTTGAGTGCGGTTTTCATGGGTCAGAACTGGAAATAGATGAATGGGAAAGCCTCCACGCTGGCAAAGGCCACCGTGCAGAAGGCCAGCAGGAAACAGACTGCCCACCGCACCGCAGGATGCTGCCGGATGCACCAATGGTCAAAGCGTGTGTGGCGCAGGAGCATATCTCCCAGGACGAAGAGCAGCAGGAAGAGGATTGTGGGGGTCTCCAGCCCCGGCATGGCGTGCAGCCCGCTGTTGTGCCACAGAGCCGCAAAGAGGTCCTTCAGCTGTCCAAACCCTTCGGCCCTGAAGATAGACCACAGCAGCGTGACGGCCACGAAGACCCACCCCCGCTGGGCCCAGCGGACCCACCCAGAGGGCCGGCGGTCGGCGGCTCCACGCCTATGTCCACGCAACTTGGCGGGCAACCCTTCGGCCAGCAGCAGTAGGCCGTGCATGCCGCCCCAGACCACAAAAGTCCAGTTGGCCCCATGCCAGAGGCCGCTCAACAGGAAGACCACCATGATGTTCAGCATCCAGCGCGAGACACCCACACGGCTGCCACCCAGGGGAATGTAGACATAGTCGCGAAACCAGCTGGAAAGCGAGATGTGCCAGCGGTGCCAAAACTCGCCTACCGAGGTGCTGAGATAGGGGGCGCGGAAGTTGTCCATCAGGTCGTAGCCCATGGCCTTGGCACACCCCAGGGCAATGGTGCTGTAGCCAAAGAAATCGCAATAGATTTGGAACGAGTAGAACACCAGTCCCAGGGCAATGGCGCCGCTGCCGTACTGCTCGGGCTGGGCATAGATTTGGTCGACATATCCGGCCAGATTGTCGGCCACCACCATCTTGGCAAAAAGGCCGAAGAGGATGAGCATCACACCGCGCTGAAGGTTCTCTGGTTTGAAAGGCTGGTCGATGTGCAGCTGCCGCAACAAGTTCTGTGGACGCTCAATGGGGCCGGTGACCAGCTGCGGATAAAACATAACATACAGGGAATAGAAGCCAAAATGCCGCTCGGGTTCCTGATGGCCGCGATAGACTTCTATCACGTAGCTGAGGCTCTGGAAGGTGTGGAAAGAAAGACCGATGGGCAGCAGCAGATGGCTCTCGTGGAAAAGGCCCTGATACTTGAACACAAAAAGGACCGCGAGGGTGGACACAATGCTGGCTACCAGCCAGGCCCGCTTGCGGCGGGGCCGCAGGCGGTGGCGGTGAATCATCCGCGCGGCAGAGTAGTCGATGAGGATTGTGACCAGCAGGATGAGGATGTAGACCGGCTTGAACCACATGTAAAAAAAACAGCTGGCCGCCAACAGCCAGCCCCACCGCCACCGGTAGGGCAACAGATAGTAAACCAGTGTCACCACTGGAAAGAATATCATGAACGGCAGTGAGTTAAAAAGCATAGTGGGTCAAAACCCTGAATCCTGAACTCTGAATCCTGTGTGGATGCGGCCCCACTCAGGATTCAGAACCCAGGATTCAGTATTTTAGAATTGAGAATTGAGAATTGGGAATTGAGAATTGAGAATTGGGAATTGGGAATTGGCTTCCGCATCTGAATAATTCTCCATCCATTCTGTTTTTTATTCTTTGTTTCTCACGGGGCGCACCGCCAGGCCGCAGCTGCGGTCTTGGCTGTAGGAGGACTGCAGGCCGCTGCTGCCGAAACAGATACTTCTGGCATACTGCTCGCCTACCACACTGGAGGACCAGTAAAAGCCGTTGGTCCCTACATAGCCCACCTTGCGGCTCATGCGCATACCTGACGTGGTCAGAAAGACAGCCCCGGCCGCCTGCATCTGGTTCCACTGCGCCATGGTATAGTTATTGCCCAGCCAACCCGTTTGTGCCGCATTGAAGGAGATGCCCTGCGGCATAGTATAGGTGTCGGGCAGAATGATGAGGCCGTGAATGCCCGACACGGTGGCCGAACCCCATTTCTTGGCAGCATTGGAGCGGCCGGTGAAGAGGTAGGCCCACTCGGTGGCGGTGAGGGTGCGCCAGGTGCCAGCCCGGTTGCCGCCATTGCTGATGGCCATAGTGCTCCAGTCGACGGTGTCGAAATAGTCGGTATAGCGGGAGGAATAATTAGTGGGATTGCTGCCCGTGCCCCAGCCAAAGAGGTCTATCCAGCCACCATAGGAGGCACTAATCTTGCTGTTGGCCGACCCTATGTAGCTGTATTGTTGCTCGGCAAAACGCCATGTGCCGGTGCTGGGCTGATATTGCAGGTTGCCCTGCGAGAAGTGTACCTGAATGTCTGCACTGACCGAGAAAAGGCCTGTGAGCGTGCCTTCGTGCAGGGGCTCCATAAAGGCGAGTTCGTCATTGCTGAAAGTGAGTGTGGAATATTTGCTGCGTTGGATAACCACGTCGGTGCCGACATTAATCATGCAATAGCGGCTGTCGCTGGTGTTGATTTCAATCTGCAGGCCGCTGTACGTCCCTGCGGGCAGGGCGATATAGAAACTATGGCCGCCTCCAATGTCCTGGGGTGAAGTGCATTCGAGCGTCACCACATTGGAACCGCCCATGGTGTGATTGAGCGAGGGATTGCCGCCACTGCTGTTCACCCTGAAGGTGCCGCTGATGATGGTGCCTGCCGAGACCTTGATGGAGGAGATACTGGTATTGGCCTTGGTCAGATGCACGCGCAGGGCGCCGCAAAGGTTGCGGAACTGGAGGTTCTCGTCGTTGCTCTCGGCAAACATGGGCAGGTAGTGCAGGCCGCCGTCCTCGTTGCGCTGCGTGGTGGGCAGGGCCACGTTGGTGCCGTCGCTGCTCAGCGTGGAGGGATAGAAAGCACGGCAGGGAGCCGATACATCGCTGCCCCCCACGCGGACAAAAGTGGCCGACGAGGGAGGGTTGTGAGGATTGGCCGTATAGGTGCCGCTACCGCCCTCTCCGAATATTATTATCTGGTCGTTCTTGGCCCACTTCATTTCGCTAATGGCACCCTGCGTGCTCGAATAGTTCTCCAGCGTGGCCTCAAACTCGTTGCCACCCAACCCCTCGGGTTTGCAAGAGAACAACATAGCTGTTTCCGCCAAAGCCACAAGGGACAAAAGCAAAAATATAAAAGCATTCTTTTTCATAGTCTTACATCTATAATTAATAAATAAAGCAGTGTCACAAAACAACACCAATGCGACTGCAAAAATACAAATAAAAAATGATATATCAGCCATCTGAGACGATTTTTTTCTCTGGGCGCTTCAAATTGAGAATGGAGAATTGAGAATTGAGAGTTGAGAATTGAGAATTGAGAATTGAGAGTTGAGAATTGAGAATTGAGAATTGAGAATTGGGAATTGAGAATTGAGAATTGGGAATCGGCTTCCGCTTCCGCATCTGGCTAATTCTCCATTCTCTATTCAAATAATATTATTGGTGTCCGATAAAAATAAAGAACAGTCATCGGAAAATGCTAAATTGTTGATGTATAGGCCTAATGATTCTGGCGAAACGGCAATCAAGAAAAGCAAGCCCCACACTCAAAACTCTAACTCCAACTGACCAGTGTCGGCCATACATCGTTCAGCGTTGATTCTTTCCCAGGTCCGCTCCGGATTTTCAAGGAAACTGAAGATGTCGACGTAGTACATCAACATTTGCCTCACTGCGGTGACGAGGTTGGAGAAAGCCCACCGCCGCTTTACCTTGCGGTTCACCACCGTAAGCAGCAGGTTGGCAATCAAACAGACCCATATTTGAGACTCGATGGCATTGACACTTTCACCGTAGAAATACTTCAGTGGAAAGTTTTGTTTCAGCTGCTTGAAGAGCAGCTCTATCTGCCATCGGTTGTCGTAGATGTCGATGATCTCCTGTTCGGCAAGGTCAAAGTTGTTGGTCAGCAACGTGGCATGCTTTCCGTCCTCGTTCCAGAATTCTATCATGCGGGCAGTGTGCACGACATCGTCTTTGGCGAATTGTACCATGCTGATCGTCATCTCCACCAGGCCGCCATGAGTCACCAGTGTCGTTGAGGACAAGGTGCGGAATGTCAGGTTCTTCTTCATCTTGGTAACATAACACACCCTTTCATATGTAAGTCTCTCCATCTCGGCGTAG
>DFDY01000189.1 GCA_002368955.1 Bacteroidales bacterium UBA3816
GTCTTTTATCAAACTAGAGCCTTTAGTTTTTACTTTTGCCCTTACAAGGTGCGACTGATGGCTCATTGAATCACCTAGGGCGATGCCCTAGGCTAGATGTGTTTTGGCCTTTCAGGACACCAGAAGACTCAAATATAGCCATATTTTATCTTGCAAGGTCGTCATGATGCTTACTATTAAATCGGAAAAGAGACTTGTCAAACTCTAGTATTTTAGTTTTTAGTTTTTACCTTTTAGTTTTTACCTTTTAGTTTTTACTTTTTACCTTTTAGTTTCATAAGTTGCCACAGATAATTTTTTTTCGGATATATATAATAAAGCTGGGGTTTATTCGTTACAATATTCGCAAACCTTGAAAAATAGGGGATAGTAAAGATGTTAGAATTACGCTTCGCACTGCTGCGAGGCCAAAAAGTGATACAATGAAACTGTCTTATTACAATTTCTACCTTCCGAAGGAGCTGATTGCTGAGAAACCTTCAAAGCAACGTGACGAGGCCCGCATGATGGTGCTTCATCGTGATACCAAGACGATAGAGCACCGCATATTTAAAGACCTCATAGAGTATGTGCAACCAGGGGATGCCGTGGTGGCGAACAATACCAAGGTGTTTCCGGCTTTGCTCTATGGCGAGAAGGAGAAGACGGGTGCCAGCATCACCGTGTTTCTGCAACGTGAATTGAACCGAGACATGCGCCTGTGGGATGTGATTGTGGATCCTGCCCGCAAAATACGTATCGGCAACAAACTTTATTTCGGTCCGAACGAGTCGCTCGTGGCGGAGGTGATTGACAACACCACTTCGCGCGGCCGCACGGTGCGTTTCCTATTCGACGGCACGCACGAGGAGTTTATCAAGCATATCCGTAGTTTGGGCCATACGCCGCTGCCCGACGAACTGCGTGCGCTGCGAAATATTGAGAATTTCGATGCCGAACGCTACCAGACCATCTATGCCAAGCATGAAGGTGCTGTGGCAGCCCCCATTGCCGGTTTCCATTTCAGCCGTGAGTTGCTCAAACGTTTTGAGATAAACGATGTGCAGTGGCTGGAACTGACTTTGCACTGCGGCATGGGCAACTTCAAGACTATCGAGGTGGAAGATCTTTCCAAGCACCGAATGGATGCCGAAGAGATGAACATTTCGCAGGAGGTGTGCGATGCCGTCATGGCAACCAAGGCCAACGGGCACCGGATTTGTGCGGTGGGCACCGACGTGATGCGAGCACTGGAAAGTGCCGTGACCATTGCGGGCAAGATTAGTGCCTATGAGGGTTGGACCAACAAGTTTATCTTCGCCCCCTACAACTTTTCTATTGCCGACATGATGGTGACGAATTTCCATCACCCAAAGTCATCGCAATACATCATGGTGAGTGCATTTGCCGGACCCGAATTCGTCCGCCAGGCCTACGAGACCGCCATTCGTGAGAAATATAAGTTCTCCACCTATGGCGATGCGATGCTAATCTTATAGTGTGCGGTGAGATGATTCCCCTTGCAGAGGTTCTAAGGCCAACAAGCCTTGAGAATTATATAGGACAACAGCACTTGGTGGGACCAGGTGCTGTTTTGCGCACGCTTATTGATAGCGGCAATATCCCGTCGATGATTTTCTGGGGTCCTCCAGGCATCGGCAAAACTACGCTGGCCATGGTCATCAGCCAGACGCTGAACCGTCCCTTCCACACCCTTAGTGCTATCAGCAGCGGTGTGAAGGAGGTGCGCGAAGTGATTGAGAAGGCTAAGACCGAAGAGGGGGCCATCCTGTTTATTGATGAGATTCACCGTTTCTCGAAAAGCCAGCAAGACTCGCTTTTAGGGGCTGTTGAGCGAGGCACCGTCACATTGATAGGTGCCACTACCGAGAACCCTTCATTTGAGGTTATCTCGGCATTGCTCTCGCGCTGTCAGGTATATGTACTGAAAGAGTTTGGCGAGGCAGAGATGCGGCAATTGCTGGATAGTGCGCTACGTTACTATGCTTCACAAGGACGTGAAGTGTCTGCCCCCGAGGTGGAGGCTCTGTTTCGCATTTCGGGAGGGGATGCGCGCAAGTTGCTCAATGCCATAGAACTGGTGGTTAACAACAGCCCTGCCGGCCCCGTGGTGATAGACAATGCTCACACCCTTCAGGTTATCCAACAGAACCTGGCTCTCTATGACAAGAAAGGCGAGATGCATTACGACATCATCAGTGCCTTCATCAAGTCGATGCGTGGCAGCGACCCCAACGCAGCAGTCTATTGGCTTGCCCGCATGATAGAGGGAGGCGAAGACCCTGTCTTTATTGCCCGAAGGATGCTTATTTTTGCCTCGGAGGACATCGGCAATAGCAACCCCAATGCGCTGCTCTTGGCTAATGCCTGCTTTGAGGCTGTCACCAAGATCGGCTATCCCGAATGCCGTATCACGCTGTCGCAATGCTGTGTTTATTTGGCTTCGTCGGTGAAGAGCAACAGTACCTATATGGCTTTGGCCAATGCCCAGCAGGTGGTGCGGCAGACGGGCGATTTGCCAGTGCCGCTGCATATTCGTAATGCCCCGACCAAGCTGATGAAACAGATGGGCTATGGTGACGGATATAAATATGCCCACGACTACCAAGGCAATTTCGTTGATCAGGAATTTTTGCCCGATGCGCTTCGTGGAATGAAGTTTTATGAGCCGGGTCAGAATCCTCGTGAAGAAGAAACCCGCCGTCAGTTGCGTGCTCACTGGCAGCAAAAATATGGGTATTAATAAGATGCATGAAGAATAAATAAGTATATGGCTGACGCACTTCTTACTGTTGAAAACCTGACTAAGTCTTATGGCGACAAGATGCTGTTTGAGGACATCTCTTTCGGAATCAATGCCGGACAGAAGACCGCCCTTATCGCACGCAATGGTTATGGCAAGTCTACGTTACTCAATATCCTTACGGGGAAGACTCTGCAAGACAACGGTAAGGTTACCTTCAGAGGCGATGTGCGTATGGCTTATCTACCACAACAGCCGGATTTGCTGCCCCATCAAACGGTTCGCAGTTTTGTCTATTCGGCCCAACGTCCGGAGCACGAGGATGAATGGACTTTTGAGCAGCGCATCGAGGAGATACTCAGCCGTCTGAAGTTGGACGACAAGTTGGACCAGCAGATGCAGATGCTCAGTGGTGGCGAACAGAAAAAAGTGGCTCTCAGCCGTATCCTGATTGATGATACCAATCTGCTGCTCCTCGACGAGCCCACCAACCACCTCGACATCCAGATGATTGAATGGCTGGAGGACTTCCTCTCGCGACAGAAACTGGCCATACTGATGGTCACGCACGACCGCTATTTCCTCGACCATGTCTGCCAAGATATATACGAGATTGACAACAGTCGTCTCTACCACTATCGAGGCAATTATGACTACTACCTTCGGAAGAAGGCTGAGCGTGAGTATAATGAGCGGGTGAAGGTAGAGAAAGCGAAGAGTCTGTACCGGACCGAATTAGACTGGATGCGGCGCATGCCCCAGGCACGTGGCACCAAGGCTCAGGCTCGCATTGACGCATTCTATGAATTGGAAGAGAAGGCACACACCCGTTTCGACGATACCCGCCCTCAGCTGACGGTCAAAACCGAGCGCATCGGCGGCAAGATTTTGGAGATGTATAACGTCACCAAGAGCTACGACGGTGTCAAGATGGTGGACGACTTCAGCTATGTGTTCAAAAAAGGGGAGAAGATAGGCATTGTCGGTCCAAATGGAATAGGAAAGTCTACTTTTTTGAACCTACTGACCGAGCAGCTTCGCCCCGACAGTGGGCGTGTGATAGTGGGACAGACCATTCAATTCGGTTTTTATACCCAAAGTGGTATGACTGCCCGTCCTGATTTGCGCGTGATAGATATAGT
>DFDY01000120.1:0-242 GCA_002368955.1 Bacteroidales bacterium UBA3816
TTAATTTTGCTTACCGACTTAACACAGATTTACAAATACAAAGACGGCCCCCTCAAGGGGCCGCCTTCATTAATAACCAAAGAAAGATTTGACCATGTTAGATGGCATTGATGAATTTGACCACGGCTTCACGGTCTGATTTGGAAAGTTTACGGAACTGCTCCACCGAGTAGCGGGCATCGCTGTCTTTGGAGCCATGCCACATGATGGCTTCGACCACGTTGCGGGCGCGGCAGTCGTGC
>DFDY01000120.1:368-24155 GCA_002368955.1 Bacteroidales bacterium UBA3816
GCCCGTGCGGATGTCGTTCTTCATCATCAACTTGTGCTGGACATAGTCACTATAGGGCCAAATGGTCTGATAGGGATAGCGGGGCAGACGGCTGTCGCCATCGCGGAAGAAGCCGGTGGGGTCGGTGAAGTTGTCCTCGCCGGTCTTCCAAGAGGGGCGGTGACAGTAGGCACACCCAATCTCGCGGAAAAGCTTGCGTCCACGCTGAACGGTGGTGTCGGCCAAGTTGCGTGCGGCAGGAACGGCCAAACCGCGGTGCCAAATCATAAAGTTAGTGTAGTCCTCGTCGCTCATGTCGGCGGGCACATTAACACCCATAAGGTAGTTGTATATGTCTTGCTCAACACCAGCTTCCGTGCGGTACTGAGGGAAGTAGTCATAAAACTTTTCCTGCACCTCGGGGTCCTGGGAGGCAGTGGTGGCATAGATGGTGGTCATATAGTGGCTGGGCTTGGAACTGCGTGTGACATTGGTGATGTTCCATATGGCATTGGCACCCGGGGCATCCTGCAGTGGGCCACGGGAGAGGGCATAGGTATAGCGCAGGGGGTGACCAGTGTTGGCGTAGGTCTTGGCCCAGTCGGTGCCGTTCCAGATGGCGGGGTTGAGGCCATGGGGAAGGCGTCCGTCCTGCGTCTCCTTGATATACTGCGCCTTAAGGGAATCGTCTGGAATGGCATCTATCAAGCCTGTGCCGTAAATGCCGATAGTGGACTCCAAGAGAACTCCCATATTGGCGTAGGGGATATCAAGTGGCACATAGAAAGCATCCTCGTCGATGGTGACTTCGGGATAGATGAGGCTGTAGGTCTCACCGTCGGGGAAGGTGTTGCCCCACTCATCGGTATAAGGCAGCCAGGAGATATGGATGCCCTCCTCATCAATAGGGGCCTTGAAAGGAGCCACCGCCTTGGTCTGGGGCATACCGGTGACACAACTCACATAGTTGTCGTTCAACTTATTGTATATGACTAGCAAATAGCCGTTGCCCCAATCGTCGGCACGGTAGCGTTCCATGCGCTTGCCGTGGCCGTAGCCCGGATGGCAGGCGATGCAGGAGCTGCGCACATAGAGGGGGCCGAGACCGTTGAAGGGGGCATTGTCCTGAGTGAAAGTGCGCTCAAAGAAATACTCGCCATAAAGGAACTTGTTGGTCATGCCTGCATTCTCAACCGCAGGGGTGGGGTCTTCATAGGCAGAGGCCGAGGTGTTGAAAGTGGTGCCAAGACGGCCTCCGGCGTAGGTCTCAATTTCGATTTGAGAGGCCAAATCATCGGCTATCTCCACATCGTCTTGTTTGCAGCCCGTGGCCACCAACAGACCCAGGCAACAAAGGGGTAAGATAAAACGTTTTGTCATAGTACTAGAAGTTTTGGATAAAGATTAATAAATCACTCATTGCGAAGCACATCGTAAGCGGTTTCGAGCGACTCGGTGAGGGTAGACAGTGCATCGATTGCCGACTTGCAGGATGCATCGGAATAATTGAGGGCAAAGGGGGCCTTCATGTTATTGATGGCCTCAAGGGCAGCAGTGATATTGGCCGTTATTTCGGCATCCACCTGAGGATTGAGTTTGCTAATGAGGGCGTGGAGGGAGACCGACTCGTGGCGGTTGCCTTCAATGCCACCAAAATAGGCATTCTGCACACTGATGATGTTGCCATAGAAGTCGGTGATTGAAGTGCGGCTATAGGGGGACTCGATGTAGTTGATGTCTTCGCCGAAATAGGGCATGCCGATCTTCTTGGTGCCCACTTCGTCGGTGATGTCGAGGCAACCAGATACTATCTGCATAACGGCCTGCGTTAGGCTGGCATAGGTGCTGCCGGGGTTGCCGGCGTTGGACATGTTCTGGCCATAGCTGTTGTCGCTGCCGTTGACGGTGATGTTGAACTCCAGCGAGTCCATCAGGGCCACATGTTCAGTCGCGGCCTGGTCGCCCAGCCAGCTCACCTCCAATTGGAAACAACGGTTGCGCAGGTCTCCGGCAACGGCCTTGACATAAATGAGTTCGTTCTCAGAGATATTGGCAATGTTTTTCGGAGCGCCCTCAGCAAAAAGGATATATTCCACAGCGTGGAACCCAAGGGCCCCCTCGCCGATGTAGGTGGCAGCATATTGGTCGCCTTCTTCGCCATCTAGGTCGGCCAGTTGGGCTTGGTTGGACATGGTGTTATTGAAGGCGGCCTCATCCAGTGGCCAGCTGTCGATATGCGGGTCGATGCCGAAATCACCGGCAGGACCGAAAAGGAAAGCCTCACTCTTCTCCCAATAGGAACGGGCAGAAAGGAAAGTCTCGCAGGCGGCATTCAGTTGGGTCTGAGTGGGATTGTTGCGGAGGTTTGTCAACTGCTCATAAAGGGTCTGTGAGGCATTGGCAAGGCTGGTGTAGGTGGGGGAAATGACGGAGTTGAGATAGGTGTCGATGAGGTTTTGTTTGAGTTGGGCATTCTCATCAGTTACGGTGGATTCAGGTTTGCAGGAACTAACCATTCCTACAACTGCTGTGGTGGCAACCAAGAGGGCTGCACGATGGAAAAAGGTCTTAATCATAATGCTGTATTATTAGTTTGTTCATTATTTCTTGAAGAAAGCGGCCCAGGTGATTCCCACGGCCACCCAAGGCTCATCGTTGTACTGCTGGGCAAAGTCGCGATAGCCCACCTCGCCTTTGATCACTATCTCGGGCAGGGGCTGATAGTTGAGGCCCACGGCATAGCACCGACGGGCGGTCCAAAGGAAACTGTTGGCCTGCGTGGTGGCAGGGATATAGGAGTTGTATGCATCGATGCGGACAAAGGGGGTGAATTTCTTGCACAAGGTATAGCCCGCCTCGCAACCCAAGGCATAGACCTGCTGGCCCACAAGGGTGTGCAGATAAGGCGAGTTGCTGCTGTTGTCCAACCCTGTGTTGAAGGTGGAGATGGCCGAAGCATCACCCAAATAGCCGTAGTCGGCATTGCCGCGAAGGGTGAAATCGCCCCAATGACCCAAGAAGTCGAAGGCCCCAATGAAGACGGTGCCCTTCACGTCGGCATAGCGCGAATTGTTGTAGGTGAGGATGTCGTTGTTGAAGGTGTTGCCCACATAGCCGCTCAGGCTCAGCCTCAAACCCGGCAGCGAATAGTTGTCGATGCGGGCGGCCAGGGCCAAGTTGTTGGCACTGCGGAACTCATAGGCCGAGGCAGAGGCGTTGTTGGCCCAACTGGCTTTATCGAACATATTGGAATTGAGGGCCGGAATCACTTGCACCTCATAGCGCCACTGTCCCGCACGACCGAAGAAACTGATGCCGGTCTCATGCCAGGTGCAGGGGAAGAGCGTGTTCTCGCCCTCGGGACGGAAAACACCGAAAAACTGATTGGGCAGATGGGCGTTGTTGGTGGCACCCACGGGCACTACAATGTGGCCCAAGCGGAGGTTGGCCTTGGGCGAGAAAGTCTTTTGCAGCCAGAACTGCTCCAACGCTACCTCGCCGCCGCGTTCCACCTCTTTCTCAAACTCGCCCGCCTCGTCGGCCTCCATCTCCACGGCAGCTTCTACGCCGCCGTGCTCAAACTCCACCTCGGTGCCGAACGACCAGCCATGGCCGAAGTCATAGCCAAGCATCAGCACGGCATGGGGCAAGTCGGCGCGACCATGGCCTTTTGCATCGGCATACTTTGCGGGAAACTTATAGCGGTTGAAATTGTCGCTGAAGAAGTTATATTGATATGTCGCCTCGCCATAGCCGCCAAGGGTGAGGCGCGAAGGACGAGGTGCATCGTGGCGGACGGAAGCCCCCAAATCGGGCGGATAGGCAGGCACTGAGTCGCGGGACTGCGCTCCAGCCATCTGGAAGGAGGACTGCAAGACAGTCAAAGCAAGAGTAGCTAACAACAATCTAATCTTCATGTTATATACTTTTAAAGTTCTGTTTTACAGAATGCAAAAGTACCAACTATAGCCAAAATAATAGGTAGCCAATAATAACCATTTTGAACAAATGGCATCACTATTAATGATGATTTTTTCATAGCAACGCCACATTAGAAACACTTCAGGACCGCTCCCGAATAGATACCGACCCGTAACCCACCCGCTATATAAGCGAGTCAAAAGCGTGCCAGAAGGTAGGACTTATTGTCCCCAATGCAAGCTTGCCAAAGAGCCCTTTTCAATAGGGGACTCAACGTATATGTAAACTAGAGGGGGCAAATGAAAAAGGAATCAAGGGCTGGCCTTGGTTCCTTAGGGGTTGTGGAAAAGGGGTATGCCCTGTTGGGTATTAGATGTCGTCTTCGGACTCGGGAACCATCTCGTCCCAATTGATTTGGGTGGGATAAATATTGTCGCGGATGATGGTGCCGGGGAACTCGCCACGGATGTGCTGAAGAAAAACGTAGGCCTCCAGACGGGTACGGAAATCACCCACCTTGACCTTGAAATTGGGCTCGTCGAAGACCACGTAGGCCTCCACTCCAGGATAGTTCATGTGGATGCGCTCCTTCATGTCGAAAGCCCTATTCTTGGATGAGGTGCCAGAGAGGGAAGCCACCTGGATGCGGTAGCCTGGGATGGTGCGGACGCGCTCGTTGAGCTCGATATGGCGCTTGACTAGCTGGGCCACAGCCACGTCGCCCACAACCTGAATATGGCCCCGGCTGCGATTGCCTCCGGGGGTGTAGCCCTGGGCAAGGCAGAGGGTGCTGGTCATGGCGACGAGGGTGAACAACAGAAAGTATTTCTTCATGTTAAAAAAACAGCTATTTGGCCAGACCATTGACCTGCACGGGGCGGACGGAAAGAATGGGGCGAGTGGAGAGGGTGAGCATCTGCTCGGCATAGGTGCCCAGAATCATGGAGGAGAGGGAGGACTCCTGCTCAGTCATGATGACTATCATGTCGGCGTTGATTTGGTCGGCATACTCAAGGGTGGTGAGCGTGAGGTTCTTCGGCGCAGAGACACACTGGGTGACATGGTTCACGCCCTGTTTTTCAAGGTAGTTGTCGACCATGTTGACATACCCGTCCACAATGCCTTTGATGGTGGAGTTGTCGCTAGTGTAGAGGCCAAGGACATGGAGCTGGGAGCCAAAGGTCTTGGCAAAGCGGGCTGCATAGGGGATTTTCTGACGGGTGTCGGGGCTGCTGTCGATGGGCACCACGATGTGTTCGAGCGTCTTGTTGAAGTTGAAGTCCTCGCGGATGGTCAGTACGGGGCACTTGCTGTCGGCAATAGTGCTATAAGTGTTGCGTCCGATGAAGTTTTTCTTGAAACCGGAGAGGCCGTTGGTGCCTACCACCACCAGTTCTGACCCATCGGCCTCGGCCTGGCTGGCCAGCTCTTCGGACACTTTGCCCTCGCGGATGACGTAGTCCATCTTGATGCCTTTGAGCAGATGGGCCACACCTGCATTACGGCGTTCTATTTCCTCTCGCACAGGGACTTCGTCTTGGTCTTTATCCTTAACGAAAACCAAACGGAGGTCCAAACCGGAGCGGTTAGCAATGTCTATAGAAAGGTCGACGGCATAGGCCGAACCTGTGGAAAAATCGAAACCGACTAATATATTGCTCATGTTCAAAGTTATAAAAATGACGTTGCAAAAATACACTTTTTTTTTCAATTATCATTTATTTATTCTAAAAAAAATATTAAACGGGGTTGTTGATATCTTTTCTAATAGAAAAAATATAATAATGCTTGTCATTTCAAAAAAAAAACGTAACTTTGCAAGATAAAACAGATTGACAAGAATAATAAACAAAATACACATAACACAATGACCAACATGATTTTGACTGCAGTACTGACGCTAGGCATCATCGGTGCCATCTTCGCCATTCTACTGTATTTTGTCGCACAGAAGTTCAAGGTTGTAGAAGATCCGCTCATTGACGAGGTGGCCGAGGTGCTGCCGGGGGCCAACTGCGGCGGATGTGGAAAATCGGGCTGCCGCGCCATGGCAGAGGCCTTTGTGAAGCAGGGCAACATGGAGGGACTTTTCTGTCCCGTGGGCGGTGACGAGGTGGCCAAGAAAGTGGCCGCCGTGCTGGGATGTGCCAGTGAGGCCACCGAGCCCAAAGTAGCCGTGGTGCGCTGCAACGGCACCTGCGCCAATGCCGCCGCCAAGAACAACTACGACGGTTTGAAAGACTGCGCCTTTGCCAATACGGTCTATGCCGGCGAGAGCGGTTGTATGTTCGGATGTCTTGGCTTCGGCAACTGCGCCAACGCCTGTCAGTTTGGTGCATTGAGTATAGACCCCGAGACGGGCCTGCCCATTGTTGACCAAGACAAGTGCACTGCCTGCGGTGCCTGCGTGAAAGCCTGCCCGCGCAGCATCATCGAACTCCGCAAGAAAGGTCCGAAGGACCACCGCGTATATGTTGCCTGCCGCAACAAGGAGAAAGGGGCTGTAGCCCGCAAGGCCTGCAGCGCCGCCTGCATCGGCTGTGGCAAATGCGCCAAGACCTGCCCCTTCGGCGCCATCACTGTGGAGAACAACTTGGCATACATAGACTTCAACGTCTGCAAGATGTGCCGCAAGTGCGTGGCCGAATGTCCCACCGGAGCCATCCACGCCGTTAACTTCCCTCCCCTGCCCCCCAAGCCTGCCGCACCTAAGCCCGAGGCTCCGGCTGCCGAAAAACCCGCAACCGCCCCAGTGGCCGACAAGCCGGCTCCCACTCCCGAACCTGTGAAGGCCCCTGCCAACAACCAATAACCTTTAACCCCAACAAAAGGAACGAAACATGAAGACTTTCAAAATGGGTGGTGTACACCCCGAAGAAAATAAAATATCGACCCAAGCCGCCATCGAGGTCATGCCTCTGCCCAAACAGGTGGCCGTGCTGATGAACCAGCACCTGGGTGCCCCCGCCACCCCTATCGTGGCCAAAGGAGACAAAGTGAAGGTAGGCCAGATGATTGCCGAAGCACAGACTTTCATGTGTGCCAACATTCACTCGCCCGTGAGCGGCACCGTGAACAAGATAGACGTTTGCAAGGATTTCGTCGGCCTGCCCAAGACCGCCATATACATTGACGTGGAAGGCGACGAATGGATGGAAAGCATCGACCGCACGCCCGACCTCAAGCGCGAATGCAGCTTGGAGCCGAAGGAGATTGTGGCCAAACTGAAAGAGATGGGCATTGTGGGCCTCGGCGGCGCCACTTTCCCCGCCCATATCAAATACAGCATTCCCGAAGGCAAGAAGGCCGAATACCTCATCATCAACGGTGCCGAGTGCGAGCCCTACCTCACCTCCGACTACCGTGTGATGATGGAACATCCCGAGGAGGTCTGCGTCGGAGCCAGCATCTTACGCAAGGCATTGGGTGTGCCCAACGCATACATCGGCATCGAGACCAACAAGCCCGACGCCATCAAGCTCATGACCGAGACAGCCAAGAAGTATGAAGGCATCGTCATTGAGCCGCTGAAGGTGAAATACCCGCAGGGAGCCGAAAAACAGCTCATCAACGCCATCACTGGACGCAAGGTGCCTAGCGGCAAACTGCCCATCGACGTGGGCTGCGTGGTGAGCAACCTGGGCACTGCCTTTGCTGTGTATGAGGCCATCCAGAAGAACAAGCCCCTGATTGAAAACATTCTGACCGTCACCGGCAAGAAACTGCCCAGCCAGCACAACTACCAATGCCGCATAGGCATCACCTATAACGACATCATTAAGCACGCCATCGGCGAACTGCCCGCAACCACCGGTAAGGTTATCAGCGGCGGCACCATGATGGGCAAGGCCATCAGCAACCTCGATGCCCCCACCACCAAGGGTGCCAGCAGTGTGCTGGTGATGGACGAGGCAGAAGCCCGTCGCAATCCCGAAACTAACTGCATCCGTTGCGGCAAGTGCATGCACGCCTGCCCCATGGGGCTGGAGCCCTATCTCTTCTCGGCTCTGGTGAAGAACAACCGTGTCGAAGAGGCCAAAGAGCACAACATACTTGACTGCATCGAATGCGGCTGCTGCTATTTCAGCTGCCCCGCCAACAAGCCCCTCACGGACGAAATACGTCTGGGCAAAAACAAGGTCCGCGCCTGGATGGCCGCACAGAAGCACTAATCATTTAAGCAAAATATATTCATAAGAAAAAAACATATATAATATGAATCTATTAAATATATCGGGTTCCCCGCATGTTCATAGCGATGAATCGACGAAAAAAATCATGTGGCGTGTCAATCTGGCCTTGGTGCCCATGCTGCTCTGCGGCATTGCCTTTTTTGGCCTCAACGCCCTGCTCATCAGCCTGGTTTCAGTAGTCTGCTGCTGCCTGTTCCAATGGCTCATTGAGAAATATCTGCTCAAAGTACCCACCACCGTCTGCGATGGCTCGGCCGTAGTCACTGGTCTGCTGCTGGCCTTCAATGTGCCTGCCACGGCCGATATGATATGGCTTATTGCCATCGGTGCCCTAGTGGCCATCGGCGTGGGCAAGATGACCTTCGGCGGCTTGGGCAAGAACCCATTCAACCCCGCGCTGGTGGGACGTGTTTTCCTGCTCATCTCCTTCCCCGTGCAGATGACCACCTGGCCCACCGTAGGTAAGTGGTTCCCCATGTCGCTGGACACCACCTCTGGAGCCACACCCCTAGGTATTTTCAAAGAGAGCGGACTGAGCGACATGCCCAGCCTGATGGATGCTTTCCTCGGCCACGTCGGTGGCTCATTTGGTGAGGTGAGCGCCATAGCCATCCTCATTGGTGCCATCTATCTGCTGTGCCGCAAAGTCATCACCTGGCACATACCGGTGGCCTTCATCGGTACCGCTTTCATCTTCAGCGGCATTCTGTGGCTTTGCAATCCCGAGCAGTTCCTCAACCCCGTCATGACCATCTTCACTGGCGGCATCATGTTGGGTGCCTGCTTTATGGCAACCGATATGGTCACATCGCCCATGTCCAAGATGGCACAACTCATCTTTGGCTTCGGATGCGGCTTGCTGACCATCATCATACGCAACTGGGGAGCCTATCCCGAAGGTGTCAGCTTTGCCATCCTGCTGATGAATGCCGTCACCCCCTTGTTGAACAGATGGTGCAAACCGGCAAGATTTGCTTGTTAGTAAGAAAAACGATTAACTATTAAAAGATAATCAACTATGGCTAAGAAAGTTCAATCTACATTAATAAATATGCTGGTGGTGCTCACCTGTATCTCTGTGGTGGCAGCATTGGCACTGGCTTTAGTAAGTAATGTAACAGCTGAGCCCATTGCTCAGGCTCAAAAGGCCAAGACCGAGGCCGCTATCAAGGCAGTACTTCCCACCTACGACCAGCTGAAAGAGGTGACCATCGACGGTAACAACTACACAAAGGCTGTCGACGCACAAGGCAACATGGTTGGCATGGCCATTGAGGCCAAGAGTTCCAAAGGCTTTGGCGGTGATTTGGTGGCAATGGTGGGTTTTGATGCCGAAGGCAAGGTTTCAGGCTACCAGATACTGCAGACCGCCGAGACTCCGGGATTGGGAGCCAAGGCAGGCGACTGGTTTCAAGAGGGCAGCAAAGGTAATGTCATCGGCATGGACCCTGCCACTCCCCTCGCGGTGAAAAAAGACGGTGGCCAAGTCGATGCCATCAGCGGCTCTACTATCACCTCTCGCGCATTCTGCGAAATCATCAACAATGCATATCAAATCTACCAGAAAGGAGGCAATGAATAATGAAAACTTCTGATATCATCAAAAACGGACTAATCAAAGAGAACCCCACATGGGTATTAGTTTTGGGCATGTGCCCCACCTTGGCCACCACCACTTCAGCCATCAACGGCATGTGCATGGGCTTGGCCACCACGTTTGTGCTGATGATGTCCAACACGGTCATCTCTCTGCTCAAGTCGGTCATACCAGACAAGGTTCGCATTCCCTCCTTCATCGTGGTCATTGCCACCTTTGTAACCATCGTACAGTTAGTGATGCAGGGATTCCTGCCCGATCTATACGAAACACTGGGTCTGTTCATCCCGCTGATTGTTGTAAACTGCATCGTACTGGGTCGTGCTGAGGCTTTCGCTTCGAAGAACAATGTAGGCCACTCCTTCTTGGATGGATTGTTTATGGGACTCGGTTTCACATGGGCACTGACCCTGATTGGATTTTTCCGTGAGTTGCTGGGTGGCGGTGCCGTGTTTGGTCACAGCATCATCGGTGGCAACGACGGCATGCTGCTCTTCATTTTGGCACCCGGAGGCTTCTTGGTTTTGGGATATTTGATGGCCTTGGTACGCAAATTTCAAAAGAACTCGTAAAAAAAGTTAAAAAATAGGGGTCTAGGGGTAACTAAATCGAACCTTTCGGCTCTATTAAGTAGAAAGAATTAATTAAAGCAGTAAAAAGAATTTGATAACGAAAAAGAATAGAACAATGAAAAAGTTATTTTTATCCATAGTATTTGTTGCAATGACATGCATCGGATGCAAGGTTAATGCACAAAATTGTGCCGAGATTGTTCGCCCCTATCTGGAAGCAAATCACATCAGCCTATCAGATTATCCCCAGCCTAAGCTTGAATGGCGTTGCCAGTTCTCATACAACACATTCTTCCTAAGCGACAGCGTGCCCGAAGGGGCTATGGTGTTTGGAATAGAGGCCCTCACCAATCTCCTCACAGGAGAGCATCCCGACGAGAATTTCGAGATTGACTTAGAGGTCTTTAGTTACTATGCTTGGGACTTTATCAACTTCCAGATACAAGACAAAGGCCACACCATATTCTTCGACACCCACAAAAGCACCAACCGCTATCTGGGAGTGCGGACATACAATGATGCTTACGGCCGAATCGACGAATCGGAAATATACAAATAAAAAGGTTCTGATGAAATCGAACATCACACTAGATAATTAAAAAATAATAATATCATGAAAAAAATAGCGACACTTGTAATCCTCTTATGCCTGGGTTGTGTTGGAAGTGCCATGGCACAAAACATCCAGCACATCAGCCTAACAGCTGATAACAATGGGGACACCATTGACGGCGTAGGCATGATACTGTACGACGATGGTGGAGGAGCTGGCTCTTACGGACATGGTTATGACTACTATATCACCATACGGTCAGTCTGCGACTCGTCCGACTCGGCCACCACGTTTCTCGCAATAGACATAAAGGCTTTTGACATTGGACCTTACGACACATTGTACATTTATGATGGTCCCAATCCGACTGCACCATTACTGACAAAGCTGAACTCAACATATGAGTACAACACAAACCGAAGATACTTTATCACTCCTTCTAATACTTCCAGAATGCTATGTGTGCGTTTTCGCTCTTCCATTATTCACGAAGACGACACCATTCCTCATGCTGGCTTCAACCTAGACGTCTTGTGTGCAAAACCCTGCGAGCACGTAGTTGGCCTTATCGACCGTTTTTACGAACGATTAGATAAAACAGGCAATATAATAGACACCTGCATTTTCACCCCACTGCCTACCTCAATTGACTCCGTGTTCGACTCAATATGGGTGATCACCGATACGAACACTGGTGCAGGTCGATGGGAAGAAGGGCATGAAAACCTTATCCGAGTAGATACTATAGGATGGACAGATGGAGCCCTCTTATGTATGGGGCAGCAAATCCGATTCCATGCCCATGGCCAGTATTCCAATGCACTCAACTATTATACCCCAGAAGATGCCACAAGTAAATTCTATTGGGCTCTTGGCACAAGCGATACAAATGTGGGCATCAACCACACGGTAATCGACTATGGAGGGTACAAAACAGTCGGTTGCTACAATGTGGTCCTTACGGTAACCGACGTGAATGGATGCAAGCAGAGCAACTATGAAACAGTACAGGTGCGAGTGGCTCAAAACCCCATCAAAACTATTTTTGACCTTGCGACAATTTGTAACAATGACTCGCTGATGGTTAATGTGGGTTACGAAGGCGACAATGGAACACTCACACTAAAAAAGATTAAATTTGCCGAAGTCGTTTCTAAAACCAACGATATAAGAACCTTTATACCTGACGGAGAATACTGTGAAACACCTTGTTACGTAGCCCCTGTAACATTCGACGAATTTCCCGAAGGACGTCTGATTCAGTCGGCCAACGATATATGTTCCATTTGTGTCAACTACGAGCATTCCTTTATGGCTGACTACAGTTTGGCCATCTTATGTCCTACCTATGACCAACTGTCTAATCCCAATAACGGAAAAGCCTACTTAAAATATAAAGATGAACGAACTATCTCTACCGAAGCGCCTCCAGGATATACTAGTTATCCAGAAGGAACCTATGGTGGAGGCGGTACATATACGGGCTGCCCTGCCACGTCATCACCTAATTGGGATACTTGGGACAATTTATGTACTCATAGTCCCGACAATGACGCTTGCGACTCGACTTGCAACCCTTGGGGTGTTGGTTGGAACTACTGCTTTTCTCGTAATGAAAAATACACTCTTGTAAATGATGAACCATGCAATACCGATCAACCTGTTGGCGCAGGATTAGCCTCGAATGGCCATGTAAACTCGCAAATGTTTCAGATCCCCATCATGATACCTCCATTCGTAAATGCCGGAGAAAATGCCGGAGTGCTGGCACAAAATACCAAAGACTCAAGTGACCATATGGGCATGTCTATGTACTATATTCCGGCTGACGACTTTTCGACCTTGGTCGGATGCCCATTAAGAGGTGAATGGAAGATTCAAATCTGTGACCGCTGGAGGCAAGATAACGGTTGGATTTTCAACTGGTCCATGGACTTATGCAACATCAGTTCAGGCGGTGGTTGCGACTATCAGGTCGGCATCGACTCGGTAGTATGGCGTCCCGACACAAACTACGCTACCGACTTCTACGACGGACTTTACCGAGGTCTAATCATCAATAAAAGATGGAACGACAGCACCGCAGCCTATATCTCTTCGCCCGACACCAGTGGCGACTTCAATATCAAACTTTCAATCTATGACGAATTTGGCTGCCGTTGGGACACCCTTACGCATATCTCCACTGTGCGCACTCCATTGCCCAGACTTGGCAACGACACCCTCCTGTGCGATGTGGCCACAATGACACTTAATGCTTCCGACAAATATACTAACGATAACTACAGCTACCTCTGGGAACCTTTCGGTGAAACTACTTCCATTATCACCACCACACCCAATACCAATGGCGACCACTCCTACGTTGTAGAAGCAATCAATAGAGAAAAGAATATACAATGTATTGCCCGCGACACCATAGTAGTCAAGGTGCGGCCTCAGCCCATACCCAACTTCGACCCGGGCATCTACCCCTTGGAAGGCTGCGAACCTCTTACCATCAATATTGTAAACACCAGTAAAAACGGCTACAAATATCGTTGGGTGTTTGGCGACGGTACCTATTCGACATTGAAAGACCCCAGCCACTCCTATGCCGCAGGTACTTACGACTTCAAATACTACGTCGAGAGCGAAGGCGGCTGCAAGGACTCTCTCATTTATCCTGGTCTAGTGACGGTGTTCCCGCAGCCTAAGGCACAGTTCTCATGGGATCCTGTCTACCCGACCGTACTGCACCCCAGTGTGGCACTCAACAACACGACCACCCCGGACGACGGTACCAATATTTATAGATGGGAGATACAGTATGACAAGAATAACCCCTATTCCTTCCATACTGCCACTGAGAAGAATCCCACTTTCACCTGGCAGCCACCCGTTGGCGACGACATCTCCGGCAGCTACTCCATCCGCCTCTTGGCACGCACCGAAAACCGGGGCCCCAGCGGCATCCTGACGGTCTGTAGCGATACCATCGAGAACAATATCCTAATTATCAACGACCAGCTGGAATTCCCCAACATGGTAACTCCCAATGCAGACGGCATCAACGACAGGTTTGTCATCAAAAACCTTGTTGAAGGCCTTGCCTACCCAATCAACCAGCTTGACATTTACGATAAATGGGGCTCAAGGGTATTCCATGCAGCCAACATCATGAGAGTAGAGGATTTCTGGGATCCCGCTGCCACCAACAGCCCGGCAGGCACCTACTTCTATCGGTTTGTCGGCAAAGGCTACAAAGGCAACATAGAACATAACGGTGTCATCGAAGTGCTCAAATAGGCCTTTGGGTCTAAAGTCAATAACAATTAAGGGTGCCCTACGGGACACCCTTTTACTGCTATTGATAAGCCTTCCAGTTCTTCAAGCCCAAGCCAGACAACGCGACACTCTGGGCACTGGTAACAGAATCTATTTTGTCGAAAACATGGGGCAATGGGAAGCTCCTTTCTTGTTTAAAGCGGAGATGAACCATGCTGCCTTTTTTGCCGAACAGAATGGCTTCACTTTTGTCATTAAAGGACCTGAAGTAGAAGAGGCAGGGCATGCCCATCATCATGGAGGTCCGGCACATGCCTATAAAGTTCATTTCATTGGATGCAGCCAGCAGTGTTCTGTCTCGGGACAGGACGTAGACCCAACCGAAGGCTACGACAATTATTTTTTAGGCAGCAATCCCGACCGATGGGTTAGCCGAGTGCCACATCACAAGACTATTCTCTATAAAGGCCTATACCCGGGTATAGATATGGATGTGCGCATGGCACAGCATGCACTCAAGAACAACTTCTATATCAGCCCCGGCACCAGTCCTTCGGCAATCGCCATGAGATACGAAGGAACGGAAAAAATGTATCTCTCTGCGGGCAATCTTATCATACGCACATCTGTAGGAGAAATAGTAGAACTAAGCCCATTTGCCTACCAAGACATGGACACTGGCCGTTGTGAAATAGATGTTCGATACCGTCTCAAAGGCACTGAGGTCACATTTGTAGTAGGCGATTACGATACCCTTCTGCCCCTAGTCATTGACCCCGTACTCCACTTCTCCACCTACACTGGTTCCAGTGCCGACAACTGGGGCACGACAGCCACTTACGACTTTGAGAAAAACACATATACATCAGGCCTAGTATTCGGTACAGGCTATCCTGTTGCCACAGGTGCCTATGACCAAAGTTTTAATGGCAACGGCGATATAGGCATTTTCAAGTTCGACTCCACAGGGTCACAGCGCATCTTCGCCACCTATCTGGGAGGATCCAACGCCGATATGCCCCACAGTATGATTGTGAACTCTTTTGGCGAATTGGTCATCTTCGGAACCACCGGCTCGCGCGATTTTCCCACCACCGCCAATGCCTACGACACCTCCTTCAACGGGGGCAGTGTTCTGCATTACGAAGGAGGCACCTACGTCAATTATCCCAATGGATCTGATATTTTTGTCAGCCGATTCTCCAGTGACGGCACCCAACTCCAGGCCTCGACATTCATTGGTGGCAATGGTAATGACGGGCTCAACTATCGCAATTACTACACAGCCTTCACCATCATGTGTGGCAACGATTCTCTCTACTTCAATTATGGCGACGGCGCCCGTGGCGAAATAATCACCGACGACCTCAACAATATCTATATCGGCTCCACCACTTTCTCCACTAATTTCCCCGTCACCCAAGGCAGCGTCAACATCTATCCCCCACTCAAGCAGAACGGCATTGTCTTTAAATTGGACTATAATCTCCGCAACATCATATGGAGCACCTATCTGGGAGGCGACGGAGACGATGCCGTCTATTCCATTGATGTTGACTCCAGCTACAATATTATAGTCTGCGGTGGCACCAACTCAACCAATTTCCCCACCACTCCCGGAGTCTTCCAACCAACCTATGGAGGAGGCAGTGCCGATGGTTTTATCAGCAAAATTTCCTACAATGGCGACCGTCTGATTAGCAGCACCTACTATGGTTCTTCCGCCTACGACCAAATATATTTTGTCCGTACAGGCAAGCACGACCAAGTCTTCATCTATGGACAGACCAAGGCAGACGGCAGCACCATGATATACAACGCCAACTATAACACGCCTGGTGCCGGCAACCTTTTGTCGCGTTTCAGTCCCGACCTCACCAGCAGGGTTTGGTCCACAGTTTTTGGCACCAACATTGGTCATCCCAACCTCTCCCCCACGGCCTTTGCAGCCGACATATGCGACCGAGTGTATGCCGTTGGCTGGGGACGAGACTATGTGGGCAGCTGTGTCAGCAATTTCGACAATGGCAGCTGCCATGGAATGGAGACCACCCCTGACGCCTATCAGCGAAACACCGATGGCCAAGACTTCTATATACTGGCCCTCGACAACCAAGCCTCGCAACTGGATTACTCCACCTTCTTCGGCGAAAACTTTGCCGACGACAACCAAGGTGGACGGGACCATGTAGACGGTGGCACCTCGCGCCTAGACCGTCGTTCCACCCTCTACCAAAGTGTCTGTGCCAGCTGTCATGGTGCCAGCGCCTTCCCCACTACCCCCAATGTGTGGTCCGACCAAAACGAAAGCAGCCTTTGCAACAATGCCGTCTTCCGCTTCACCATCCATACCGACTATCCTGTCGCCGAATGCATAGTGCCCCCCGTGGGCTGCGCACCCTATACCGTCAACTTCCGCAACACGGGCCGTGGAGAAAGTTATCAATGGGACTTTGGCGATGGTTCCTCTTCCACCGAGACCAATCCAACACATACCTTCACCTCATCCGGAACGTATAATGTACGCTTAATAGCACTCTTGCAGAACGGGTGCAAAACGGCCGATACTACCTTCATCAAAGTCTGCGTTCTTAACCCAAACCGAGGGGAGCATGTCCTTCTAACTCCGTGTGAGGGCGAACTCACACAAATCGGACCTCAACCCCGACTTGGATGCACCTATGAATGGGTTACGGGCCAAGTGTCCGACCCAACGGTGGCCAACCCCTATGTAAGCCAGTCGGGCATCTACATAGTCCGCACTACCTCACAGGATAGGAACTGCTCACAAACCGACACCTTCGAAGTGAACTATGTCTCAAACATAGACTCTTTCGAAGTGCACAATCCCAGTTGTCCCAACTATAGCGACGGCTATGCTGTCGTCCACCTCAAAGCTAGCATCATAGGGCAAGCACAAATCTATTGGGACGGGCAGCCGGGCGACAGCGTCCTCAGCGGCTTGCGGGCCGACGGGCGGCAACACATACTTGAAATTGTCAACGGTGACTGTACCAACACCATCTCCTTCATGCTATCCGACCCGCCAAGACTAACCTACAGTCTCGAAGCCGACACCATCCTCTGCGATGACAACTGCGATGGATGGATTCGGCTGACCTATGGCTACTCCGGAGGAGAAACCACCGACAGTCTGATAGAAAACCTCTGTCCGGGCACCCATACCATCCAATTCTCCGACACAGCCGGGTGTCCCTACTCAACCAGTGCCACCATCATACGCGACACCCTGCTCAACCAAATAAGAGTCTGGGCCGACACTAACGAAATATTCCTCTCGCAAAGCGTCGGCCTCCATGTCACCCCTAAACCTGGGGCAAATTACTCCTGGAGCGATGCCTCCACCCTCTCTCAGCCATACTCGCCTAATCCCATTGCCACTCCCGTCGACTCCCTCACCTACTACGAGTGCTACGTAGTGGACAGTCTGGGTTGCTCGTGGCGCGGTGGCCTAACCATACATTGCACCGAAATCCACTGCGGCAGCCCCGATGTGTTTATTCCCAATGCTTTCTCACCCAACGACGACGGCATCAACGACCGCCTCACCTTCAAAGGCAAATGGATTCTGGAATTCCATCTTGCCGTATACTCGCGCTGGGGAGAAAAAGTATATGAAACCCACGACATCAACGACAGCTGGGATGGACGCTACAACGGCAACTGGTGTCTGCCCGGAGTCTACACTTACTACTGCCGCATCAAATGCGAAGCCGGGCTCGAAAACCTCCTCAAAGGAGACATCACACTCATACGATGAAAGACCAATTCGTCATAACCTGCCTTACAGACCTCTCCATGAAAGAAGAGGTGGTGAGCCATTCGGTCTATCTGGCCCGGATGCTCAACAAAGGGATCATTCTGCTATACGTCGAAGACCCGAAATATGGCACACCCTCCGTCTCCGAGGCAGAGAAAGAAATCCTTGCCATCGAGGCCAAGATAACGGAGGTCAAGCCGGCCCATGTGCTGATGAAGGGCAACCTCAAAGAAGTCATCGATGCCCTACCCTCCCTGCTCAATGGTGTGTTGGCCGTCGCCGCCGTCAACCCCTCTGCTCCCAAAGGCTCACCCACCCATCCGCGCACCTTGCTCCGCCTTTTCAACGAATGCAAGATTGCCTACCTTACTGTGCAGACTCCACTCTCCAACAGCCACCAATACGACCGCGTGGCTTTCGGAATAGACTTTCGCAAGGAGAGCAAGGACAAACTTATCTGGGCCAGCTATTTCGCACGGTTCAACCGCAGCCAACTCATGATGATGCATTTCCATTATAGCGATGAAGGTTTACGAAACAAATGGAACAACAACGTCATCTTCATGAACAAGTTGTTCAAGAGCCTCGGAGTGAGCTACACTAGCCAATTGGTCAGCGGCCACGCCCTCTTCCCCGAAAGCCTCATCTGCGACAGTGCGGCAGCATCGGGTTGCGGCCTGCTCATCAGTGTCACCACCGACACCCGCGACCTCGACATAGTGGAATGGGTTGCGGGCGTACAGGAACACCGCACCATACGCAACTCAGCACACATGCCCGTACTCTACATCAACCCACGGAACGACATCTATGTCCTTTGCGACTAAAACATAGTTCAACCATCATGAAAAAAATAGTCACCTACTCCATCGCCATACTGGTTTGTATTGCCTTCTGCATCTTATTCTCCCACGTTGGAGTCAAACATGGAGGGTCGCGCAACGTCAACCCATGGGCCTTCTCCATAGGGATTCTAGCCATTGCTGCCATCATGACCCTCGTGCACAAAATCGAGTCCAAACGCCATCAGCAGGAGCACCATGACACCCATCAAGAGCAATAATATTTCAACAAATAACCTACACTAAAACACTGCCATACTAAAATTCCCCCTATACTATTTTAGTATAAAAATCATTAAAAAGTTTTTTTTTCGTATCTTTGCAAAATCAAAAAATAACACTTACAGTTGCGCCCGACACGTATCAGGGATTATTGAATGAAAAAAATTTACATCATCGCACTGGCAGCCTTTTCATTTTTAGCCACCAGCTGTATGCACACCTTGTATGTGCCCACCGAAGCCACCTTCAAAAGTGCCAACGACCAAATTGCCGTAGACCTCAATAAGAGTGGCTACCGCCTCACCAACCAATCATCCGTAGAAAAAAACGAACTGGTTGTCTCCGACCAAACCTACAACAGCAAAACTGGTTACAGCAACAAGATTGACAACAACTTCGTCAACTACGACAGCCACACCTTCACCAATCCCTCTGGCCAGAGTATCTCCTACTCTACCAAATATAGTTACAAACGCAGCATCACCGGCGAAGTCTATCTGAAAGAAATGAACGTCACCGAGTGCAAAGTCAGCAACCCAGACGACTACCAACAATACTGCGGCAACACAGGCTCCATCCAACGTGAACTGGAAGCTTCTCGCCGCGAAGTACGCGACCTCAACATCTTCACCACCACCCTACTCACTTGTGGCATATTGATTGCCGTGGCCATTGCAGTCGCTCTCATTCCAGGAGAATAAACTAAAATGATAATCCGCATTTGCCGTAAAGAAGCCTCTTTGAGGCTTCTTTACGGCAAATGCGGTTAATCATTGACCTAATGTCCCAGTTTGGGTATAGTAGTCCCTCCCTAAACGAAACAAAAAAAGCGAGAGGTCAGAACGACCCCTCGCAGCAATCAAAACCAATAAAAAAAGCCAATCATTATTGACGTTATTATGTATGAAAAACAAAAAAAATATTGCATGTTAACTGTTAAAAAACACAAACAAAGCATCAAGCAGACAATCCATGTTTTTGGTTGAAATAATCCCAAATCGGTCGTAAGGATTTATGTCAGATTAGTATTTGTTTCAAGCAGATTGGCTGCATCCCTGTCTTGACGTAGCCCGCTACGTCAAGACAGGGAAGTGGCTAAGATGCCTATAGAAATGCTGATAAGGCAAAATAGACCTTGAATTGAGGTCATCATGACCAAGTGTCGCTCTAATGACTGATTGAGGGTATTATCGACATCCGAAGACAGACGGTAATTATTCTCAAACGCATTATTGTGCCGGCCATCTTATGTTTGCTTTCCATAACAGTGTCTGTCCTTGTTTAGTATCTTATCACATCACTTTTCAAATCCCCATTTTTCTGCTTGTCACTATATATGTGCGGTGAGCAACGGTTCCTTTGGCCATCTACTCTGAGTGCCAAATTGGGCCGTCTGCTTTACTTGTCAAACATCAGTCCTTCTCTCAGTGAATGATGGGGGCATCAGACATTCAGAATTCATCTGTAGGCAACCATTCAGTATTTAGAATTTCGAATTATCAATCGGCATACCGCTGTGCCATGGCCATATGCCATGCGTAGGACATAGGCGCCCGAAGGTAGGTCGGTGAGGTCAAATTGGGTGGTTTCGGCAGGAGAAGAGAAGGTCAGCTCCTTCACCATGCGGCCCGCGTTGTCGTAAACTTCAACCCTATGGATGGGCAACCCCTCTATGGTAACCATGCCAGTGGTAGGATTAGGATAAGTTTTGAATAGAAGAGTCTGGTCGGCAGAGTGTATGCCTTCGGGCTGGGTGATGGTGAGCATTAGCGTAACGATACTGTCACATCCCTCAACGGTCTGGCCAATATAGTCATATTGTCCACTAGTAGTGTAGGTGTTACCATGCCAAGTGTAGGTGATTTCAGCAGTGTCGACAATGGTGTCATGAGTGCTATAATGGAGGGTCAGATGGAGTGTCACCACGCTGTCGCAGCCAACAGAATTCTGCTGGGTGTAGACAGGACCTTCGGTAGATTGGTAGTAGGTTTCCCCATGCCATACAAATTGGTCGCAGGCTGTCTGGTAATCGTCAAAGGCAGTGCTGTGGTTTATGGTCAGGTGCAGGTTGACCGTACTGTCGCAACCCACCGAGTTGCGGGTGGTAAAGGTGGTCGTGTCGGTACTGTGGTTAAATACATTCCCATGCCAGATGAGGCTGTCGCAAGCAGTCACCTCATAGTTGCTGGAGGTGCTGTGGTTTATGGTGAGGTGCAGGGTGACCGTGCTGTCGCAACCCTCCATGTTGGTGAGGGTGACATGGTCAGTGTCGGTACTGGCCGTGTAGGTATTGCCGTGCCAGATGATGCTGTCACAGGCTGCAATCACTTCAGCTCCTGCGCTGCTGTGGTTGACCACAAGGTGCAGGTTGACCACGCTGTCGCACCCCTGGCTGCTGGTGTAGGTATAGGTAGGTGTGGTGGTGTCCATGGTGTAGAATCCGCCATGCCAGGTAACGCTGTCGCAAGCCACCAAATTCTCCACCACGGTGTCGAGTGGGCTGATAACAAGGTGCAGGTTGACCACACTGTCGCAGCCCTGTGAGTTAGTGGCCGTATGGGTGGGCAGTGAAGTGCTGGTGGTGTAGGTATTACCGTGCCAGGTAAAGCCGCCGCATGTGGTGTGGTCCTCCACAACATAGTTGCTGTGGTTGACCGTCAGGTGCAGTGTGGTCACGCTGTCGCAGCCTTCAGAATTCTGAGTTTGGAAAGTGGGGCTAAAGGTGCTGGCGGTGTAAACAGTGCCATGCCATACAAGGCTGTCGCAGACGGTCTGTTCCTCAATACCGGTCGTGCTGTGATTAATAGTAAGATGCAGGGTGACGAGGCTGTCGCAGCCATATTGGTTCTGCATGATGGCTGTGGGAGTGTTGGTATTGGAGGCATAGGTGGTGCCGTGCCATACAAGGCTGTCGCAGGCCACCTGGTTATCAATGCCGCTGCTGCCGTGGTTGATGGTTAGGTGCAACATGACCACGCTGTCGCAGCCCGTTGAGTTCTGTGCCACATAGATGGGGGCGTTGGTGGAGGAGGTGTAGGTGGTGCCGTGCCAAGTATAGCTTTCGCAGGCAGAGACCACCTGAATGTTGGAGGTGCTGCTATGGATGGTCAGGTAAAGGGTGTCGACGCTGTTGCAGTTATAGCCCTCCACATTGTAGTCGTGGGTATAGGTGCCGCTAGTGGTGTAGTAGGTACCATGCCATAAATAGGCATCGCAGGTGTCCACATGGTAGACCTCATGGACATGGCTATTCATGGTCAGGTGCAACGTGTCTACACTGGGACAGCCGACGGCGTTGACATAGTTATAGAGATAAGTGCCCGTACTGTCGTAGGTATTGCCGTGCCAGGTGTAGCCCTCGCAGGCGGTGACATACTCATCCCCATGGGTACTACGGTTGATAGTGAGATTGAGCAGTACCAGACTGTCGCATCCAAAAGCATTTTGGGTGAGATAGGTCGGCGTGGTGGTGCTGGAGGTATAGGTGGTGCCGTGCCAAGTGTAGCTGTCGCAGGCCGTCACGTTCTCTATGGCCATGTCGCTTTGATGAACCGTTAGATGCAGGGTGACAACGCTGTCGCAACCCGCCGCATTGGTCTCGGTATAGGTGGGTGTGGTGGTATTGACAATATAGGTGTTGCCATGCCAAACAAAGCGGTCGCAGGCGGTTTGGTTGTCAATACCAGTATTGCTGTAGTTGACAGTCAGATGGAGGGTGACCACACTGTCGCAGCCCGCAGCATTGGTGGTGGTGTAGGTGGGGCTGTCGGTGGAGGCGGTGTAGTTATGTCCATGCCAGGTGTAGCTGTCGCACACGGTGTGCCACTCGGCTCCCTCATTGCTGTTGCGTACTGTCAGATGGAGGGTGACGATGCTATCGCAGCCCGCGGCATTCTGCTCTACATAGGTTGGGGCTTGGGTCGAGGCAGTATAGGTGGTGCCGTGCCAAGTGTAGCTGTCGCAGACGTTCTGGATTTCAATGCCGGTGTTGCTGTGGTTGATAGTCAGGTACAGTGTGTCGACATTGGTGCAGATGGAGCCGGGCTGGTGATGGTCGTAGGTGTATACGCCCCCTGTGGTATAGGTCTGACCGTTCCAGCGGTAGTTGTTGCAGGCGGTCACCCAATAGGAGGTGTCTTCGTGGATGCTGATGGTGAGGTGGAGGGTGTCGGTGCTGGCACAGCCTGCCGAGTTGGTGTAGTCATATGAATATACCCCCGTGGTGGAATAGGTAGTGTCATGCCAGGTGTAGCGGTCACAGGCCTGCTGGTTGTAGCTGTCGTGGGTGCTGTTATGGATAGTAAGATTCAGTGTAACGGTGCTGTCGCAACCCACGGCGTTCTGCTCGACAAAGGTGGGGGTGGCCGTGCTGGTGGTATAGGTGATGCCATGCCAGGTGTAACTGTCGCAGGCGGTCTGGTTTTCTGTTCCGGCAGTGCTGTAGTTGACAGTTAGATGCAGGGTGACCGTGCTGTCGCACCCCATAGCGTTTTGCTCAATATAAGTTGGCTCTGTGGTACTGGCGGTATAGGTGGTGCCGTGCCAAGTATATCTGTCGCAGGCCACTTGGCTGTCAATGCCGCTGTTGCTGTGGTTGACGGTCAGGTGAAGGGTGACCGTGCTGTCACAACCCATGGCATTCTGCTCTACGTAGGTGGGCTGGGTTGTGCTGACGGTATAGGTGGTGCCATGCCAGGTGTAGCTGTCGCAAGCCACCTGACTGTCTATGCCAGTGTTGCTATGGTTGACGGTCAGGTGTAGCGTCACCGTGCTGTCGCAGCCCACTGCGTTTTGCTCTATAAAGGTGGGCGCGGTGGTGCTGGCGGTGTAGGTAGTGCCGTGCCATGTATAGCTGTCGCA